>CABURV010000021.1 GCA_902494035.1 uncultured Collinsella sp.
ACAGTTCAGAAAATAAGAAAACTGAATAGACTATCTGACAAAATCGCAAGCAGCACCCACCAGCCCTTTTGCTATTCCCGGTGGGGTCTGCGGGTAAAGTTTATCGCGAGTTCCGCACGCAAAGGAAAGCACTTAATGTGCTTTCCGTCTTGCGCAGGACTGTAGAGCAGGAAACTTAGCCCGTGCCGGGCCCGCTGAGCCCAGACCGGCGGGATAGACCAGTTCAGATGGGGCTTTAATGCATGGGTGGTCTGTTGGTGGGCAAATGGGTATCATACTGTGGTTACTGCATCGGCTCTGTGATGCATGTTTGTACGTTCCCGGCGGTCGGTTTGCCAGAAGCGCCCCGTCGGTTGTTCCAGACCCGTTTCGAAGAAAGGAAACCACACTAACCTATGGCAGCTAAAAAATCATCTCCCTTGAAGATCATTCCGCTCGGCGGCCTTGACGGCATCGGTAAGAACATGACGGTCTTCGAGTGCGGCGACGACATGGTGCTCGTCGACGCCGGCCTTATGTTCCCCGACGACTCCCAGCCCGGTATTGACCTGGTGCTTCCCGACTACACCTACGTTCTTGAAAACGAGGAGAAACTCCGCGGTATCGTCGTCACCCACGGCCACGAGGACCACACCGGTTCGCTTCCGTATCTGCTGCAGGACCTCAACAATAAGGTGCCCATCTTCTCGAGCAAGCTGACGCTTGGCTTTATCGAGGGCAAGCTTTCTGAGTTCCGCATCCGCGCACCTAAGTTCCGCGAGGTCAAGGGCGGCAGCCATGTCAACCTCGGCGGCATCTCGCTCGACTTCTTCTCGATGACGCACTCTATCCCCGGCGCTCTGGGCGTGTTCATCCGCACCAATCAGGGCACCGTTATGCACACCGGCGACTTTAAGCTCGACCAGACGCCCATCGACGGCGTCACGCCCGATTACGCCGCTATCAGCCGCTTTGCCAAGCAGGGCATCGACCTGCTGCTTTCCGACTCCACCAACGCCACGGTTCCGGGCTTTACCAAGTCCGAGGCCGAAGTCGGCCCTAACCTGCTGCACGCCATCAAGAACGCCCCGGGTCGCGTGTTCGTAGCGTCGTTCTCTAGCCATATCCATCGTTTGCAGCAGATCTGCGATGCCGCCCGCAAGTGCGGCCGTAAGGTCGTTGTGACCGGTCGCTCCATGCTCACTAACACCCGCGTGGCGCGTGAGCTCGGCTACCTCAATATCGACGATGCCGATATCATCGATGCCTTCGACATTGATAACCTGCCCGACGACAAGATTGTCGTCATGTGCACCGGTTCTCAGGGCGAGCCGCTGTCGGCCCTGTCCCGCATGGCCAACGGCGAGCACAAGACGCTCTCCATCCACGAGGGCGATACCGTTATCCTCTCGGCAACTCCTGTTCCTGGCAATGAGAAAGCCGTCCAGCAGGTCGTCAACAGCCTGGCTAAGCTTGGCTGCGACGTGTGGGACAAGAACCGCGCCCTCGTCCACGTCTCGGGTCACGGCAGCCAGGAGGAGCTCAAGCTCCTGATGGCTATGGCCAAGCCCACGTACTTTATGCCGGTTCACGGCGAGGCCGTTCACCTGCGCGCCCATGCCCAGCTTGCTCGAAAGATGGGCATCAAGGACGACCATATCTTTATCCTCGACAACGGCGATACGCTCGAGATGCGTGGCGGTATCGTCAAGCGCGGTACGCCCGTCGAGTCCGGTATTGTCTACGTCGACGGTCTTCGCATCGGCGACACTGACCCCATCGTCCTGCGCGATCGCCAGAAGCTCGCAAACGACGGCATGGTCACGGCCGTTGCCATCGTCTCGCTCAAGCATAAGAAGATCGAAGCCATCGAGTTCTCGGGCCGCGGCGTTTCGTTTGCCATCGACGACCAGTTCTCCGATGATGCCTCCGCGTCCATCATGAAGACGATCGAGAAGGGCAAGTTCAGCTTTACGAGCAGCGGTTCCGATGCTATTCGTAAGGCCGTGCGCGATTCGCTCTCTAACTTTATCTGGAGCCGTACGCGCACCCGTCCGATGATCATCCCGGTCGTCATGGAGGTTTAGTTTGGCGCGTGGATCTGCACAAAACGCCAAAGGCAATAAGGCCAATAACCAACCGGCATCTGCTAAGGGTGCCGGTTCCCATCTGCGTGCCAACAAGGGCCACGAGGCGGACTTCGATGAGTTCGAGGCCCTGGTCGAGCCTTCGGCCAACCGTGATATCGCCGGCGTGGTCATCGCCGTTTTGGCGATTGCGTCCTTCATTGCCGTGATTTCGCCGGCGACCGCACCCGTTACGGCTGTGGTTGCCGGTTTCTACCATCTGGGCTTTGGTCTGGGCGCCTACGTGCTGCCGATCGTCATCTTGCTGTTTGCCGCCACGCTCTTTTTAGGTGAGGACTCGCCGCTCAACGCGCGCTCGGTCGCGGGCGGAGCCGTGGTCTTTATCGCCGTTGTCTCCATTCTTTCTCTGATGGTGCCGGGTACGAGCGACTCGTGTGACCTTATGTTCACGCCGCAAAATCTGTCCGCCTCGGGTGGCTACATCGGTGCGTTTATTGCGAGTGCGCTGCAGAATGCCCTGGGTAAGCCTATCGCGATGGTGGTCCTGTTGGGTCTGGCCGTCGTTGGTTTTGTCATCATCGGCTTTTCGGTGGGTGGCGTGCTGCGCTCTGCTCGCGACCGTGCGGCCGATTTTGCCGAGCGCCGTCGTGCCGACGTCAACGCGAGCCCGTGGGGTGACGATGAAGCCCTGTCGGTGCCCGGCGTTGCCCGTCCGCACCTGAGTATTCTTCGTCAAAAGGGCTCCGATGCTGCCTTGACCACAGTCATGGGCAACGATGTGGACCCGGTTTTGGACGATGACGACGAGGACGAGGATCCGTTTGTCGACGTATCCGATGCTGTGGAGGCCGAGCGCGCTAAGACGACGCTGTTGCCGCGCCGCCATGCCAAGAAGGGCAAGGCTGCGCCTAAGCTCAATACGAGTGAGCCCGACCCGTCTTGGTCCGATAGCGAGATTGAGCTCACTGAGGGCGATGACGAGGACGACGAGGCGCCGATTGAGACCGCAAAGACAACTTTGCTGCCGCGTCGCCATGCAAAGCGCGACCAGGTAGCCGGCCAGCTTTCGATGGAAGACGATCCCGATAAGATTGACGAGTCCGAGCCACCGTTTGCCGTGAATCCTGTTTCGGCTGCACCTCAGATTCCCGACTTCTTGAAGCATCCCAAGGTTGCCGATACGGCTGTCGCGGGCGCTGCCGAGGCGCCTACTTCTATCGATGTGGGAGCGGTCAATGCCTCCGCGGATAACGAGGGCGAAGAAGAGGATGGCCTTAAGCTTCCGCCACTCGAAATCCTGCATGCCAACCCGCAGTCGGCTTCCGCCGCGTCTTCTGACAAGGAGCTGGAACAGACTGCCGAGTCGCTTCAGTCCACGTTGCTTGAGTTTGGCCGCAGTGCCCGCGTGGTCGGCTGGATCGCCGGCCCCACGGTGACGACCTTTAAGCTGCAGCCCGGCGAGGGCGAGCGCGTGAGTAAGATTTCGAGCCTTGAGGACGATATCGCGCTTTCGCTCGCTGCCCAGTCGGTGCGTATCTTTGCCCCGATCCCCGGCACCTCGCTCGTGGGCATCGAGATTCCCAATCGCAAGCGCCAAAACGTCAATCTGGGCGACGTGCTGCCCTATGTTAAGGGCGGTCCGCTCGAGCTCGCCATCGGCCGCGATGCCGAGGGCACGCCGGTTGTCGCTGACCTCGCCAAGATGCCCCACCTGCTTATTGCCGGTACGACCGGTTCTGGTAAGTCGGTGATGATCAATTCCATCATCACGACCTTGCTCATGCGCGCCCTTCCCGAGGACGTTCGCTTGATCATGGTCGACCCCAAGCGCGTCGAGCTCGCAGGCTATAACGGTCTGCCGCATCTCTACGTTCCCGTAGTGACTGAGCCTAAGCAGGCCGCGAGCGCTCTGCAGTGGGCGGTGTCCGAGATGGAGCGTCGCCTGAAGGTCTTCGAGCGGCTCAACGTGCGTAAGATCTCGACCTACAACGAAAAGCAGGCAACCGGCGAGTTTGAGCATTACGATAACCCACCGCAAAAGATGCCCTACCTGGTCATCATCATCGATGAGCTTTCGGACCTGATGATGGTTGCCGGCAAGGACGTCGAGGCGTCGATTGTGCGTATCGCCCAGCTGGGCCGTGCCGCCGGTATCCACCTTATCGTGGCGACTCAGCGCCCCAGCTCCAACGTGGTGACAGGCCTCATCAAGGCCAACATCACCAACCGCATCGCCTTCAACGTCGCCACGGGCATCGACTCCCGCGTCATCATCGACCAGATGGGTGCCGAAAAGCTCACCGGTTTGGGCGACATGCTGTTCTCCAAGGTCGACTGGGGCAAGCCTCGCCGTATCCAGGGCTGCTTTGTCTCGGATGACGAAATCAACGAGATTGTCGAGTTTGTCAAGTCGCAGAGCGAGCCCGACTACCACGAGGAGATTCTGTCTGCCGTGGCGCCCGCTTCCATGTCCATGGCGGGTGGCGGCGGCATTGTCCGCACCGGAGTCGCCGAGCCGCAAGACGATGATCCGCTCATTTGGGAAGCCGCCCATATTGTGGTGGAATCGCAGCTTGGCTCCACATCTGGCCTGCAACGTCGTCTGAAGGTTGGCTATGCGCGTGCCGGGCGTATTATGGACATGCTGGAAGAAAAGGGTGTCGTCGGCCCGCCCGACGGTTCCAAGCCGCGCGAGGTCCTTTTGGACGAGGAGGGGCTTGCCGCGCTGGAATCTGTCGACGCCGAGATGGCACGTGAAGATCGTGAGTTTGGAGGATTCTGATGGCTGCACGCTTTGGTGACATGCTGCTCGAGCAGCGTCGCCGAATGGGCCTTTCCATTCAGCAGGTCGCCAACACCATCAAAATCAGGCCGCAGATCATCGAGTTTTTCGAGACCGGTAACTTTGCTTCGATGCCGCCGCGCGGCTATGCGCAGGGCATGATTTCGAGCTATGCTCGCTTTTTGGGCCTCAATCCGCGCGAGGTCGTCAATGCCTACTTTGACGACCTGATGGCTTACGAACGCGAGACGTCGCAGCAGGGCGGTCGTTTTCAGGACGCCGCCGGCTACGTCAATTCGCGTTCCTCGGTCGATAACGGGCGCTTCCTGATGGTTCAGGGCGGTCGTTCGACCCGCTATGGACAGCGTCCTCAGCAGGCCGGTTATATTACCGAGACGGGTTCGGGCGAGGAGATTCGCTCACAGCGTGACCGGTTCCGCAGTACGCCGATGCCCGAGGACCGTGCACTTCCCGCTGCCCGCGGCGTGGCGCGTGACCCTCGTGCCGGCTACGGCGACGGCGGCTATTCCGATCGCGGTTACCGTGGTGTCCCCACCGGACGCTCTCGCGGTGGTTATGCGGATGCCGATACCACGCAGGTGACCCCGCGTCTTCGATCTCAGTCGCAGACCTTTAGCCAGCGCTCCTCAGCGCCTCGTTCGGGTCAGCGCAACTACCAGGGTCGCGGCGAGCTCTCCCCCCGCTCGGGCCAGCGCAATGTGCAGCACCAGGGTAGCTATCGCGGACGTTCCGACAATAATCGCGGTCGCATGCCCCAGGGCACTGGTCGCGGTGTTTCCAATCGTGGACGCGGCGGTGGGCGTGCTCCCCAGAACAACGGTCTCGATCCTCGTATCGTTTACGCCGGCATCGGTGCCGTGGCGCTGCTGCTGATCGTGCTCATCGTGGTGCTCCTGCGTGGCTGCGGCTCCTCGGCGCCCGAGTCGACGCCCGAGACGCCCGTTGCCACCAAGACAACGACTAAGAAGTCTCCCAAGAAGACCGAATCCGTCGATGAGGATGAAGATGCCGATAAGACGAGGAACGAGTCGACCGATTCGGAAGCCGCCAAGTCGACAGCAAAAAAGGAAGAGAGCAAGGTCACAAAGGTCAAGATTTCCGTTGCCAAGGGCAAGACTGCTTGGATTGAGGTCAAGGTTGATGGCAAGTCGGTCTATGGCGCCCAGGCGACCGGCCCCTTTGAGCAGGAATACACGCCCGAGTCCTCGATCGAGATCACCACGTCCAAGCCTTCCGATGTCACCGTTACCAAGAACGGTGAAAAGGTCCGTTACGATACCAAGACCTCGGGCGTGGCGCGTGTGACGATCACCGTTCCCAAGAAGGAGACGACTGATTTCGAGAATGGTGAAAGTTCTGATGGTGCCGACACCCCCGATGGTACCGATTCCACCGACGGCCCCGATACCCAGTCCACGGATGGCGCCGATACCGCACCTGACGGTCAGGCGCCCGCCGATTCAACCGACTAGTCGTACGATAGCTGCTAAGCCGCTCGTACGCGAAAGGAAACATCATGGCTAAAGATTCCAGCTTCGACGTCGTGTCCGAGGTCAACATGCAAGAGGTCGATAATGCCTTCCAGCAGACCACGCGCGAGATTTCCCAGCGCTATGACCTTAAGGATTCCGGCGCCACTATCGAGCTTTCGAAGGGCGACAAGCTCTTTACGATCAATGCCCCGGCCGACTTTGTCTCCAAGCAGATCATCGATGTCCTAACCTCCAAGCTCATCAAGCGCGGCATCGATCTTAAGGCCGTGTCTTGGGATACGCCTCAGGCGGCATCGGGCGGCACCGTGCGCGTGCTCGGCCATATCGTCGAGGGCATCGACCAGGCGACCGCCAAGAAGATCAATAAGGACATCAAGGACCAAAAGCTCAAGGTCAAGGTGACGATTGAGGCCGACAAGCTGCGTGTTTCCTCTGCTTCGAAGGACGCGTTGCAGACCGTGATCCAGTTCCTGCGCGACCAGGACTACGGTCAGCCGCTGCAGTTCACCAACTACCGCTAATATTATTCGAAAGGACCGCTCTCCAACATGGATACACCGTTGGGCTCCGTGCTCTACATCACCCTCGGGTGCGCTAAGAACGAGGTCGACACCGACCGCATGCGTTCTCTCTTGACCGCCGCAGGCTACGAGGAGGCATTCGATCCGCAGGATGCCGATATCGCCATCGTCAATACGTGCTCGTTCCTTGCCTCTGCAACGTCCGAGAGCATCGAGACCACGCTCGAGCTTGCCAACGAGGTGCAGGACGGCGTTCGTTCCTGCCCGATCGTCATGTGCGGCTGCGTGCCGTCACGCTACGGCGACGAGCTGCCCGACGAGCTGCCCGAGGTCGCGGCCTTCGTGAAGACCGACGCGGAAGACGGCATCGTGGCGGTCATCGATGACGCGCTGGGCGTCGAGCGCGAGATTGCCACCTATATTCCGCAGGTCAAGCGCACCGTCGAGGGCGCTGTCGCCTACGTCAAGATCTCCGATGGCTGCAACCGCTTCTGTAGCTTCTGCATGATTCCGTATATCCGCGGTCGTTATCACTCGCGCGATGCCGAGAGCATTATCTCCGAGGTACGCGACCTGGTCGCCGGTGGTGTGCGCGAGATCGTTCTGATCGGTCAGGACACGGGCATCTGGGGTTCCGACTTTGCCGACGAGGACCTCGCCGAGGGCGCGCCGCGCAATCTGGCGCAGCTGCTGCAGGCCGTTGCTGAGGCGGTACGTCCCCATAACGTCTGGGTCCGTGTGCTCTACCTACAGCCCGAGGGCATGACCGACGAGCTTATCGAGACCATTCGCGACACGCCTGAGGTGCTGCCCTATATCGATATTCCCGTGCAGCACTGCGACGCGCGCATCCTCAAGGCCATGCGCCGCTCCGGTTCGCGCCAGGAGCTCGAGGACCTGTTCCGCGACCTGCGCGAGCGCATCCCCGGTATCGTGATCCGCTCCACGGCCATGGTAGGGTTCCCGACCGAGACCGACGACGAGTTCCGCGATCTCATTGACTTTATGGACGCTGTAGGTTTTGACTACACGAGTGTTTTTGCCTACTCGCAGGAGGAGGGTAGCCTGGCTGCCGAGATGGAAGGACAGGTCGACGAAGAGGTTAAGCTCGAGCGCGCCCAGGAGGCTTTGGATCTGGCCGAGTCGCTCGGCTTTGCCGCGACTGCCGCGCACGTGGGCGAGCGCGCCCAGGTGATCGTCGACGGTATCGAGGAGACCGAGGACGGTGCCGAGCTCATTGGACATGCCTGGTTCCAGGCGCCCGATTCCGATGGCGCGGTGCATCTGGATGCCAGCGAGGCATCTGTGGGCGACATTCTGACGGTCGAGTTTACCGATAGCTTCTGCTACGAGCTTATCGGTCATGTTGTGGAGTAGGGGAGCGTCGTGGCTAACGAGAGCAATAAGGAACTGACGAGTGTTTGGACGCCCGCCAACATCGTGACGTGCGTGCGCATCGTCTTTATTCCGGTGTTCATGATTGTATCGGCCCTGTCTCACACGAGCGTTGCCGGTACGGATTGGAGCGCCTTCGACGGCCCGCTCGCCGCCTCTGCCTTTATTCTTTATGTGATTCTGTCGTGCACCGATAAGGTTGATGGCTACCTGGCTCGTTCGCGCAACGAGATCACCGATTTCGGTAAGTTCTTGGATCCCATCGCCGATAAGCTGCTCGTGTTCTCGGCCCTTCTGCTGTTCTTGGACTTTGGTGCCGTAACCGTGTGGTCCGTGTTCATCATCCTGTTCCGCGAGCTGCTGGTGAGCGCCCTGCGCATGGTCGCGAGTGCGGCCGGTGTGGTCATTGCGGCCGATAAGCTCGGCAAGTACAAGACGGCGACTACGATGGTTTCCATCTGCGGTTATCTGTGCGTCTTTGCGATGGCCGGTTTGCACCTTGGCCCGTTGGCGCTCACACTCGGCATCTACTCGGTGTCGCGCTTCCTGTACGCCGTTGCCGTTGTCCTGACCGTTATCTCGGGCGCCCAGTACTTCTGGAACTGCCGCAAGATCGTCTTTTCGGTCTAGGTCCTGGTAGGCATGACGGAATCATTTGAGCAGATTGCTGCGCACAATGAAGAGCTCGCACGCGATATTGTTGAGCGTGCAAGCGTTCGTGGCGTGACGGTTTCGACGGCTGAATCTCTGACAGCGGGCATGGTCGCTTCGACGATTGCCGATATCCCGGGTGCCTCGGCGGTACTGCGCGGCGGTGCGGTGACGTACTGCGACGAGATTAAGCATCGCGTGCTCGGCGTTGAGCAAGAGACGCTCGACCGCTATACCGCGGTGTCGTACCAGACGGCGCGCGAGATGGCTGCCGGTTCGCTTGAGCTGTACCAGAGCGATATTGCCGTGAGCGCGACGGGCTATGCCGGCCCCGGTGGAGGCACCGAGGACGATCCGGCTGGAACCTTTTACATTGGCTGGGCGTATCGCACGGCCGATGGGGGAGTGCCGGTCGTGGACTCCATTCGTTGTCGCTATGAGGGCGATCGTTCGTGTGTTCGTGCCCATGCGGTCGCGGAGGCACTGGGTCGCATTGCCTGCATGCTCCATTCTATGGAATAGACGTGTTTTTAAGGGGCCTCCGGGCCCCTTAATTGTAGAGATAGGGACCTCTGGCGAATTTACTCTTTGTGCAGCTAGTTGACGTATTCTTCCACGTCTTACTTTGCTTGGTTCGCCTGCGGTCACGTTTTTGGTCGGTGTTTGGTCGGCGTTTGGTTGGGATTTGGAAAGGTCGGCTGCATATGATTTATCTGAACGGTTGACCACGAACAGTCGTTCGTTTATTATCGATGCAGATTGTTAAGAGGAGGGCTATTCATGGCCAAGAATTCAGGTCCCGTACGTACCGTTCATGCTCGCACGACGGGTAAAGAGCGCGATGAGATGATTGCCACCACCAAGGCCGAGATCGAGAAGAAATTCGGCCAGGGTTCCATCATGAGGTACGGCGACGGTGGTCCCGAGCTCGAGGTCGAGGCCATTCCCACGGGCGCCCTGGCCCTCGATGCCGCTCTGGGCATCGGCGGCGTGCCGCGCGGCCGTATCGTCGAGATTTACGGCCCCGAGTCCTCCGGCAAGACAACGCTTTCGCTCGAGATTTTGGCAGAGGCTCAGGCTATGGGCGGCGTCGTGGCATTTATTGATGCCGAGCACGCGCTCGATCCCACGTATGCCGCGCGTATCGGCGTGGACATCGATGAGGTCCTCATTTCCCAGCCTGATACGGGCGAGCAGGCGCTCGAGATCGTCGACATGCTCGTGCGCTCTGGCGCTATCGACGCCATCGTCGTCGACTCCGTCGCCGCGCTGACCCCGCGTGCCGAGATCGAGGGCGAGATCGGCGATACTACGGTCGGCCTTCAAGCCCGTCTGATGAGCCAGGCGCTCCGCAAGCTCGCCGGCTCGCTCGCTAAATCTAAAACGACCTGCATCTTCATTAACCAGCTGCGCGAGAAGATCGGCGTCATGTTCGGCAACCCCGAGACTACGACGGGCGGCCGCGCGCTCAAGTTCTTCTCGTCGGTGCGCATCGATATTCGTCGCATCGACAGCATCAAGCTCAAGGACGAGGTCATCGGTAATCGCGTGCGTGCCAAGGTCGTTAAGAACAAGGTGGCGGCACCGTTTCGCTCGGCCGAGTTCGACATCATGTACGGCACGGGCATCTCTAAGGAGGGCTCGATTCTGGACATGGCCGTCGAGTGCGGTATCTGCAAAAAGATGGGCTCTTGGTTTGCTTACGGTGAGGACAAGCTTGGTAATGGTCGCGAGGCCGCTAAGGCCTTCCTGCGCGAACACCCCGATTGTGCCGACGAGATCGAGCATAAGGTTCGTCTCGCTTGCGGACTTGAATTCGATGACGATGCTCCGTCCGAGGTCGAGCTGACCGATCAGCCTAAAACTGAGGTGTTCGATGAGCTTTACGCCATCGATGGCTCCGCGATGCTCGATGATGACGACGAGTAGCGGATGCCCTCATGTCGTATATGGTGACCGAAGCCACGGTCGTCTTTCCCGATAAGAAGGCGGCTTCCTCGTTCTCGAGTGGGTATGCATCAAAAAAGCCGTGTGCACATATCGACTGTGAGCTCGAGGGCGGTTTTGAACGATCCATCTGGATTCCTGTTCGTGTTGCGCGCCTGTTCCTTAAAAATCGACCCGATCTTCCCTGCGATTGGGATGAGTTTCGCGAGGCGGTGCAGCTCATTGAGCGTAAATGCGCGCTTACCATGGTGACTGAGATGCTGTCGCGCCGCGACCATGCCACGGGTGAGGTCCGTGACAAGCTGGTTCGCTATGGATTTCGTGCGGCCGCGATTGAATTCGCCGTCGAGCGTGCCACTGAGTATCGCTTTTTAGATGAGAGGCGCTTTTGTTCGTACTTTATCGAGGAGCGCAAACGACGCGGCTGGGGACAGCGCAAGATTGAGACTGAGCTCAAGCGCCGCCATGTCGTACTCGATGATATCCCCGGCTATCCCGAGGAGTATTTTGCCGTGGAGGACGACTTGGCTCGCGCATCGGCTTTACTCGCGAAGCGTCGTGTTCCCGAGACACGTGGATTCGAAAAGCTCGTCCGGTTTTTGATGGGCAAGGGCTTTTCGTACCACATCGCCGCCGATGCCGTTAAGGCGCGTCTCGATGCCGAACGTGAAGAATGTGCAGTTTAGACACATTCTAGACACATGCGTTTTGCGTACCTGCCGTTCACCGCGTTTTAGCCGCCGAGCTGGGTCCATTTATTTGACAGTTGTTGCGGTTCAACGTACGATAAACACTGTCATTTGCTTTGTGATATGCGCTCATCTTTGATGAGTTTGTTTATATGTTTATCTGTATCCGACCCGCATAAGCTGCGCCCATATTACTCAAATGTCGCGAGCCGTTCGTAAGGACGGTTCGCTTTGTTGTGTAACGAATCCATAAAAAGGAGTGAGCATGCCTATCATCGCAGCGCTCGTTGGCATCCTTGTGGGTGCCATCGCCGCCATTGCCTACATGCGCACCGCCAAGCAGGGTAGTCTTCATGAGGCCGACGAAAAGATCCAGTCGGCACATGCACAGGCTGAGTCCCTAATCGGCGATGCAAAGCGCCAGGCCGAGACCCTCAAAAAAGAGGCTCTGCTCGAGGCTAAAGAGGAGATCATCAAGAACAAGCAGGCTGCCGAGGCTGAGGACAAGCAGCGTAAGAACGAGATTCGTTCGCTCGAGAACCGTGTGATGCAGCGCGAGGAGTCCCTCGATCGCCGCAACGATGCCCTCGACAAGCGTGAGCACCAGCTGTCCAGCCAGGCTGGCCAGGTCGAGAAGCGCTCCCGCGAGCTTGAGGAGCTCTGCGCTAAGCAGACCTCGGAGCTCGAGCGTATCGCCGACCTGACTCGTGAGGACGCTCACAAGGAGCTCCTCGACAAGGTTCGTGGCGAGGTTACCCACGAGGCCGCTACGATCATTCGCGAGTCCGAGCAGCAGGTTCGCGCCGAGTGCCACAAGACCGCTCAGGAGATCTTGTCCCTGGCGATTCAACGCTGTGCCGCCGACCACACCGCCGAGCTTACCGTTACCTCCGTGCACATTCCTTCCGATGACCTCAAGGGTCGCATCATCGGCCGCGAGGGTCGCAACATCCGTACCTTCGAGCAGGTTTCCGGCGTCAACCTGGTGATCGATGATACGCCCGAGACCGTCGTGCTTTCGAGCTTCGATCCGGTCCGTCGCGAGACCGCCCGCGTCGCCCTCGAGAACCTTATTGCTGACGGCCGCATTCACCCTGCCCGCATCGAGGAGATGTATCACAAGGCCGCCGACTTGGTTCAGCAACGCGTGCGCGAGGCTGGCGAACAGGCTGCCTTCGATACCGGTATCCACGATCTGCACCCCGAGATCGTTAAGACCCTGGGTGCTCTGCGCTACCGCACCTCGTTTGGTCAGAACGTGCTTCAGCATTCCCTTGAGGTTTCCGACCTGTGCGGCGTAATGGCTTCCGAGCTTGGCCTTGACGTTATGACCGCTAAGCGTGCCGGCCTGTTGCACGATCTTGGCAAGGCTATCGATCATGACGTCGAGGGCCCGCATGCCGTTATCGGCGCCGAGCTCGCCCGTCGCTATGGCGAGAAGCCCGTTATCGTTCACGCTATCGAGGCTCACCACGCCGATGTCGACCCCAACACGGTGCTCGATGTCCTGGTACAGGCCGCCGATGCTGTCTCTGCCTCTCGCCCCGGTGCCCGTCGCGAGTCTGCCGAGAACTACATCAAGCGTCTTGAGAAGCTTGAGGAGATCGCCAACGCCCATGACGGCGTCGAGCGTACCTATGCCATGCAGGCCGGTCGCGAGGTTCACGTCATGGTTCAGCCGGACAAGATCTCCGATGCCCAGTCCACGGTTCTGGCTCACGATATCGCCCATCAGATCGAGGAAGAGATGGAGTATCCCGGTCAGGTGCGCGTCGTCGTGATTCGCGAGAGCCGCGCTGTCGATATTGCTAAATAACATGAGCGACGCGAACGAGCTCATCTCATTTATCGCGTCGATGTCGGGGGAGGGCAACCTTCGCGTCGAGGAGAACCTTGGCGAGGGGTATGTCCGCCTCCGCGTTTCGGAGGCCGAGCGGCGCCAAGCAAAGCACGACATTCAGCATGTCGAGGATATCGTCATCGAAATGCTCCGTAATGCTCGCGATGCTGGCGCCGACAAGGTCTATCTCGCCACGACCAAGGAAGATGGCGTCCGCACGCTTGTCTTTCTGGATAACGGTTCGGGCGTTCCGCAGGATATGCAAGAGCGAATCTTCGATGCCCGCGTTACCTCCAAGCTCGAGAGCATGAAGATGGACCGTTGGGGCGTTCACGGTCGTGGCATGGCATTGTTTTCGATCAAGCAGAACACCGACGAGGCCCGCGTGGTCACGTCCGGTGTCGATCTTGGTTCAGCCTTTAAGGTGAGCGTTGCGGCCGACCGCCTCAGCGAGCGTGCCGATCAGTCCAGCTGGCCCCAGGCCGTCAAGGATGAGGACGGGCGTTATGTCTGTGCTCGCGGTCCGCATAATATTATTCGCGCTGCTTGTGAGTTTGCGCTCGAGGAGTTGCGTGGTTGTGATGTTTATCTTGGTTCTCCGTCTGAGATTGCCGCGACCCTTTATGCTCAGGCGTCAAGTCGGCTCGATACGTCCCGTCTCCTGTTCATTGACGACGAGAGCGAGCTTCCGGTTGTCGATCGTTTAGGCCTTGCCTCCGATGCCGAGGACTTTATCCGTATCTGCTCGGGTTTGGGTCTTGAGATGTCCGAGCGCACGGCATATCGTATTTTGGCAGGGCAGATTAAGCCCGTTCGCGGTGTGACCGCGCGTCTGCTGCGCGAGCGTGATTCGTCTTCGCATGCGCCGGCTCCCGTCGATCTTGCAAAGGATCGTCGCGGGCTTCGTATTGCCAAGGATGACATGGCACAGTTTTCGCGTGCTGTGGAGCGCGACTTTAATGACCTTGCCGCCCGGTACTATCTCAACCTTTGCGGCGACCCAAAGATTCGCGTTTCGCGTGATCGAATCACCGTGACATTCGATCTTGCCAAAGAGGAATAGTGCCTTTACCGAGTCCACTCGGTACGATACAGTTGTTGCAGTTAAAACGTACTTTTAAACGCAGGAGTTTCTTCATGGATTGCCTGAAGGTATCAAGCAAATCATCGCCCGCGTCCGTTGCCGGCGCCATCGCCGGCATGGTCAAGGATGGTGTGCCCGTCAACATTCAGTGTGTCGGCGCCGGTGCGGTCAACCAGGCCATAAAGGCCGTGGCTATTGCGCGCGGTTTTTTGATTCCAACTGGATTTGATATTTCCTGCGCGCCCGTGTTCTCCGACATCCTTATTAACGGGGAGTCGCGCACGGCCATCCGTCTTTCTATTTACGTTCACCAGATCAATCGAGCTGCTATGGATAACGTCGTCATGGATGATGTTAAGCCTGTGGCATAGCTTCTGCTTGCCTCGATTCGCCCCTCCCTCTCTCCATCGTTAGGACTTATGCACATGGACCAGCGTTCCGTACGCGATATTCTTGCCGGTAAAACCTACTTTATCCGCACCTTTGGCTGCCAGATGAATCAGCACGATTCCGAGCGCGTGAGCGGTCTGCTCGATTCGCATGGCTGCCTCATGGCGCTCGATCCCGCGCATGCCGATATCGTTGTCTTCATGACATGCTGCGTGCGCGAGGCCGCCGATACTCGCCTGTACGGTCAGTGCAATTCCTGCAAAAGCCTGCCGCCTTCGCCTTCGGGCAAGCGTGTGGTTGCCGTGGGCGGCTGCATTGCGCAGCGTGATGGCGAGGGCCTGCTCACCAACGTCGATAACGTCAATGTCATCTTTGGCACGCATTCTATCGCACATGTGGCCGAGCTCATTGCCGAGGCGTTCCTTGACGGCAAGCGTCATATCCGCACCAATGAACATGAGGATACGGATGCCATGAGCATGCCGTGGCATCGCGAGACCCAGTATCACGCCTGGGTGCCCATCATGACGGGCTGCAATAATTTCTGCACCTATTGCATCGTGCCGTACGTGCGCGGTCGCGAAAAGAGCCGCCCCTTCGAGGAGATTGTCGACGAGGTGACCGGTTTGGTGCGCCAGGGCGTGCGTGAGATTACGCTGCTGGGCCAAAACGTTAACTCATATGGTCGCGATCTGTTTGGCAAGCCGCGTTTTGCCGATCTGCTGCGTGCCGTGGGCGATACGGGTGTGGAGCGCATCTTCTTTACGTCTTCGCATCCCAAGGATCTGCTGCCCGAGACCATCGACGCCATGGCCGAGACGCCTGCCGTTATGCCGCAGCTGCACTTGGCCGTCCAGTCAGGTTCGACGCGGATCCTCAAAGAGATGAATCGCCGTTATACACGCGAGGACTATTTGGGCCTGGTCGATCGCATTCGCAACCGTATGTCCGATATCGCGCTCTCGACCGACATTATCGTTGGCTTCCCAGGCGAGACCGAAGAAGACTTTGAGCAGACGCTCTCGCTTGCCGAGACGGTCCGCTATGCCCAGGCCTATACCTTCATCTATTCCAAGCGCGCCGGTACCCCGGCCGCAGAGATTGACGATCCTACGCCGCATGAGGTTATTCTCGAGCGTTTCAACCGCCTGGTTAAGGTTATCGAGACCACGGCACACGAGTATAACCAGGGTGAGCTTCATACTGTGGTGCCGGCGCTCATTGAGGGAACGAGTAAAAAGAACGACGCGGTCCTGCTGGGCAAGAGTCCCAAGAATCAGACCGTGCATGCGCCTATCCCCGAGGGCTACAGCATCGATCAGTTTGTTGGCAAGATCGTTGATGTTGACGTTGACGTTGCCAAGACCTGGTATTTGTCCGGCTCCGTTGTGGGCGAGCCGCGCTAATGGTTTCTCCCGGGGCAGGTCTTTCCGCCGTTGCGATCGTCGGTCCGACGGCGGTTGGTAAGAGTGATGTTGCCGACCGTTTGGCCGCTCGTCTTTCGTCCGAAGTGCTGTCGTGCGATGCGATGCAAATCTATCGCGGCATGGACATCGGCACCGCAAAGATGGCGCCCAATGAGTGTACGGCGCCGCTGCGTCTCGTCGACATTGTAGAGCCGGGTGTGGCATATTCTGCTGCGCTTTATCAGGCTGACGCTCGCGCGCATGTTGAACGTCTCCTTGGTTCGGGTTGCCTGCCGGTTTTTTGCGGAGGTACGGGGCTGTATCTTAAGGCTGCCCTTGATGAGATGGATTTTCCCTCGGGCGAGCTTGAGGACGATCGTCGCGTGGGGTATCAGGAACTTGCCGAGCGCATAGGCGAGGAAGCGCTGCACGCGCTGCTTGCCGAGCGTGACCCCGAGTCCGCTGCGGTCATCCACCCCCATAATGTTCGTCGCGTGATTCGCGCGCTCGAAATGCACGATGATGGAGTGTCCTACGCGCAGCAAAAGTCTCAGTTTAGTGTTCCGCGCGAGCATTATCATGCTCTGTGGTTTGGTCTGACGCGCAATCGCGAGGTGCTCTACGAGCGCATTAACCTGCGCGTCGATCTTATGTTTGAGCAGGGCCTTGTCGATGAGGTCCGCGGTCTTATGGACCAGGGACTGGGAGATGCCCTGACGTCGATGCAGGCAATTGGCTATAAAGAGATCATTGATGCTTTCAATGGCGTGTTTTCTATGGATGAAGCTCGCGAACTCATCAAGATGCGTTCGCGTCGCTATGCCAAACGTCAGCTTTCGTGGTTTAAACGCGATGACCGCATCGTGTGGTTCGATATGGATGAATGTACGATCGATGAGGTCGTTGAGGAAATCCTGCATCGTATTGAGGCTGCCTAATGGCCCGTTTCCCCCTTGTTCCCACGGCACCCGAGCCCGAGCGTGCCATATTAGTTGGTGTTGAGTGGCGCGACAATGCGTGGCCGCTCGATCGTTCGCTTGACGAGCTTGAGCGCCTAGCCCATACGGCTGGCGCCCAGTGTGTGGCGCGTTTGTCACAGCGTCTGGTTAAGCCGTATCCAAAATCGTTTATCGGTTCCGGTAAGGTTGAAGAGCTGTGCGGCCTGGTGCATCGTATGGATGCCGATGTCGTAATTTTTGACGACGACCTGACGCCCTCGCAGCAATCCTATTTGGAGAAAGCCGTGGGCGAGCCGGTAAAGATTATCGATCGCACAGCACTGATCCTGGATATCTTTGGCCTGCATGCTCAGACGCGTGAGGGACGCCTACAGGTACAGCTGGCGCAGCTTCAATATCTGTTGCCTCGTCTGCGCGGTATGTGGAGCCATCTTGCCAAGGAGCAGACGCGCGGCGGCATCGGTTCGCGCTTTGGCCAGGGTGAAAGCCAGCTCGAGGTTGACCGTCGCTTGATTCGCAATAAGATTGCCGCGCTTCGTCGTGATCTTAAGCAGGTTGAACAGCGTCGCGATGTCCAGTCCAAGAGCCGCATTGAGTCACCGGCATTTCGCGTCGCGTTAGCCGGTTATACCAATGCCGGTAAATCGACGTTGCTCAATCGACTGACCGGCTCTACGGTACTTTCGCAGGACAAGCTGTTTGCTACGCTCGACCCGACGACGCGTTCGTATCGCCTGCCCGGCGGTCGCGGCATGACGATTACCGATACCGTCGGCTTTATTCAAAAGCTGCCGCATGGTCTGGTCGATGCCTTTAAATCGACGCTGTCCGAGGTGTTGGGTGCCGATCTAATTCTCAAAGTCGTAGATGCGTCTGACGAGGACTATGAGCGGCAGCTGGAGGCTGTCGACCGCGTGCTTGATGAGATCGGCGCCGGCGAGCGTTTGACGCTTACGGTGTTCAATAAAATCGATCTTCTCGATAGCGTTGATCGATTGAGTTTCCGTCGTCGTTATCCGGAAGCTGTTCTGTTCTCGGCCCAAACGGGCGAGGGGCTCGACGATCTCGTCGATCGCATTGCTCGCGAGGCGGCCGCCACCGATGTGCTGCTTTCCGCCGACATTCCATATCGTGAAGGTGCACTCATCACAGTCGTGCATGAGCAGGGGACCCTTTTGCACGAGGAATATCTTGAGGATGGCGTTCGTATTGTGGCGAAACTGCCGGCTCGTATTGCACCGCGGCTCGAGCGTTATCGCACCGAGTAGGCGAGCTCCAAAATGCCCAGTATGATGGGCTGATGTAGCAGATAAAAGGGGAGTGCATGACGTCCAAGGCTGGCGAGCGCCGGCAGGGAGTTGGCGTAGGCCCAGCTAGGGACGGTCTTATCGATTCCCTGCGCTATATGTGCGGCGAAGTATCCTGCAAGATACATAAAGATAAACGGGATGATGGGGTAGTAATCACCTGAGACAAACCCAGGGCTCGGAAATCCCAGCCACGCCAGGTAGGGGACAGGGTAGATTGTTTTGGGGATGCTCCAGGTGAGGGCGAACATCACAAGGCATAGGGACATGCCCCATCTCGCTGATATCTTTTTAAGGACGGGATCGGTCAACGCCACGATGCCGGTACATGCGGCCATGCAGTAGATGATGCCAAAATTAACCGAATCATCGACTGAGACAAGTGTTGTTGCCAGCCAGACGACGAGTGCTGCTAAGGCGTATTTGGCGGCACGTTTGATATTGTTGCGCGAAAGAGTGCACATCCAACCCGCGATAAACAAGAATACCCAGCTGATGCTGGCGCGCCAGATGTCTTGAAAGACGGTCTGGGTAAACCAGGGCATATCCCAGTCGTACAGGTAGGCGAGATCGTAGCAAGCGTGAAAACCTGCCATTGAAATCATCGTAAACCCGCGGACGGTATCAAAGATGGTGATGCGTTTTTGCATTACGAGAACCGGCGCATCAAGCCGACGACTTTGCCCAAGATAACGGGATTCGTTGCATAGATAGGCTCCATGGTGTCATTCTCTGGCTGCAGGCGTACGCGTCCCTGCTCCTTGTAGAATGTCTTGACGGTCGCTGAACCATCAATCATGGCCACGACAATTTCGCCGTTCATGGCACTCTTTTGTTCACGGACGATGATGTAATCGCCATTGAAGATGCCGACATTGATCATTGAGCTCCCATGCACCTCAAGGATAAAGGAACCCTGATCAGTGGCGATTTCGGTCGGGATAGTAAAAGTGTCTTCTATATTCTGCTCGGCCAGAATGGGAATCCCAGCCGCGACGCGACCAACGAGCGGTAGCGAGACCGTTCCGCGAGGTGCGGTGGGTTCGTCAGATTTAGAAATTGAGACAGAGGAACCGTCCTCGTTAAAGAGTTCCAGGGCGCGCGGTTTGGTGGCATCGCGCTTGAGTAGCCCGCGCGCCTCCAGGGCAGATAGATGGGCGTGCACGGTGCTGGGGGAGGAAAGGCCCACGGCAGAAGCCATCTCGCGCACGCTGGGCGGATAACCTTTCTCCTGCTGATATTCCTTGATGAAGTCGTAAATTTGCTGCTGACGCTTGGTAATTTTGCGAGCCATCAGGGCATCCTCTCTACCCATGTCAAACAAATGTTCGAATTTTGCTTGACAGGAACAACTGTTCGAAGATAATAATAACCGAACATTCGTTCTCGCGCTAGACATTTTTGTCCGCGCGGCTTGATAAAACTGTTCTCAGCAAAACACGCGAGAGGAGAACATGATGAACGCAACGAATATGGTCCAGGGAAACCTTGCCCTTAAACTCGAGACGCCTGCAGAACCCACTTTTACGGTTGTTCAGGGTGGCCGCTCCGGCTTTCAGCCTTTGACCGTAAAGCCTGCTCGCAATCAGCAGGCTGTAGTTGCGCCGGCCCGCGTTGCCCTGAAGGTTCCGACGATTGTCGCCGTTGCCGTTGCGCTTACGCTCTTCGTTGTCCTCGCTACGTCGGTCTTTAGCGCTCGTCACGCCGCGTATGCCGAGTCCGTTTCCAACGTTACCTACGAGACTATTCGCGTTCAGCCTGGTGATTCTCTTTGGTCGCTTGCCGAGGAATATCCTATCGAAGGCCTTTCCACGCAAGACACTTCCGACATGATCCGTAACGTCAATCATCTGGAGCATGGTTCGCTCGCCGCCGGTGCGCATCTTAAGGTTCCTGCTCGTTCGTAATCATTATCGCGCTGCGCATGGTACCCTTGTTATCGTTTAAGAGGAGGTACCATGCGCTGTCCCAAATGTGGCAAGGCACATACCCGCGTCGTTGATTCCCGTATGCAGGAGTCAAATAACACCATTAAGCGCCGTCGCGAATGTTGCTCGTGTAACTATCGCTTTACAACGTTTGAGCGATGCGAAGACCCAATCGAGGTCATTAAGTCAGACGGAACCAAGCAGCGGTTCGATCGCAATAAGCTGCTCGTCGGCTTGATGCGCGCCACCATTAAGCGCGATATCGACACTAAGAAGCTCAATGAGATTATCGACGACATCGAGGTCGAGCTGCGCTCTCGCACGCTGACGGCCGTCACGTCGCATGAGTTGGGTGACATGGTGCTCAAGCGCTTGGCAAAGATCGACAAGGTGGCGTACATCCGTTTTGCCTCGGTCTACCGCGATTTCAAAGACGTCGATGAGTTTCTGCAAGAGCTCGACAAGCTAAGGTGATTCCATGTCCAACATTACCGTCAACATAAAGCGTCTCGACCCCACCGTCGAGCTTCCCAAATACGCCCATCCCACCGATGCCGGCTTGGATTTGCGCTCCAACGAGGACTGCGTCCTGAAGCCCTTTGAACGCCGTCTGGTCTCCACTGGGCTGGCCATCGCCCTGCCCGATGGCTACGCCGGCTTCGTGCAGCCCCGTAGCGGTCTCGCCATCAAACAGGGCCTGTCTATAGTCAACACGCCGGGCCTCATTGACGCCCACTACCGAGGAGAACTCAAGGTTATCCTCATCAACCTGGACCCCTCCAACAATATCCAAATCAACAAAGGCGACCGCATAGCCCAACTCGTCATCCAAGAAGTCCCCACGGTCAACCTCATAGAGGTAGACGAACTAGACAAAACCGACCGAGGCAACGGAGGCTTCGGCTCCAGCGGCGTCGCCTAGGGGTACTCGTATCCCTCCCGCCCGGGGCTTACCTATATCATTCCATGCTCAAACATTCTCGCGTCGCTTCGCTCGCTGCGAAACTGCGCGTGGAACGATATAGGTAAGCCCCGGGCGGGCGGCTACTCGCTTGAAACAATATTTACTTTTCTAGTAAGTCGATGCGATAAAGGGACGCCTCCTTTGTCGCATCGACTTACTGTATTTATATTTTCTGGTTCCCCTTTTCAGATTCTACTGGTGGGGAATCTGGTATAGCCGCTAGTACGTTAACGCAGCTTACCTGTGGGAGGCCCCTATATATCGTCCCACGCGCAGTTTCGCAGCGCAGCGAGAATGTTTGAGCATGGGATGATATATAGGGGCCTCCCACAGGTAAGCGGACAGTCCAATGCTAGCGGATATGCGCGGGTTTTCCGCCCCAGTAGAAGCGGCAGAAGGCTCGTTTGCGCTTTTGGGGTTTGCCTACGAGCTCCATGGTTGCGATGGCTATATCTTCGGCTGCGTGGGGGCGGCGTAGTACTTCGCCGTTGATGAGTAGGGCTTTGAGTGATTCGGGATGGTCGTGCAAGTGACGTAGGGTTACGATGAGTTCTCGTGCGGTGGTGACATGCATGCTGGCGCCCATGCCGGTGAGCATCGTGGTGTTGGCCTTTTCCTGACCGTATGATTTGCCCAGCAGAATCATCGGCAGATGCGCGCACAGGCACTCGGTGACGGTGAGCCCGCCCGATTTGAGGATTACTAGGTCGCAGCCGTGCATGAGGGCTGCCATGTCGTCCACGTAGTCCAGAACCGTGACGTTTTCGAGCTTCATGGCGTCGAAGAGCGTCTTGAGGCGGGTGGCGTATTCCTCATCCTTGCCCGGCAAAAAGACAAAGTGCATGTCCTCGAAGCTGCGCAGGAAGGGGAGTGTGCGGTCCATCTCCGCGCGAAAGCGAACGTACGGTTGAGGCAAACTGGCACCGGCCATCACCAACACAACGGTCTTGTCAGTGGGGAGATTGAACTTCTCGAGTTCTTCCTCGCGATTGTAGTCCGTATCAAACCCGGCGCGAATGGGGATGCCTGTAATGCGGATTTTGGTCTCGGGAACTTTACGGGGGCGAAGTGTCTCGGCCATAAATTCGTTGGCTACGCAGAACAGGTCGGTGTCCTTGTGGGGCCAAAAGCCTTCGACTTCATAGTCTGTTGGTACGCAGATGACTGGATAATCGATACCCGTGATAACGCGGGCACCCACAGCGACGTTGGCCGCCGTGATGTGTGTTGCGACCACGGCTATGGGCCTGCGGGTGCGGACATATTCGTTGAAGGCAGGGAACATAATACGTGACCATGCCGTGCCTCCGCCCCAAAGCAAGTGTCCGGTAAGGGTATAACGCCAGGTCAAGTCATATATTGGACGCGTGGCGCCGGTAAACGAGGCAGCCGTTTTGTTGCCGTCGAATTTAATACGTCCAAAATCAAGGATATCGAGCACTTCAATCTCAACATCCTCGGGGATGCCGCTGGTGCCGCGGATGAGGTCGAATGCCTGCGCAATCGCGTTGGCGGCGGCTTTGTGGCCCGATCCAACCGATGCGTGCATAATGGTTACCAGTGGTTTTTGTGCAGGTGAAACGGTCATTTGCTCCGGTTGGGGAGTAGCTTGCATGGGCAGGGGAGCGGTATTGCTCGTCTGCGTTTGATCCATCGATAACTCCCCTTCATCTTAGTTTCGCAATGAATCATTGTAGTGCATGAGTGTCACGTTCGTCTAAATTTGGGTATGAGCGCAAAGAACGCCAATCTTTCGACAGGAGGTCTCTTCATGACTACCCATCAGCCGATCGATGTTGCTATTATCGGTGGCGGCCCCGCGGGCTATGCTGCCGCCATTTACGCTGCGCGCTTCAACCTAACGACGACCGTGATTGAACAGGGCATGTCGGGAGGGCAGATCGCCACAACCAATGAGGTCGAGAACTATCCGGGCATTCCGCTCTTGAGTGGCGCCGAACTCGGCGAGCGTTTTCAGCAACATGCAGAGGGCCTGGGAGCACAGGTTGCATGGAGCATGGTTACGGGTATCGATTACGATGCCGATACAGCGCTGTTTACGGTGCATTATGATATGGGCGATACGCTGGCCTCGAGTGTTATCGCTTGCATGGGTGCTACGCCGCGATCTGCTGGTTTTGTTGGCGAGGATACGTATCGCGGTCGCGGTGTTTCGTATTGCGCGACGTGCGATGGCATGTTCTTTCGCGGTAAACAGGTCTTTGTCATCGGTGGCGGCAATGCCGCCTGCGAGGAAGCCCTGTTCTTGTCAGAAATCGCCAGCAGTGTGACCATCGTGCTGCGCCGCGACCAGTTTCGTGCGCCTGATGGTGTTGTCCAGAAAGTACTCGCAAAAGACAATATTACAGTTAGGTACCAAACTAGTATTGTGGAGCTATCGGGCGAAGCCATGCCAACGACGATTACCTTTAAGGACAATGCATCCGGCGAGACTCATACCGAGTCATTTGAGCCTGGCTCGTTTGGCATTTTTGTCTTTACCGGCACGCAACCCCATACCGAGCTTGTTGAGCATCTAGTTGATCTGGCACCTGATGGCGGCATTCTGACTGATGAATCCATGTCGACCCGCACGCCAGGTCTATTTGCTGCTGGTGACATCCGTTCCAAGCGCTTACGTCAGGTTGTGACTGCCGTTTCTGACGGAGCCATAGCAGCAACCAGCGCATACGCATTTCTGCGCGGATAAGTACGATAATATATCTTATGTAAGGTTGTTATCAATTAACTAAATGGCGGGACGATGCATCTGTGCGCCGTCCCGCCAATTTTCTTGCCGGCTATGTGGTATGCAAAACTAGATAACGTAGAATACAATATAGAAAATGAACGGAGGACCTTTATGAACCACGTTAAACACGTAATTCCGATGTCCGATTCGTCGGTCAGCATTAAGCCTGAGGATATTCAGCCCACTGTGCTGCCCGATGCATTTATTCAGTCCGATATCGTGCGCAAACTCAATACGTTGAGTCTGCCGCGCTATGACCAGTTGCCCAATGTGACGCTCTACCGCGACCAGGTCATTGAGTATGTTGCGCTGTGGATGGAGCCGCTGTCCATTTGCGTTGAGCAACCTATCATTACGCCATCGATGATCAATAACTACGTAAAGGTTGGCCTGGTGCCTGCTCCGGTCAAAAAGCAATATGGCCGCGAGCAAATTGCCCGCCTGATCGCTATCTGCATCTTTAAGCAGGTGCTACCTATTGCTGCGGTGCAGGCACTCTTTAACATTCAGCGTTTGAGCTACGATGCCCCGACGGCCTTCGACTATGTGGTCGATCAGCTCGAGGCATCGATTCGTTCGGCGTTTTCTGTCGAGCAGACGCCGGTTCCCGATACGGCGCATCAGGTTACGCGTGAGTCGCTGCTTGTGCGCAGTGCGGTTTCCTCCTTCGTTTCGAAGGCTTACTTGATGAGCTATCTCAAGTTTAACGGGTTTAATAGCTAGCCGACGTATAAAACGGGCGGGACAAAGAGCCATCTGTCGCTTTGTCCCGCCCGTATTTTGCTTGGTTGGACTTTATTTGCCTGAAGCTACGCCCATGCCGTAGCCGATGATGAGGCCGTGCATCTCGGCGTAATAGGAATCCAGGCCGTTGCAGGGCATGATGATGGTCTTGGAGCCGGGCCAATGTTCGACTATGCGATCAGTAAGCGCCTGGGCTCCAGCTTCGTTCTCAACGTGATCGATGATGACCTCACCGCCCGTAAAGCCCTCGGCTTCCATAGTGTCGATGATCTTGTTGAGCATCTTCTTTTCGCCACGCGTGTGCCCGACGAGTTCGATTTTACCGGCCTCACTCGCCGTGCCCAAAATGCGGATATTGAGCTTGTTGGCAATGACGCCGGCTGCCTTAGGGATACGTCCGGCTTTGGCGAGGTTTTCGTAATTGCACAAACTGAAGAGGATTTTGCTGTTCTGTTCAAGGCTATCGAAGTATGCGCAGGCATCCTCGAATGAGACATTCGGATTGCTTGCAAGATAGCGGTCGAACAGCAAGAAAATGAGGTCCATTTTGCCGCCAGCTGCGCGTGAATTGACTAGATGAATCTGTCGGTCGGGCTCCTCGGCAAGAACCATATCGCGAGCCGTGGCTGCCGCGTTGTAGCTGCCCGACACGCCCTCAGAGATCGGCATGCAGATGGTCATGTCTGCCAATTTGAAGAGCTCGGCCCACTCCCCTACGCTGGGACAAGCACTCGAAGAAGCGTTCGTCTCCGCCTGAACAGCGCAGTTGAGCTCATGAACATCGAGCGAAAGGTCATCGACGAATTCATGCTCCCCCACTCGAATTTTGAGGGGCGCAAATGCAAAGGTGGTATGGGGCGCGGTCGGTTGCCAATCGCGGAGGTTGCAGCTTGAATCGGAGATAAGTGCCCAGCTCATAGAGGGTCCTTTCTAATCGTTCCCATTCAATTATAGCCATCTTGCAGACCGATTGGGCCGCTATCTAGTATTCAAAACTAGATAGCGGACTGCACGAAAGGCAAAAGAATGGACCCCATGACTCAAAGCCACGAGGTCCATTCTTTTGCTTTATCTGAATACTTAGTAGCGCACGAAAATGTAGTTGTTGTTCATGCCGGCGGCAACGGAGCTGATGATAACACCCGTGTTGTAGTCGGAAGCGTGAATCATCTGACCACCACCGATGTAAATGCCGGTGTGGTACGAGTTGACCACAACGTCACCGGGCTGCGGATCAGACACACGCGTCCAGCCCATAAAGGTACCCGTGGTGCCGAGGCGGCAATAGCGACCAGTGAGGCAATAGCTAACAAACCCAGAGCAGTCGAAGCTGTTCGGGCCAATTCCGCCCCAGGAATAAGCACAACCAAGCTTGCTGTATGCACGTGAGACAACAGAACCGCCATCGACGGACTGGCTCGGAGCAGAAGGCGTCGGAGCCGGGGCAGGCGTGGAGGGCTGCGGCGTCGGAGCAGGTGTCGGCGTAGGAGCCGGAGTGTTGCCGCCCTGGTTGTTGTTATTGCTGGTCTGGCCACCGTTGTTGGTGTTCTCGGTCGTACCGGCAGTCTCGTTGCTCACCGTGGCCTTCTCGGCAGTACTGGCGTTGATGCCGGCCTGCAGCGCGGCGTTGGCCTCGGCCTCGGCGGCAAGCTCGGCCTGCAGCTGTGAATCCAGGGAGTTTACGACGTTCTGGGCTTCAGCCTGCTGGGCGTTAAGCTCGTCGACTTTCTTTTGCGTGGCGGCGACGTTCTTCTCCTGCTCGGCCTGCTTATCGGTGAGCTGCTGCTTAAGCTCCTTGACCTCTTGAATGGTCTGAGCCTGCTTATCGGAAACTTTGCCGTAGTAGAACAGACGGTTGAGCATATCGCTCAGGTCGTCAACGCCCGTCAGAACCTGAAGCAGGCTCAGGCCGCCGGTCTTGTACTCGCCGGCGACATAGGTTGAGAGCTTAGCCTGACCATCGGCGATCTCCTGCTGCTTTTGCGTGATCTCGCCAGCAGTCTGATCGAGCGCTTGCGTCTGCGTGGCGAGCTCATCGTAAATCTGCTGGGTTTGGGTGCCGATCTGCTCGAGTTTCGTACGAGCAGCGGCAAGGTCGGATGCGGTATCGGCGTAGGCAGGAGCCGCGAGGCCCAAGCCCAAAACACAAGCGAGGGTTGCCGTAGCAGCGCAGCGTGCCATGTTTTTGTGCGTGTTTGCTGTGCGCATGTAGCTTCCTTTCCAGTAACTAAGGGTAACGGCTAGTCTACCGTCACCAGGCTAAAGAGCTCCACATCGTCATCAGACGGCGTGAGCTTCTCGCGCGGGTTGAGAAACGCAAGCTCAAGTATACAACCGTAACCGATAAGCTTTGCGCCCATATCTCGCACCAGTTTACCTGTTGCCTCGACGGTTCCGCCCGTCGCAATCAAGTCGTCCAGAATCAACACGGTATCTTTAGAGCTGATAGCGTCGGCATGGATCTCAATTGAATCGGTGCCGTACTCGAGCTCGTAGCTCTGGCTTACGGTCTCGCGCGGCAGCTTGCCCGGTTTACGTGCGGGAACAAAGCCGGCGCCAAGGGCTACAGCCACCGGTACGCCAACCATAAAGCCGCGAGCCTCGGGACCCACGACCTTGGTGATTCCCATGCCGGCAAAGTGCTCGGCGAGGGCATCGGTTATGGCTTTGAGCGCCTCGGGATTGCCAAAGAGCGGCGTGATGTCTTTAAAGATGACTCCGGGCTCGGGATAGTCGGGGATGTCGACGATTTGAGATTCGAAGTCGTACATTGCATGACCTTTCAATGGGTTGCCGAAATTTCAGCAGCGGTTATTTGCCCGCGGTGGCGGTGCCGGATTGCGAAGGGGCGACGACCTTGAGCGGCTTTACGAGAGAATCCTCGTGCGAAGCCGGCGCGGATGTCTCTTCGTTTTTGGCCTTGGTGGACTCGGAGCGAGTGATTTCCTCATCGAGTGCATCGATGTCGGCGTCCTCGACCACGGCGTTGAGCGACTCAAAAACGCGGTTCTTGAGCAGCGCAGTGTGCACACCTTCCGTCAGGTCGTGAAGCTTCTTAAACGCACGCTCGAGCTTGGCGTCGCGCTCGTCATCGGAGGTATCCATGCCGAGCATGCTCACGAGCACCTGCTCAAACATCGAGGACTCGCGGTTGGCGGAAGACACGTACTGACGCAGGTTGCGCGGCTCGATATGGAAGCGTGACAGCTCGGAGCAGTAGCGGATGATTGGAAAATCGCGACCATCGACGAGCTCTCGATTCTGCGGGCTCTTGATGATGCGAATGAGGTCGTTCTCGGCGAGCGAGCGGATAAACGAAATCTCGACGCCCAGCATATCGGGAATGGTCTCGATGGGATGCAGCTTTTGCTTAGTCTCCTTGGGCTCCGTCTTGAGCGGAACATCGGATAGCAAGCCCACCTCGTAGGCGAGCGTTGACAGGTCCGTGGCGTTTTCCAAGCGCTGCTTAATCACGTTGAGCGGCATGTAGCGGGTCTTCTGCAAGTGCAGGATGACCTCCAGGCGATCAACGTCCTCCTTGGAGTACTGACGGTATCCCTTAGGCGTACGATGAGGGGTAATGAGCCCCTCATCCTCTAGAAATCTAATTTTTGAGTTCGAAAGATCGGGGTATGCGCCTCGAAGTAGGTTGACGACTTGGCCGATACTCAGATAGTTGCGTTCGGCCATGCCCTACTCACCGGTTTCGATGCGCTCCGGCGTGCTCTCGTGGTAGATGAGCGTAAACGTACCGATCTGGACGGAAGAACCGTCGTGCAGCGGGGCTGCATTGACGATAGCACCGTCGACCCAGGTGCCATTGAGCGAGCCCAAGTCCTCGATGCGAGCGCCGAGGCCCTCGCGAATAATGCGCGCGTGGCTGCGCGAAACGGTCATGTCATTGAGGAAGATGCCGTTTGCAGGATCGCGGCCGATGGTGGTCGCGTCGTCCTCGAGCTCAAAGGCGGCACCAGTCTGCGGACCCTTGACGATGGACAGAACGGGGGCGGTGATGCGCACGTTGGCCATGAGGTCGGGAACGGTGACGTCGCTTGAAGGCACGCGGAATACGCAGGTAGCGTCAGCAGTCTTATCATTCTGAGGCATATTGTTAACCATGTTGTCCATGACAACCCCTAACTTATCGCGGACGTGCCGCAAATAATGAACCGTACGTAATCATACCCCAACGAATCAGTCTTCGATTTCAGGGTTCAGAAAGTCGATGTCCTCGTCCTCGGGATGCGCGAGAGCCTGTTTAATGGCCACTCCGCCCTTAATGGAGTAGATGACAGCCGTGAGCATGGAGAAGATCACGCCGCCGTACACAAAGAAGATGCCGAGGGGCACCGAGCTTCCGTTGAGGCCTGGGAAGGCCGTAAGGGCTGAAGGCAAAAGATGCAGGCCGTCAATAACGGGGAAACCGAGCAGCATGAGTGAGAAGCCGGTCATGAGCAGCGCCGTGGCAATCTTTCCGGGAAAGACCACATCGATGGGGCGACGGTGATAATGACGCACGATAAGCGTGCCGATGCCCAGATAGATGTCGCGGCCAATAATGAGTACGCAGACCCAGATGGGCAGCTCTCCGCGGACCACCAGTCCAAGTACGCCGGTGAACAGCAGCGCACGGTCGCAAATGGGATCCATGACCTTGCCGAGCCACGAGACCGTCTTAGTCATGCGGGCGATCTGACCGTCCATCCAGTCGGTGGAGGCGGCAACGGCGTAGATAACGATGGCGATGACACGGTTGTTATCCGTCACAAACAGGTACAGAAATACCAGGGTGAGGATCAGGCGCGTAAAGGTGATGAAATTGGAGATCGTAAAGATCTTATTCGACGGGTAATCGGAAGTGCCGATAAGCTCCTTTTTGATCTTCTTTTTGATGCCCACAGGACTCCCCCGCTGGTTAACGACAAAACTATCAATACTATACCCGTTCCAGCGATGTCTATCCAGCGCAGCCATAGAGAGTCCAGACATGTGGAGGGCGCCTCTGGGCTGCGCTGGATTCTGCATTTGTGTACATCAGCCTCCAAAAGCGACATTTTTCGGCATCTTTGGTGGCTGGTGTACACGTTTTGATTCGGTGATTACATCGATCGGGAAAGTTGTTGCTTTAAGCAAATGCGTACGGGTCGAGAAGGGCTGGCACCAAAAGAGCCCAACGGCCGTTACGGCTTCGTTAGAAACGCGCCCCATCATGGATGGTGAACCCGAAAGGTAAGGCGCGCGGGCACGGCGACTCGGCCCGCG
>CABURV010000022.1 GCA_902494035.1 uncultured Collinsella sp.
ACCCGCATCCCGACCATGCCGCCGATGCCCTGGCCTGCGCCATCTGCCACGTAAATCTCAGCCGCACCCGCGCCCTCACCGGTGGCGAGTTCTATCAACAGAGAGGAACCGGATACTGATGATTTCCCAGCTCCACGGAACGCTTGTCGAGTCCACGATGAGCTCTGCTGTCGTCGATGTGTCGGGCGTTGGCTTTGAGCTCGGCATCTCGGGCAGCACTGCGGCCACGTTGCCGACGCCCGGCGGCGAGGTCCGCCTCTACACGCGTATGCAGGTGCGCGAGGACGCCATGACACTTTTCGGTTTTTCCTCAAAGGATGAGCGCACGATGTTCGACCGGCTCGTGTCCGTTTCGGGCGTTGGCCCGCGCCTGGCGCTCGCCGTGCTTTCCACCTATACCGTGGGGCAGCTGTATTCGCTGGTGATGGCCGAGGACGACAAGGGCATGGCCAAGGTACCCGGTGTGGGCAAAAAGACAGCTCAGCGCCTGATCCTGGAACTCAAGAGCACCTTTGCCAAGGATAAGGGCTTTGTGCCGGTCGACGTGATTCCCGGCCAGGTTGCGATGCCGGTTCCCGCCGCCGCTCCTTCGGCGATCGATGACGCCCGTGCGGCACTCCTTTCCATGGGCTTTAGCCCGCAGGAGACCGATGTTGCCCTGAGCGGGTATGATGGGCAGAATATGCGTGTCGAGGATCTGCTCGGCGCGGCGCTTAAGCGACTCGGAATGGATGCGTGATGTGGGAAGCCGATGACTCTCAGGACCTGTGGGCGACGCCCGGCAACTCGCCGGCGGCATCCATGGCGCACGGCGAGCGCATGGTGGGCTCGGAGCTGACGGCCGAGGACCTCGATGTCGACCGCACTTTGCGCCCCCAGCGCCTGGACGACTACTGCGGCCAGGAGCACATCAAGCAGAGCCTGCGCGTGTTGATCGAAGCGGCGCAGAACCGTGGCGAGACGCTCGACCACGTGATTTTCTCGGGTCCTCCGGGCCTGGGCAAGACCACGCTGGCCACCGTTATCGCCAACGAGCTGGGCGCTCAGATCAAGACCACGAGTGGCCCTGCCATCGCGCGCACGGGCGACCTGGCGGCCATCCTTACTAACTTGCAGCCGGGTGATGTGCTGTTTATCGACGAGATCCACCGCCTCAACCGTTCGGTCGAGGAGGTCCTGTACCCCGCGATGGAGGACTTTGCCCTCGATATCGTGATTGGCAAGGGTCCGGCGGCGCGCTCGATTCGCCTGGATATCCCCAAGTTTACGCTGGTAGCGGCAACGACCCGCTCAGGCATGTTGACCGGCCCGTTGCGCGACCGCTTTGGCATTTCATATCGCCTGGATTACTACACGGTCGAGGAACTCGCGCAGATTGTGACGCGTTCGGCGACTATCCTGGGCGTGACGATCGACCATCCCAGTGCGCTCGAGATCGGCTCGCGTTCGCGCGGCACGCCACGTCTTGCCAACCGCCTGCTCAAGCGCGTGCGCGATTACGCACAGGTGCGCGGCAACGGCCCCATCGAGCTCGATATCTGTCGCCAGGCGCTTGAGTTCTTCGAGATCGACGAGCTCGGTCTGGACTGGATGGATATTCGCATTTTGGAGACGCTCGCTAAGACGTTCTCCGGTCGTGCCGTGGGACTTACGACCCTTGCCAGCGCGGTGGGCGAGGACCCGGGCACGCTCGAGGATGTCTATGAGCCCTATCTGCTGCAGTGCGGCTTGATGATACGTACGCCGCAGGGCCGTCAGGCAACGCTTCGCACCTTTGAGCACTTGGGCATCGAGCCAGCCGTTTAGAGACGGGTTTGTTTTGGCTAGTCTGTAGGCTATCGCTGAGCATTGGATAAGCATATCGCCATTCATCGGTTACGGGTGTTTTACTATTGCGCGCCCGTGCTATGCTGAATTGGTCTTTTTCTCATTCGGTAACGAAAGGACCGCCCATGCCTACTGACATCGAAATCGCACGTTCTGTCACGCCGCTGCCTATTACCGAGGTGGCTAAGAACGCCGGCGTCGACGTTAAGCACCTGATTCCGTACGGCTTCGACAAGGCTAAGGTCGACTATTCACTGCTCAACGAGCCGACTGATCACCAGGCCAAGCTCGTCCTCGTGACCGCTATCAACCCAACGCCTGCGGGCGAGGGCAAGACCACCACGACCATCGGTCTGGCCGATGGCCTGCGTCGCCGCGGCGTCAAGAGCGCCGTGGCCCTGCGCGAGCCTTCGCTCGGCCCCGTCTTTGGCGTTAAGGGCGGTGCTGCCGGTGGCGGCTGGGCTCAGGTGATCCCCATGGAGGATATCAACCTGCACTTTACCGGCGACTTCCACGCTATCGGTGCTGCCAACAACCTGCTGGCCGCCATGCTTGATAACCACATCCAGCAGGGCAATCAGCTCGGTATTGACGTTAAGCGCATTACTTGGAAGCGCGTCGTCGATATGAACGACCGTCAGCTGCGCCACGTTATCGACGGCATTGGCGGTAAGGCCCAGGGCGTGCCGCGCGAGGACGGCTTCGATATCACCGTCGCCTCCGAGGTCATGGCAATCCTGTGCCTGTCTACGAGCATCAGCGACCTCAAGGAACGCTTGGGTGAGATTGTCGTCGGCTACAGCTTTGCCGGCGAGCCCGTCCGTGCCCGCAACCTTAAGGCCCAGGGTGCCATGGCCGCGTTGCTTAAGGACGCACTCAAGCCCAACCTGGTGCAAACGCTCGAGGGCACGCCCGCGTTTGTCCACGGCGGTCCCTTCGCCAACATCGCCCACGGCTGCAACTCTATCATGGCCACGCGTATGGCGATGCGCTTTGGCGATGTCGCCATTACCGAGGCCGGCTTCGGCGCCGATCTGGGCGCCGAGAAGTTCCTCGACATCAAGTGCCGCATGACGGGCGTTCGCCCCAGCGCTGTCGTGATCGTCGCGACCGCTCGTGCGCTGAAGTACAACGGTGGCGTCGCCAAGGCCGACCTCAACGAGGAGAACCTCGAGGCACTCAAGGCTGGCATGCCCAACCTGCTGCGTCACGTCGACAACATCCAGAACGTTTATGGTCTGCCCTGCGTGGTCGCCATCAACCGCTTCCCGACGGACACCGAGGCCGAGCTTGCGCTCATCGAGTCCGAGTGCCAGAAGCTCGGCGTCAACGTTAAGCTTTCCGAGGTCTGGGCCAAGGGCGGCGAGGGCGCGCTCGAGCTTGCCGATGAGGTCATGCGTCTGATTGAGCAGCCGAGCGAGCTCAAGTTTGCCTACGAGGACGGAGCCGATGTGGCCGACGCCCTCGAGGCCGTTGCCACCAAGGTCTACCACGCCGACGGCGTTGACTTTACGCCGGCCGCCAAGCGCCAGCTCGCCGAGCTGCGCGAGAACGGCTTTGGCAACCTGCCGGTGTGCGTGGCCAAGACGCAGTACAGCTTTAGCGACAACGCCAAGGCCCTGGGCGCTCCCGAGAACTTCCGCATCACGGTGCGTGAGCTCAAGGTTTCCGCCGGTGCCCACTTTGTGGTCGCACTGACTGGCAGCGTTCTGACCATGCCGGGCCTGCCCAAGATCCCCGCGGCCGAAAACATCGACGTCGACAACGACGGCAACATCACCGGCCTGTTCTAAGCTCGCTGCTCATAGCCGCTTGCCCGCCCCGTCGCGCCTACCAAGGCCCGGCGGGGCTTTTTGATCCTTAGGCCCGCGCATGTCTTGTAGATACCGACGGGCTCTGCCCATCATAGGCTTTTGCGCGGGTAGAATGCATGGATAACTTGAGGCTCACGCGCGACGGAAAGGAATCGTTGCATGGATCAGGACAAGACAACCGTGATGGGCGGCTACGGTTCCGCGCAGGCTGGCGATAGCGCCGATGCGACCCGCGTTGTTCCCAACCCCGGTTATACCGACCCCGCCGCGACGCAGCCTTCTGCCGAGCCCACCCGGGTTATGGGCTATGGCGACACGGCGCAGGATTCTTACGCTGCATCTTCGCAAGGCCCCTATGGCAACGCAGCTCCGGATCCGTTTGATTACGCGCCGCAGGATTCTTATGCTGCCTCGACGCCGAATCCCTATGATGACCTGCCGCAGAATCCCATTCCGCAGCCTCAGCAGACGACGTATATGCCGCGCACGGTTCAGCCTCGTTACGAGTCGCGCGAGCCGTATCGCGAGTACCCCAAGTCGATTCCGCAATATGGCGAGGACGAGGAGAAGAAGCCGTCGCGTTCGTCGAGCGTGATCAAGAAGATCCTCATCGTGTTGGCGATCTTCTTTGCGCTGTCGGTTGTGTTTGCCATAGTGTCGGGCATGCTCAACAAGCGAGGGAGTTCAACGGCCGATACCACTGCCGAGCAAACTGAGTCCGCCTCGTCTAGCGCCGTCGATCTGAGCGATATCCCGGGGCAGTACTGGTCCAACGCCAAGAAGATCCTCAAGTCGCGCGGCGCCGATCTTTCGAATGCCGTGGTCCTGACTGATGATGGCTCAACGCCCGTCATCGATGCCAACTGGATCGTTACTTCTGCCTACTATAACGACAGCGGCAACCTCGAAATTCAGCTCACGCACAAGAACAGCTCGGGCAACTCGTCCGACGGCCAAAGCGGTACCGACAGCTCGAGCTCCAATACGCTGGAGGACTTGAGCAACAAGGCACAGGAGTTGGGAGACAAGGCGCAAGAGCTGGGCGATACGGCACAAAACTTGGGCGATACCGCGCAGAACTTGGGCGACATGGCGACGGATGCCTGGAACGCCCTGCAAAACGGCATCTCGGGCGCGCAGGGAAACTAGCTGTTAAGCAGGCTACAACTGCTCGGCCGGACGCTCGGGCGAGCTAAAGCCCGAATCAAACGTGACGACGCACGAGACGTCGGGCCGGCGCTCGTGCACGATGCGCGTGACGAGCTCCAGCAGCTCCTCGTCGGATATGTCAAAGCCGTCGGGACGCACCAGGTCAAACGAAACAAACCCGTCGTGCTCGTGCAGGTCGTGGATGGAGAGCGCGGGATCGATCTGCATGACGCCGCGCTTGACCCAGCCGCGCAGGTCGTCGCCGGTGGTGGCGATGGGGTCGCAGTGCAGCGTGATATCGATGCCCATTTGGCGCTTGATGTCGTGCTCGATGGTGTCCAAAATCTCGTGGTGCTCAAATGCGTCGCCCTCGCCGGGCATCTCCACGTGGGCGCTGGCAAACTGACGACCGGGGCCGTAGTCGTGCACCATCAGGTCGTGTGTGCCCAAGACCTGCGGATAGGACATGATCTTATCGCGGATTGCCTGGACGAGCTTGGGGTCGGGCGCTTGCCCCAGCAACGGGCTGATGGCGTCGCGCACTAGGCCCATGCCGCTGATGCAGATGAAGATGCCCACACCCAGGCCTGCCCAGCCATCGAGGTCAAAGCCGGTCGTCTGCGAAATAAGCGCCGCCACCAAGACCGAGCCCGAGGTGATGACGTCGTTTTTGGAGTCCTGTGCCGTGGCGATGAGCGTCTCCGAGTCGATGCGGTCGCCCAGCGTGCGGTTGAACGCTGCCATCCAGAGCTTAACGAGCATGGACAGAACAAGGGCGGCCATGGAGAGCGCCGAATACACGGTGGGGGAAGGCTTGATGATCTTAGTGACCGACTCGAGGATCAGATTGATGCCGACGGCGCAAACCAGGACGGCGACGAACAGGCCGGCTAGGTACTCATAGCGACCGTGGCCATAGGGGTGGCCTTCGTCTGCCGGGCGGCTGGCAAGGCGGAACCCGAGCAGGCTCACGATGTTGCTCGAGGCATCGGAGAGGTTGTTGAAAGCGTCGGCGATGAGGGAGACGGAGCCGGCGAGCAGGCCCGCGATGCCCTTGGCCAGGCACAGGGTGATGTTGAGGCCAATGCAGACGAGGCTTGCGGAAAAGCCCGCGTTGGTGCGGCAAGATGCATCGACCGGCTCGCTCTCGCTGCCGGGAACAAGCGTATGTACCAGCCGATTTACAAATAGCATAGCGGTCGTCCTCACAATCATGTTTAAGGGGATAGTGTAGCTCGCGCGGGGGCGCCGTGCACCGATGCTCAGAAAATGCAGCAATAGTCTGCCGGTGCTAACGAGCGAGCCTTCTCGTCTGCCTGGGTGGTCCATTTTGGGCCACATGGGTATGGGCATGTGCCTGCTTGCTCGACATACTTAATGTCGACAGCCCCTGTGCAAAGGAGGACGTTTCCATGGACGAGATGTTTGCCATTAAATGTCAAAACTGCGGCGGCCCTATGTACTCGCACCAGGCTAAGCGCAGCTTTGAGTGCGCCTATTGCGGCACGGTCGTTCCGTGGCAGGCGGACGTCGGAGAGCCCAAGAGCGCCCTGGGCATTCGCCATACGCCGCTGACGGTGGTGGATGGACTGCTCAAGCTCACGCATGTGTCGCAACTCGAGCGCCCGGAGGACCCGGACTGGTATTTCTTCAATTCGCACTGGCGCAATCAGTCGGTCCTGGAACATCTGCTGTGGGAGGATCGCGGCACGGCGCAGGAGTTCCAAGAGGCCACGCATGTGAGTATTCCTTGCCCCTTCTGTGGTGCGTCCTTTGAGGGCGAGTCGACCCAGCGCGTGTTTGAGTGCCCGTCCTGCGGCAACAAGATCGGCATTGCCGACCTGCTCAAGCCGGGGACGTTTAGCAAGCGTCTGACCATGGGCGTGGGTGCGGAGTATGTGCCGGATCAGGGTATTCCCTGCGAAATCTCGCCGCAGCAGGCACGTGCCAACGCGCTGCAGCTGGTGCGCCAGTACCCGGATGCCTTTGCCGGGCACGACGTGGAAGATGCGATCCAAAACGACATGATGCTCTTCTATTTCCCCATGGCGCTGGCGGACCTGCGCATGATGGCGAGCTTCCCGGGCAAGGGCCTGAGCAAGGAAACCCTGGTGTACTACGAGGTGCTCGACTGGGCATACCCCAGGGCAAACTACCTGGACGTTCGCCTCATGGGCATTTTGGAGCCGTGGGACTTTGCCAAGGTCGGTCCGTTCGATCCCGCCATGCAGGAAGGCGACTTCCGCGTCGTCTCCGTCGATGCATCTACCAAGGACCAGGTGGTCATTGATAAGTTGGCGCTCGACGTTGCGGGCAACGATGCCGAGGCCGTACTGGGGCTCAATAAAAAGAGCATCCGAACCTGGGCGCGCAAGGCCCGCAAGCATAAGGATGGCCTGGTGATGGTGCCGGTCTACTTTGTCGATCGTCCGGCGACGGACAGCCGCGATGGCGAGCAGGTGCGCATTGCCGTAAACGGACAGACGGGCCGCGCGGCCGCGGCGGTGTTTAGCGACAAGCGCGAAACGCATATCGTGGCACCGCTCAACCCGAGCCTGCATCTGTCCGGTGAGAGCACCGTGCATGCCACGCCCATCGAGGTCAAATACGTTAAGTCGCCGTTTCTGTACCAGATCGTGCGCCGTGGAGGCGGCGAGCAACCGCGCCAGGTTGCAGCGGTTGCCGAGGGTTCCTACCGAGAGGAGAAGCCCAAACGCAAGGGCTTGTTCGCTGCGATCTTTGGGAAGTAGGGAAGCGCAGCATGGGACGGCTCGCAGGCATGCGGGCTGCCGTCCGGTAGTTTGGCAGGGGGTAGATGTAAATAAACGGTGGAGCGGCTGCAAAAGAGCCGCCTCGCTGGGCAAAATCAGGTTGTGCCGCGGAACCCGCTCCTCAGTTAGTCACACTTCGGAAGCGCGGGCAACGCAGACGCAAGTGTCTTAAGGGCCGGCTGCAACCGGCCCTTTTCTGTGGCAGCCAATGGGCCCACATCAGACGAAGGTCGCGTTTTTGCCTGTCAGGTCACGCTCGCCAGCCACGGCTAGAATGTCGTTGCCGGCGTCCATGACCGGTATTGTTTCGTAGCGTGCGTCGCAACCGCGAGTGCGCCTGCGACGGCTGCGGTGGCTTCGGTCGCAACGTGCTGCTACCCTTGCGTTTCGCCATTAGTCGCTTCGTTGATGGCGCGGTACTCGGCGCTTAGTTCGCGCGCCAGCTCTTCCTTGCTTGGAAGATACGGCAGGTATTTGGCGGCAAACACTTGGTCGTTGTCTTCGGGCAGCGTGTACTCGACAATCGAATCGCTTTTGTCCGCGCAGAGCACGATGCCTATGGGCGGATTGTCGCCTTCGTTCATGAGCTCGCGCGTGTAGTAGTTCACATACATTTGCATCTGGCCCAGGTCCTGATGCGTAAGGTCGTCCGTCTTAAGGTCGATGAGCACGAAGCAGCGCATCAGATAGTTGTAAAAAACAAGGTCAATATAGAAATGGCGCCCATCAAAGGTGATGCGCTTTTGGCGCGCCTCGAAAGCGAAACCACGGCCAAGCTCCAGCAGGAACTTCTGAAGATGCGTGATGAGCGCCTGCTCTAGATCGCTCTCGCGAAACGCAGTATCGTCCGAGAAACCTAAAAACTCCAGTACATATGGGTCGCGGATGATATCCTCGGGGCGACGAGCCGGGGCGCTCTTTTGGATTTCCTGGGTGACGGCCTCCTTGTCCTTGCTGGCAAGTAGGCGCTCGCGGAACATGGTGTTGATCTGGCGTTCGAGCTGACGCGTGCTCCAACGAGAATCGGCGCATTCGTTCATGTACCAGGTGCGAGCATCAGGGTCGGAAATGCGCATCAACCTGCGGTAATGAGTCCAGCTCAATTCGCTACGCAGTGCGTCGCGAATTGGAAACGCAAGAAAGAACTGACGCATATTGCGAAGGTTTGCGATGCCAAAGCCTCTTCCGAAATCTGCGGTAAGCCTTCTGGAGAGGCCTGCAATCAATGCCTCTCCATATGCTGCGCGCTCCTCTCCGCCCTGTTCATCTACAATACTCTTGCCGATTTCCCAATATGCCTCAACCATCGCAAAGTTAACGGCGGTATAGGCCTTGTCGCGAGCGGCGTTGAGAATCGAGGAGACCTGCTTGTAAAAACCTTCGGGCACGATTGCCGATTCTCCACGGTTTACCAGTTCGCCCATCACTGTCGCCCCACTTTCCTCTTGTGGAATGCATCTTTATCGCATTTAGTTTAAAGCCTCGCGCGGACACGAATTGCTTTGCTGTCTGGCACCTTCGCATGGGAGCCTTGCGGTGACTAAAATGTGGCCATAGAGACAGTTTTAGCGAACCCCACGGGAGTGACGCGTATGGACAACAACACGCTGCTGTTCCAGGACAAAGGTTCGGGTAGGTTTAAAGACGTCAAGATCTACCCTAACCGCATCGAGGTGCTCAAGAAGGGCACTTTTGGTGGCAAGCACACCGAGATTGTTTATCTTAAGGACATTACGGGGGTCAGCAGGATCAAGGGCCGCGACGTTTTCCTACGTAACAGGCTGTTGACTGCCTGTGTCTTTAGTCTGAGCAGCCGCTCCCAAGCTCAGGAGTTCGTGAATGCGCTGAACATGGTGATGTAGCCGATAACGGTGTTCGGGCTAAGGTAAAAATCGGGGCGCAGAACGGTATTCTGCGCCCCCCCAATTGAGTCGATGTGTCTAAAAGGCGGGCTTGCCTATTCGCTGTCGTCCCCAACGTTTTCGCGGTCATTGGCAAGCATCGCCGCGCCGGCGACCGTTGTCGCCATGGCGGCAGCGGCGAGCCCGGCGGCAATGCCGGAGCCGTCGCCCGTGTCGGCGAGTTTTCCGCCCGAGCCCTTGCCCTTGTTGCCCTTACCATTCTTATCAGCGCTGCCTGCGCTGGAACCCGTGCCGCTGCCGGTGCCGCCTGCACTGTCCGAGGCCGCTACGGTAAAGTTTGCGGCTCCGTCGCTGGCGAGCGTGTAGTTCTGCGCCGCGTCGCCCAACAGACCTTTCGCACGCACCCAATACGTCCCCGCGGCAAATGCCTCGCCCTCGGCCATTGCCGTGCCCGGAGCGCCGTCCGCGTCGTGCGCAAACTCGAGCTGGGCGGTGCAGGCGTCGGTTTCGAGCTTGCCCTCGAGTGATGCCGCAATCTTGGCGCGCACGTCTTCGCCGGCCTTAAGGCCTTCGAGTCCCTCAAAATGGGGCTTCAGCGCGAGCGGATCGATATCGATGGGCACGAAGCCCTGCAGTCCTGTAGCGGTCTCGTTGCCCAGGGCGTCGACATCCACGTATTCGATGGCAAACGCGCTGCCAGAAGCGGCCACGTTGAGTACGTTGCTGCTGTTAACGAGGCGGAAACGGCCCTCGCCAACGGTCTTGCCATCCTGGAATGAGGCATCGCTCAGCGAGTCGCCGTACGTCATGCGCATGCGGGTCGGGAGATAGTACGGGAGATAGTACGAAGCCGTCTGCTTGTGCTCCGTATCGTAATTGCGCTGGTAGATGCTCCGGGCCAGCGCCGCATCAACAAAGTCGGATGCGATGATGCCAATGTGCTTGAGGTAATCTGACTTTGTATCCTCAATGCCGCTGGGATTGATGTACGGGCTCTTATACAGATGCTCGTTGACTACTCGTGCCGAGGTAAAAGGATTGCCTCCGTGCGACAAGCCCGTGCAGCTGGTGTAGTTGATAGACCAGCAACGCTCCAGGACTTTCTCCTTGGCCCCGTTATCGTCCTCGACATCTACCTCGTTGCGCGTGCGCCCGGACGTTTCCTTCAGCGCATTATCGACCCAGCTGAGCTTGTCGGTTCCCGTGAGTTTGTACTTGTCCTGGGCGTATACCTTGGTGCAATAGGGCTCTTCATTGCCCGTTTCCCCTATGGCTTCAAAGCCCCGCGCGTCTTGGACGAGACACATGGAACTGCTGTCGGTGTGCACTGCGATTTTGTTATCCCATTCGGTGAGGTCGAGTCCCCACGTGTGGCCGCTTACGCTGTCGCCGTCGAGTCCAAATCGACGTAGCAGGACGATCTTTCCGCGCACCTCGCCCAGTGTGGGAACGCGGCTCGACGTATAGAACAGTTTGGGGTTGTCGTCCAAAACCTTGGCGAAAGCCGTCGTAACACTTTCGTCGGTAGCCTCGTCGTTGCCTCGTGATACAAGCATGATGAGCGCTTCTGTCGGGTTTTCGTTCAAAAACGTTTTGAAGTAGCCTATGACATCGGAAAGATGCAAAAAGTACGCGTCTTTTTTGAGCAGGTAGTACATCCCATGGTCGATGCCAGGGTTGTCGCCCTTTCCGAGCCGGATATCAAAATAGCGAATGCCTTCGAGCAACTGCGTGGGAATGTAATCCTGCTGGCATTTTACTTGCGAGGATTGGGGCTCAGTGTCGTTGTCCACGCTGCAGGTGCCCGAATCGTGCGTGCCCGGGATGCTCAGCTCGTCGAGGAACTTGTTGTCCTCGACGTATTTCATCCAACATGGTCCGTCGACGTAGCTGCTGTACGTAATCCAGTCGAGGCTGCTAACCGTGGCATCGTTCTTTTTCATGTCGTAACCGATAAGTTCGAGCTCCCACGGAATGCTCTTACTCTTACTCTTATGACAGATCTTATTGTTGTCCTGGTCTTCGCCGTTCGATTCTATTGCCAGGTACTTAATGTCTTTTTTCTCGGTTTCTTTCTCGACCGTGCGGTCTCGGATGATATAGGTTCCGTTTGATTGACGCTCGAACGCAAAAGAGCGGCTGGGCTTGCCGTCATGCTCGCCACTCCATACGTGGATGACCTTTCCGTCTTTGTCCGAGTCGCCATCGACCGACCAAATGCTGTAGCCCGTCTTTTTATGCTCTTCGAAATTGAGCAAGGTGCGGATAGCATACCAGTTTGTATCGTCATTCTTGGTCGTTACGTTCTCAAGGATGAGCTTGCTGGATGTGCCGTCATTAAACAGATGGCAGACGTTGCCGATGACGTTGCCGTCTTCGTTAACGCTTGCGGTGCGAAAATAGCCCGCGGGGCGAAGGCGAATGACGAAATTGTCGAGGCTGACCGACGCTGTGGCAGCGTCGTCTGCAAATGCCGCTCGTGGGCCAATGCCCAATGCCGCGGTTTCGGGCAGGCTTGCAAGTGGCGACAACGCCGCGAGTCCAAGGCCCAACGTAAATGCTCGGCGGCTGATGGCGTGGTGTTCGGTCATAACTTCTCCATTCGTAGAGTGCGGTTATGCGATAGTTTTGGTCACTATACTGCTCAGATGTTTAAAGATGCTGGTTTAATTGTCTGCGCGGCGCAATAAATCGGCGGGCGGACGTGTTGGGGTGTTTGTCGTTTTCGTACTGTTGCTACATTTGGAGCGGTTCCGGCGTCCGGCATCCTCGCGTTCGTTGGCTACCGGCATAAGAAAGGGAGGGTCGGTTTACCGGCCCTCCCTGGGTACGAAGCGCTGGGGAACCGTCGCTTGTTTGCACTGCGCCCGTGTTTCCCGCTGCGCTCGCCAGTCGCTTAACGCTTGATCTCGATATCGTCGAGCTTGACGTCCATGGCCTCGGTCTTGGCCTCGGCGATGTCATCGGCAAATTCCAGGGACTTCATCATGGTCTCGACGGCGTCCTTGTGCTCCTCGACGTTGTCGATGCGCACATACACACTGCCACCGTCAACGTCGGTGAAGTACTCGGTCGTCACGCCGCCCGAGTGCGTAAAGTAGGCACTGCGCCAGGTCTTGCCGTTGTACTTAACGGGATCGCTCTCGGTCCATCCAGAGTTGGCCTTCCATTTGGCCTCGTAGTCGAACAGCTCGTCGGCGTTCTTGTCAGAGTCGAAGACGGGGATGAAGCGATCGCTGGCGTGCTCGCTCTCGGTGAACTTAAACTGGGCCCTGTCGGCGGTGTCGCCTGCGACGTCGGTGATCTCGACGCCCTCGGGGACCTCGACCTTAAACCAAATGAAGTCGGTCCTCATATCCACGGCTGGCTTTTCTGCTCCACCGCCACTTCCGGTAGCGCCGCCGCTGCCACCGCAGCCCACCAGGGCAACTGCGGCAAAGAGGCTTATGCAGAGGGTGAGAATCGCAAAGGCCTTCTTTTTCATGGTCGTGTCCTCCTCGATCTGTAACCGCCCACGGATTACCTGCCTTTACTGTACGCGTGGACGGCTCGCTAGGGTGGGCCATGTGTCCCATTCTGGGGGCTGGAATTGCGCCGACAAGTGGCAATATGTGCGGTCGCAAAAGAGGGGAGGGCCGATGCTGTCGGCCCTCCCCGGGGTGAGGTGCCCGTTGTTTTAATGGGGCGCATGTGTGCGGGTGCGCGTAGGCGCGTGCGGGTGTCCCGTTACTTGATCTCGATGCTCGAAATCTCGACTTCGCGTGCCTCGGAAACTGCCTCTTCCATGTCATCGGGGAACTCGATGGAGTTGAGGAGTGCCTCGGCTTCTTTCTTGTGCTGGTCGAAGTTCGAGATGAGGACGTAGACGCTTCCCGGCTCAACATCGGTAAAAAGCATGGTTGAGATGCCGCTGTTGTCCTCGTATGTTCCGACGAGCCACGTCCTGCCGTTATACTCGACGGACCCGTCATCCTTCCACTGGAACGTATCCCCCTTCTTTTCCGCCTGGTCGGCGTGGGATTCCTCGGCCGTCAGCGCTTTTTTCCAAACGGGGATAAAGCGATCGGCCGAGGCGTTCTCGTCTTCGGGGAAGGTGAGCTGGACCCTGTCGGCATTCTTGCCGGCAGAGTCGCTTACGCCGACGCCCTCGGGCATCTCGACCTTAAACCAGATGTAGTCGGTCTTCTTGGCGACGGGGGCCTTTTCCTTGCTCTCGCTCTTGGGGGCGCTGCCGCCGCCCGATGCGCTCCTGCCGCAGCCCACAAGGGCGAGCGCGGCAAAGAGGGCGATGCAAAGGGAAAGGATTGATAGGGTCTTTTTCATCATGGTGGCGTCCTCCTTGTCTGCTGATGACATCACGGCGCCGCATGCTGTTGGGGTACTGATTGCGCTGGCGGCGGATGTCTCTGTGTACTGTGCGACTTATGCCTCCGTTCATCGCTTGTGGCCGTTGCGCGGCCGTTCCCCAACGGGTTCCTTACTTATAGATATGCCCCAGCTTGTGCTGCTCGGAAGTCTCGAAAGGTGGGCCATGTGTCCCATGTTTGCGGTGCCGACGCCTATCGTTCGTCATAGAAATCCGCGATGGCCAGGTGCGCTGACGCTCGCGTACTTATGGGCTAGACTTAGCACCATTACGTGATCGATGCGGTCGGTCGGCGGTTTCCACCCGACCGATGTATATGACTTGAAGGTGCATGCGTATGAGCCAAGAGATGATGGACAAGACCTGCCGCGGGTTTGCCGAGGCGCTTGCCGCGCGCGAGCCGGTTCCCGGCGGTGGCAGCGCGAGCGCCTTTGTGGGCGCGCTGGGCGCCTCGCTGTGCGGAATGGTTGCCCGCTACGGTGCGACTAATCCCGCGCTTGCTGATCGTGCGGATGACCTGACGCGCGCGTTTGCCCAGGCTGATGAGCTGGCCCAGGAGCTTGTCGAGTTGGTTTCCGAGGACGTTCGTGCCTACAGGCGGGTGTCCGCGGCGTACGGTATTCCGCGTGACGATCCGGCTCGAGCGACCGCGATTCAGGATGCGCTGCATGTGGCCGCTATGCCGCCGTATCGCATTATGGATGCCTGCGGGCGTGCGCTGGCGCTGCTCGAGGACATGGCCGACAAGGGTTCGCGTCAGCTGCTGTCCGATGTGGCGTGCGGCGCCGTGTTCTGCCGTGCCGCTATGCAGGGCGCGAGCTTGACGCTCTTTGCGAACACCACGTCTATGAAAGATCGCGTTCGTGCCGAGGAGCTCGAGACGGCGTGTGATGAGCTGCTCGACACATGGTTGCCGCGCGCCGATGCGCTGGCGCGCCGCGCCGCCGACGCTGCAAGGAAGAGAGGATAGCCATGGCTGAGCTACTGAAGGGTGCTCCTGTTGCTCGCGCGCTGACCGAGGAACTTGCTGTTCGCTGTGCCGCCTTGCGTGAGCGCGGCGTTGTGCCGACGCTCGCCATCGTTCGCGTGGGCGAGCGCGAGGACGACCTGTCCTACGAGCGCGGTGCCCTCAAGCGCTGCGAGAAGGTTGGCATTGAGGCTCGCCGCGTTTTGCTTCCTGCCGATGTTTCGCAGGATGAACTGCTGGCGGCTATTAAGGACATCAATGCCAACCCCGCTGTTCATGGCTGCCTAGTGTTTCGCCCGCTGCCCGCTGGACTTGACGAGGATGCGGCTGCCGCGGCGCTCGATCCCGCCAAGGATGTTGACTCCATGACGCCGGCCTCGCTGCTTACCACGCTTTCGGGTCGTGGCGAGGGCTTTGCTCCCTGCACGGCCGAGGCCGTGTTGGCGTTGCTGGACCATTACAGTGTTGAGCTGGATGGGGCCAAGGTTGCGGTCGTCGGTCGGTCTCTGGTGATTGGTCGTCCCGTTGCCGCCATGCTTACGGCTCGCAATGCCACGGTGACGACGTGCCATACGCATACACGCGATCTTGCTGCCGAGTGCCGTTCTGCCGATATCGTTGTTGCGGCCGTTGGACGCGCGAGCACGATTGGCGCGGATGCCGTTCGCGAGGGCCAGACGATCATTGATGTTGGCATTAACTGGGACGAGGCCGCTGGCAAGCTGGTCGGGGACATCGATTTTGATGCTGCGGAGCCGGTCGTTAACGCCATCACGCCCGTGCCGGGCGGCGTGGGGGCTGTGACCACCGCGATTCTCGCCAAACACGTGATTGAGGCGGCGGAGCGCGCATCGAAATAGGCGTTTTGAGCTGTTTGAGGGGGTTAGCTATATACCACGTGGTCAAACAATGCCAAATATGAGTACTGTTGCCAAGATAGTCACATATGTCTTACGTCTTTTTGGCTTCCTAACGGTATCCATTATCGTTAGGAAGCCTATTTTATTGAACTTATGGGGAATAACGTTGTCTTGCTTTTGGACAATTGGGGATTTCTGGCACTCATTACAAGGAAATTTGCTGCTACTAAATTGGTGACAGTACTCATATTTGGCATTTTTTGACCACAGGGACTGCCGGGGCGGCGGTTTCGCCCTTTTTGCGTCGAAGCGATACACTGTTGCCGTTTGATTTCTTCGCTCAAGGAGGATGCGCATGCCGTGCACAACGATTCTGGTCGGTAAGAACGCGAGCTACGACGGGTCGACGCTTGTCGCGCGTAACGAGGACTCGTCCAACGGGGTGTTTGAGCCCAAGCGTATGCGCGTGGTGCATCCCGACGAGCAGCCGCGCGTCTACACGAGCGTCCTGAGTCACCTGACCGTTGAACTGCCCGATAACCCCATGCGCTACACGAGTGTCCCCGATGTTGTCCCGGGCCACGGCATCTGGGCCGAGGCCGGTTTTAACGAGCGCAATGTGGGCATGTCCGCAACCGAGACGCTCACCACCAATGAGCGCGTTCGCGGCGCCGACCCGCTCGTGGACTACGTGCCCGCCAAGGGCAACGAGGGTGAGGACGGCTATGTGCCGGCGCAGCCTGGTGGCCTGGGCGAGGAGGACATGGTGACCCTGGTCCTGCCGTACGCTAAGTCCGCCCGCGACGGCGTTCGTATCCTGGGCGACCTGCTCGAGCGCTACGGCACCTACGAGAACAACGGCATCGCCTTTAGTGATGTGGACGAGATCTGGTGGCTCGAGACCATCGGTGGTCACCACTGGATTGCCAAGCGCGTGCCTGACGACGCCTATGTGACCATGCCCAACCAGCTGGGTATCGACAGCTTTGACCTGGATGACGCCGAGGGCGCCCAGGCCGACCACATGTGCTCCGCCGACTTGCGCGCCTGGATGGCCGAGTGGCATCTGGACCTGACGCTGGGCGTCGAGGGCGACGGCCCGGCTGCGGTCTTTAACCCGCGCGAGGCCTTTGGCTCGCACAGCGACAGCGACCATGTCTACAACACGCCGCGCGCGTGGTACATGCAACGCTGCCTCAACCCCAGCGACGTGTGGGATGGTCCCGAGGCCGACTACACGCCCGAGAGCGACGATATCCCCTGGAGCCGTGTGCCCGAGCGCAAGGTGACCATCGAGGACATCAAGTACGTGCTTTCGAGCCACTACCAGGGCACGGAGTACGACTGCTACGGCAGCAAGGGCACGCCCGCTACGCGTGGCGCCTATCGCCCCATCGGCATCAATCGCAACAGCCAGCTCGCCGTGTTGCAGCTGCGTCCCTATGCGCAGCCGGCCTACCGCGCCGTGCAGTGGATGGCCTTTGGCTCCAACTCGTTTAACGCGCTGGTTCCGCTGTACGCCAACGTCGAGACCATGCCCGAGTACTATGCCGACACGCAGGCTCGCGTGACGTCCGAAAACTTTTACTGGGCCAACCGCCTGATCGGCGCCCTGGCCGACGTCCGCTTCCATGAGTGCGGCCGCGCTGTGGAGGACTATCGGGAGAAGGTCGGTGGTATGGGCCACAAGCAGATCCATGACGTCGACGCTGCCGTAGCCGCTCTGCCCGAGGCCGAGGTGCCTGCCGAGCTTGCACGCGCCAACGAGGCCTTTGCCGAGCGTGTCCGCGTGGAGACCGATGCTCTACTGAGCAAGGTGCTCTACACCACGAGCTGCGCCATGAAGAACTCTTTCGCGATGAACGACAACGTGAGGTAGGGATTTCCCGTCGATCGAATAGCGCTAAAACGCTTTGTCGCTTTCACTCAATCTTGGGTACAAGAACGCCAATGCAGTTGTTTGTGATTGGAGACAACCATGGTTATGAAACTCGATCAGCTTGTTAACGGCGCCATCAACGTTGGCTTTGGCGCCGCCGCCGTTGCCGTCGAGGGCAGCAAGAAGGTTCTCGACGACCTCAATACCAAGGGTGAGCAGGTGCGCAAGGACGCAGGCGCTCCCGATATCGCCCGCAGCGTGTCCGATATGTTCGAGCAGGCCGGCGGTACCATCTCCGATCTGACCGAGCGCTTGGGCACGCAGGGCGAGACCGCGGCCCAGCGCGTGCTCGACGAGCTCATCCTTGCCCGTGTCCGCGTTATGACCGCCCCCGAGCGCACGGCCTTCCTGGCCCATGTGCGCGACATCGTCGATTCGGTCGAGGACAACGTGACCTCGGTGCCCGTCGAGTCCGTTGAGCCCGACGACGCAGAGGACGCCGAAGAGGCCGAGTAGCAGCGCAGATGGCAGATTCCACCACCGATTTCAACAATCTAGATCCTCTGGGTGACGAGGCGGCGGTTGTCGATGAGGTCGACGCCGCCGTCTCGGGCGCTCGCAAGAAGCCGCGCGCTGTCGATATGGTGCCCGAGGAGCCCGACGCGATGGCGCCGGACGAGGAATACCAGCTCACGCCGGCGGGTCGTCGCGAACGCATTGGGCAGATTGTTCGCCTGGTCAAAAAGTACCGCGTGTGGGATAACCTCACGCCGGTTCGTTTGCGCCGCCTGCTCGAGGAACTCGGCCCCATGTTCGTCAAGATGGGGCAGATTCTGGCCAACCGGTCCGAGATCCTGCCGCAGCGCTTTTGCGACGAGCTGCGTCGTCTGCGCTCCGACGTGGAGCCGGTGCCGTACGAGGTCGTACTAAGTTGTCTGGAAGAAGAATACGGCCTGCGCCTGGGGGAGATGTTCGATGCGATCGACCCCAACCCGCTTGGTAGCGCATCGCTCGCGCAGGTGCACCGCGCTCGTCTGGTGACGGGCGAGGACGTGGCCGTCAAGGTGCAGCGCCCCGGTGCGCAGCAGGTTATGGCACAGGACATCGATATCATCCGCTCGGTGGTGCGTATCGTTTCCAAGTTCGTCAACACCGATCAATTCGTTGACCTGCACGGCGTAGTCGAGGAGTTGTGGACCTCGTTTCGCGAGGAGACCAACTTTTTGGCCGAGGCCAAAAACCTCAACGACTTCTACGAGTTCCATAAGAGCGTTCATGGCGTGACGTGCCCTAAATCCTATCTGGACCTGTGCACCGAGCACGTGGTGGTTATGGATTACGTCGACGGCATTTCGATCGCCGATCCTGAACGCTTGGTGGCCGAGGGCTATGACTTGGAAAAGATCGGTGCCGCGATTGTCGAGGACTACTCGACGCAGGTGCTCGATGACGGCTTTTTCCATGCCGACCCGCATGCGGGAAACATCATCCTCAAGGACGGCATCGTTTACTTTATCGACTTGGGCATGGTCGGACGCATGTCGAGCCACGATCGCGGTATCGTAAAGGACATGATTTTCGCCGTGGCCGAGGGCGACGTGCCAAAGCTCAAGGATTCGCTCATGCGCTTCGCCGTGACGCGTGGCGACTCGGCTGAGCTAGATCATTCGGCCTTTTTGTCCGACCTGGACTTTATCGTCGCCGACTTTGCGGGTCTTGACCTGAAGGATCTGGATATCGGCGAGTTTTTGACCTCGCTGCTAAACCTGGCGCGCAAAAACGATGTTGAGCTGCCGAGCGTGGTGACGATGTTCGCGCGCGGCATGGTGACGCTCGAGGGTTTGCTGACCGAGTACATGCCCAACGTCAACATGATCCAGATTATCCAGACGCACATCAAAAACGAGAAGAGCACCTATGCGCGCGTGCGTGATATGGGACGCGATTTTGCCGCGAGCAGTTATCGCGCGGCAAAAGGCTCGCTCGAGGCGGCCGAGTATCTGGGCTTGGCTTCGCGCATGCTCACGCGCGGGCAGCTTAAGGTGAACACGCAGATCATGAGCAGCGATAAGGCGCTGCGACAGCTGGGCGGAATCATCGACCGCATGTCGATGGCAATCGTGATCGCCGGTCTGTTTATCGGTTCGTCGGTGGTGTACTACGCACGCATCGAGCCGGTTGTGTTCGGTATCCCGGTCATTGGCTTTATGGGCTACGTGAGCGCGCTGGTGCTGGCGCTTATGCTGGGCCGCAATATCTGGCTCAACAGCCACGGCGGCAAGCACTAGAGGCTGCGACCGTCACCGCATTTTCCTATCGCAAACAATAGCTTTTACCTTGGGCTTCGCCTGCGTGCGAGGCCTTTTTGCGTGATACATTATTGACGGTAATAATAGATGGCCTAGATGGTGGTGCGGAGACGCACGAATGCGCGGTTTTCCTGCGCGTTTGGGAGAATCGGGGTGCAAGTCCCCGGCTGTACCAGTAACCGTAATTCCTCTTGGCTCGGGATGTTCGTGTCGCAGATCGGACGACGCGCCTGAGCCGTTAAGGTTAAGTCGGATCGCCTCCCATCTTGCATGCGGCTGCGGCGTATGCCGCCGGTGTGCATGGGGCTCTGGAGGGAAGGGGGACCCCGATGGGGGAACTCGAGCGTAGCATGCGCGATGACGTGGGGCAGCCTCAAGGCAACGCTCCAAGTACAGACAATGGGGGACAAATGGATATGTTTGAGGACGAGCGCGAGCGCGCCTCGCTGCATCGCCGTGGCGCGATTGCACGCGGCGTAGCCAAGCGCGGCCTGGTGGCATTCCTGGCCTTCGCGATGGCCTTTGGCACCACGCCGGCTCAGCTGTGGGCCGAGGGCGCCGAGGGCATTGCCGAGGCTGTGGCTCAGGCTACGACGCCGGGCGAGGACGCAGCGCTTGCGGGCGGTGCCGCTGAGCAGAGCGGCGCCGAGGTTTCGGATTCCGGGAGCGCGCCTGCAGCTAGTGCCGCCGCAACAAAGGCAGCAACTGGCGACGAAGGCTCGGCGACGGGGGAGAGCCCTGCCGCGAGCGAGCAGTCTTCAGCGGCATCCGCTGGCCAAGCAGGATCTGCCGCCGCGGCTGCCGTTCAGACAGAGAACCCGACAGAAACCGGCGATGTCGCCAAGAAGCAAGTCGAGGTCTCGTTCTCGATTATCGGCACCGATGCCGAAGGCAAGGCTCAGACCTGGGTGGCACCTACGCAGCTCAAGCTCGACGAGGGCGCGACGGCTGCGGATGCCTTCGTTAAGCTGCAGCAGAAGACGGGCTTCAAGGCGGATTACGAACCGAACACGGCATACGGCTTCTACCTCAAAAGCATCACGTCCCCGACAGATGGCCGCACGCTTGCCTACGATCCGACGACTAATGCCTTCTGGCAGCTGTTCGTCGACGGCGCGTCTTCCTCGGTTGGCGCGAGCAGCGTTAAGCTCGCCCCGGGGCAGAAGATTGAGTTTGCCTTTACGGGTGGTAGCGCATCCCCTGTCGTTAAGGACCAGCTTGCTGCGAATGTGACCGTCATTGGTCGCGATGCCCAGGGCAAGACTCAGACTTGGGTCGATAACGCGCAGTATGTGGTGACGTCCGGTTCGAGCGCACTTGACCTTACGAAGGTCGCGCTTGAGGCGAATGACATCGACGCCGTTGCTGCTGGCTCCTTCATTCTGAGCCTTAAGTACAACGGTGTTGAGCTGGGTACGCCCCAAGATTATTCGACCTATTGGCAGCTGTTCATCAACGGCAAGTCGAGCGACTACACGGCAGACAATGTCACCATTCATGCTGGCGATACCGTTACGTGGTTCTACGGTGGCTGGGGCGACAAGTTGCCGTCCGATTCCGTCCATGCTTCCGTTCAGGTCCTTGGTAAGGACAAGGACGGCAAGCAGCAGGTTTGGGCTTCGACGGGTCAGACGAGTCTCAAGGCGGGCTCTACTGCCAAGGATCTCCTTGAGCAGACCGGCCTTAAGCTCGATGCTGGCGAATCGTCTTGGGGCTGGTTCCTCAACGGCATTTATTCGCCGTTCGATGATGAGTCCTATTGTGGCTATGATGCTGCGACCAATAGCTATTGGCGCTTCTACGTAAAGGGCAAGTCCGACGTAAAGTACAAGTTCGCCGACGTTGGCGCCGGTGCCTACGAGCTCCATGAGGGCGATGCCGTCACCTTTATGTATGGTGCTGACGCCGATGCCCTTCCTGGTCAGGTTCTTGGGTCTGTCGATGTTATCGGTCCCGATGTCAACGGCAACAATACTCGCTGGGGCTCGGCAAGCAATGTTTCTTTGCCCGAAGGCTCTACTGCCCAGAACCTTATTGAGACGGTCCTGAAGGCCAAGGGCGTTACGTACAACGGCTCCCAGAGTGGTGAGTACTGGTTCCTCAATTCCATCAACTCGCCGTTCGATCACAAGCCGTATGCCTGGGATGCTGCGACCAATAAATATTGGCACCTGTATATCAATGGAGAGCCCTCCTTACTCTGCGCCAATCAGATTACGCTCAAAAGCGGCGATAAGGTTACGCTTGCCTATACCACCGACGATTCGGCCATGCCCGATCCCGACAAGATTGTCGTGGACCCGAGTGCGACGACTCCTGATTGGGATGCCGAGTGGGCTGGCTACGGCAACAGTGGCAACGGTTCGACCGTAACGGATGCCAAGACGCCTGCGCAGGCCGCCGGTCTTAAGTGGGCCTTCGATTGGAAGGCCGAGTCTGGCCAGCAGTATGCCAACTGCAGCGAGCCTGTCATCGCTAACGGTTTTGTGTACATCGCGACCGAGAACGAGCTCATTAAGATCGATTCGTCCACGGGCAAAAAGGTTGCCTCTGCGCCGCTTGCCTCCAAGGTGAGCTATACCTCTCGTCCGATCTATACCAATGGCCTTATCATCGTTCCGCTCAACGGCGGTGCGGTCCAGGCGATTACTGCAGACAAGCTGATCTGCAAGTGGCTGACGCCTGGTTTGACGGACTTGACGCAGAGCTCCTGCACCGTCGTTTCGGACGGCGAGTACGTCTATGTAGGCTCGGTCGATATTTCGTATGACGAGAATTACAACGCGACCTACGGCAACGGCTCCTTTGCGCGCATTAAGATTGCCACGGGCGAAGTTTCTTGGCAGAACATCGACCCTGCCGAGGGCTATTACTGGACTGGTGCGGCTTTGACGGATAAGTATGCCATCGTTCCTACGAGCGCGGGTACGCTTAAGTGCATTGATAAGACGACGGGCGACGTCGTTTCGACCATGAAGCTCGGCGCTCTCGCGAACGCCGACTGTGTCGCCGATCCGTCCAATGGTTCGACCTTCTATCAGATGACGCACGATGGAAAGCTCCATGTGATTTCGCTTTCGGCGAAGGGCGTACTGAGCGAGCAGAAGACGGTCGACCTGGGTCTTACTAATAACATGAGCGCACCGGCGGTGGCTGGCGAAAACTTGATTGTCGGCGGACAGACGGCTACTGGCTCTGCTCTGGCTCTCTATAATCTGAAGACCGGTAAGACCACGATGGTCACCGCTGCTGACGGCAAGGCGCTGCCGGCTGGCTTCAACGGTATTGCTGCTACTCCGCTGGTGAGTGTTCAGGGTGGAAAGACCCATGTGTACTTCACCGTTAACAGCGCGGATAGCAAGGATTACGTCAACTACTCTGCTGGTGGTGGCGTGTATCGCTATACGCTCGGCGATGCAGAGGCGACGCAGATTTATGATGCGGCTGGCCATTACCAGCACTGCGACTCTCCGGTCATTGCCGATGCTTCTGGCAATCTCTACTACATCAATGACTCGGGCACGCTGTTCAAGCTTGGGGCCGTTGAGTCTTGGACGGTTGCTTTTAATTCCAACGGCGGGTCTGCTTGCGACACTAAGTTTGTTGCTACGGCCGATGGCAAGCTGGTCAAGCCGGCCGATCCGACGCGCGATGGCTACGCTTTCGGCGGTTGGTATACCGATGAGGCTTGCACGCAGGCGTATGACTTCAGTACGCCGGTGACGGCCGATCTGACGCTGTATGCCAAGTGGACCAAGAATGCCGTTAACCCTGGCGGCAATGGCGGTTCTGGCTCCAATGGCGGCAATGGTGGCGCTGGTAACGGTTCCGGTGCTGGCGCTGGCACGGGTTCCGGCTCCGGCACGAAGGGCCAGCAGGCTGGCGGCGCTGTCGCCCCGGGTCATAAGCCGACGACCAAGACGACGGTGTCGACCAAGACCGAGACCAAGGACAACAAGTCCGACAAGAAGGACTCCGATAAGTCCGATAAGAAGGACGAGAAGAAGTCTGGCAAGAAGTCTGACAAGAAGGACAGCAAGTCCGACAAGAAGTCCGATTCCAAGTCCGATACGGGTGCTGCTTCCACGACCACTGCTAAGAAGCCCTCTAGTGCTTCCGAGCAGGAGACTGGCGCCAACCCGCTCGCCATTGTTGGCGTTGCCGCCGGCGTCATCGGTCTCGCCATCGTCGGCGTGTTCGTGTTCACCAAACGTCGGTAGGTGAGGGCTGTGTCCAATAAATCCAAGGACGCTGACCCCAAGCAACCAAATTCCTCGTTCATTCAGTTCGACGATGCAAAGCAACAGGGCGCCGCTTCGGCGGCGTCCGCCCCTCGACGGAAGGCGCTTACTGGCGTCCTGACCGCCGCGTGCGTTGCGCTAATTGTCATATCGCTGGGCTTCGTCCATCCTTCCGAGAGCGGCGCCTGGTCCATTGACTGGATCGTTCAGACCGTGACGGGGGAGAGCGTCGTCGCGAAGGACGCCAAGGGGTCTGACTCGACCGTCGCTTCGGGTAAAGCTGGCTCCAAGGATTCCAAATCTTCGGATGGTGCGAACGACGAGTCTAAGGGTTCGGATAAATCTGACTCTAAGAAGGAGTCCGAGTCTTCGGACAAGGAATCAAACAAGGGCTCGGATAGCAAAAAGTCCGAAGACAAGGATGGCAAGAAGTCTGGAGAGAAGAACAGCAATAAAAAGACCGACGGCAATCAGTCGACTTCTCAGAACTCGACTTCTTCTGTCGGGGCCGGCTCTACGCCTGGCGCCTCCTCCTCATCCAGCGGGGCATCTTCTGCCCCCGATAACGGCAACGCCTCAGCGGGCGACCAGGGCGCCTCTCGGGAGCCTAGCTACGTTACAGTGACGGTTTCGGTCACATCGAGCGCTGTGGGCAATCCTGTGTCCTCTGGTGGCACCTTTACTTTTAACGAAGGCGCTACCGTCTACGATGCCCTGTGCGCGCTGGGCCTTTCTGTCAACGCGCACGGCTCGTCGTGCGGCACGTACGTTTCCGCGATTGGTGGTTTGGCCGAGAAACAGCACGGCGGCACGAGCGGCTGGATGTACTCCGTCAACGGCACAACGCCCATGACGGCGTGCAGCAACTACGTTCTCTCCAACGGCGACAACGTGGTTTGGTATTACGTGACAGGCTAGAGGCCTCGACATAGCGCGCCAGACGGGCGGTTCGGACAAACATCCGAGCCGCCCGTTTTTTATGCGAATGGGATTGGGTCGCCGGGTCTCTCGGCAAACAAAAAACCGGTTGGAACGGGAATTCCAACCGGTTATACATTCAAGCAAATAGTGAATCGACTACGACCGTGCGCCTTCGAGGAAGAAGCGGCGGCTGAAGTAGTTGTACCAGGTGACGAGGAACGTTGCGATGGCCTTCATGGCCTGGTAGCCGATGCTCAAAAACGTGACGCCCACAAACATGTACAGGTCGTTGAGACCCAGACCAATCACCGACAGGATGGTGAAGATCGTGAACTCGCGCTTGCGGCTCATGCCCTCGCGATGGTCGAACACGTACTTCATGCTGAGCCAGTAGTTAACCACAACGGACGTGGTAAACGAGACCGTGGTGCTCATCAAAAAGTCGAGGTGGAACAGCTCGACGAGCGCAATAAGCATGCCCCAGTCGATGCCAAAGGAGATAAGACCCACGACAGCGAACTTGAGGAACTGCTTGGTATGAGGTTGTGCCAGTGCCTTGCGCACGTAATCACATCCAATGCGTTGATGAATCGAGCAGAGGATACTTTAGAGCTTTTGCAAGGGAAACGTAAGGTCTTTGCCAAGAACTATACGAACTCGCCAAATTTTCAAGAGGTAATCCGCAAACGTTGAAAATTTGCCCGTAAACGAACGATGCCCGCGGGCGATACTGTGCTGAGCGCGCATTGTCCGTGGGCATCGTAAGGCTGTAAGGTTGCGAGTTACTTGGTCTCGTCGCCCTCCAGGAAGATTTTTCGGGTCACAAAGTTGTAGACCATGACAAGCGCGGTGGCGCAGATCTTGGCGATATTGGCCTCGAGTCCCAGGCCGGCGTTGAGCGCCAGCACGATGCCGTCGTTGAGCACCAAACCGATCACGGACAGCACGACAAAGATGATGAACTCGCGGCGGCGGCTCATGCCTTCCTTGTGCGCAAACACGTACTTCATGCTTGCGAGGTAGTTAAAGATGAGTGAGATGATAAAGCCGCTGGTGTTGGCGATTAGGATGTTGAGGCCGAGACCGTAGTGGAGTAGATTCATAATGCCAAAGTCGATAACCGTGGCAATGACACCGACGACGCCAAATTTCATGATCTGCACAAGGAGCTTTTGCATGGTACCTGCCTTAAGCTGGCGCCGAAGCGCCGCGGGGATGACAAACTCAGCAAGTTTAGCCAATCCCCGCGGGTGGTGCTAGGCGCGCTCCTCGATAGCACCGTTTCTATATGCATCGAGCAGCTGACGCAGGTCTTGGATTTGGCTGCGGATCTTGGCGCCAGTATCGGTGTCGCTCACCATGCGGCGACGGTCTGCTTGGTCAAAACGGTTGGTCTCGCTCTCGATGTCCACGTTGCGCGTGAGTGCCTCGGCAACCGTCGTAAAGGCCCGGTGCGACTTGAGGCGGCAGCCGCGCGAGCTCGAGATGAGCGTATAGCCGGCGATGCCCGTCTTGGGATGGTAAGCGCGGCAGAAGCCGCCATCGATGACCAGTAGCTTGCCCTCGGCGCGGATGGGCTGCTCACCCTTGGTGGTTTTAACGGGCGTGTGGCCGTTGATGATGTGGCCGGTCGGCGAACATGCCATGGGCGCGACGCCAAACTCGCGCATGATGTCGTTGCAGACCGAGGGCGACTTGGTAAGCGTAAAGTATGGGTCCATCGGCTCGACCCAGGTGCTCTTATCGGCGATATAGGCGCGCTCAAAGGTACGCACCAGGCGTCCGCTGGCGGGCGAGTTAAAGCCAATCCACAGGTACCACATCCAGTCGAGAGCGTCGCGGTCGCCCACGCGCCAGGCGCGGCGGGCGATGTGGTCGCAAAAATCGAGATAATCGCGGCCAGCGTGCCAGGTGCCCAGACAGTTCATGCTGCTAAAGGTGCCGTCTTCGTTGAGCGGAACGCAGCCGTGGAAGAGCAGGTTGCCGTTGGCGACCTTGTACATCGAGCCGTGGGAATAGAGGAAATCGATATGGCGATGCAGGTGATCGGCGGTGACAAACTCGGACACGAGCTTGTCGATGATGTGCTGCTCCTGGGGCGTGAGCGTATAGGGGTCCGCCGGGTCGACGGTGGGGAAGTCGTTGGTCGTGAGTGGCCACACGCTGCCGTCGGCGAGCGTGACCGTGCCGGTGTCGTGGTCGATCTTGTCGAGTAACAGACGGTCGGTCATGTCGAACTCGGGGTGGCGCTGGATAATCTGGCCCTCGAGCTTAAAGAGCAGCACGTTGATAGCCTTGATCAGCGGGGTGATGGACTCACCGGCGGTGTAGGTGGCATCGGCAAAGGCGACAAGCTCACGCAGCGAGATACCGTAGTCATTCTCGAGGATCTCGTAATTGTCGTAGCGTAGGTTGTTGCGCAGCACCGTGGCGATGCAGGCGGGCTCGCCGGCGGCGGCGCCCATCCACAGCAGATCGTGGTTGCCCCACTGGATGTCGAGCGAATGATAGGTGAGCAGGCGGTCCATAATCTTGGCAGCGCCGCCGCCACGGTCGAAGATATCGCCCACCAGGTGCAGGTGGTCGACGGCCAGGCGCTTAATGAGCGAAGCGAGCGACTCGATAAAGTCGTCGGCACTGGCGGTCTCCAGGATGGACTCCACGATGCGCTCGTGATAGCGCACGCGATAGTTGTTCTCGTCCGGGTGCGTGTGCAACAACTCGTCGATGATGTAGGCGTAATCGCGCGGGATGGCCTTACGCACCTTGGAGCGCGTGTAGCGGCTTGAAAGCGAGCGTGCGACCATGATGAGCTGGTCAAGCATCGTCTTGTACCAGGTTGGCGAGTCCTCGCGCTGGCTGCGAACCAGCTCGATCTTCTCGCGCGGGTAGTAGATGAGCGTGCACAGCTCGCCCTTTTCGTCAAAGGAGAGCGTGTCGCCAAAGATCTCGTCGACATGTTCGCGCACGACGCCCGAGCAGTTGTTGAGGATGTGCATAAAGGCTTCGTACTCGCCGTGCACGTCGCTCATAAAATGCTCGGTGCCCTTGGGTAGGTTGAGGATGGCCGAGAGGTTGATAATTTCGGTAAACGCGGATTGTTCGGTGGGGAACTGTCTCGACAGCAGGCGCAGATACTTGAAGTCTTGCGGGTTGCGATCGAATGCGACCATGAAACACCTTCCGATGGAGCTGGTAAAACTGATAAACAGCGTCAAACGTTTATCAGTATGCGCCGCTTTTGTTTCGATTTTGCGCCAGCGGCTGAATTGTCGGCTGAACGGTTTAGTAAATCGATTTAGTTGAGGTAGATATGGCGGTTGAGTGGAGACGACAGAGGGTGTTTTCTCAGATATTTATGCGTGGGGTCGGTGGAGACGATGGTGGTAAAGATGTTCGCTATTTTTGGTTCGATTTGGTAAATAGTGGACATATGTACCGTATGTAGGCTCACTGTGCGATAATTTGCGCAGCAATGAGTAAGGAGCCTCATATGAGTGATTTTGTCCTGACCTGTGAATCCGCCGCCGATCGAACCCGTGAGTTCTTTGCGTCGCGCAATATCCCTGTCGTGTGTTTTCATTACGAGATCGACGATGTTGTCTATACGGACGATCTGTATCAGTCGATTACGCCGGACGAGTTTTTTGCTCAGATTGCCGCGGGTGCCATGCCCAAGACGTCTCAGGTGAGCGTGGGTGAGTACGAGGAGTTTTGGGAGCCGTTTGTTGCCGAGGGTAAGGATGTACTGCACCTGACGCTATCTTCGGGTATTTCGGGCACGTATGGATCGGCCTGCGTTGCGGCACAGATGCTCGCGGATCGCTATCCCCAGGGCGGCAAGGTGCGCGTCATCGATTCGCTGGCGGCGTCTTCGGGCTTTGGCCTGTTGCTGGAATATGCCGCCAACGTGCGCGATAGCGGAGCTTCACTCGACGAGACGGCTGCCTGGATCGAGGAGCACAAGCTCAACCTGCACCACTGGTTCTTCTCGACCGATCTGTCGAGCTACCTGCGCGGCGGCCGCATTTCGGCCGCGAGCGCGATCATCGGCACGGCGCTTAAGATTTGCCCGCTTATGACGGTCGATTGCGACGGCAAGCTGTCGCCACGTGAGAAGATTCGCACTAAGAAGCGCGCGATTTCCGAGATGGCCAAGACCATGATGGCACACGTGCAGGACGGTGTGGATTATTCGGGTAAGTGCATCATGTCGCACTCGGCGTGCCGTGAGGATGCCGAGGCAGTTGCGGCGCTGATTGAGGAACAGGTTCCGCAGCTTAAAGGCAAGATTGAGATCAATGACATCGGTACTCTGATTGGCTCGCATACCGGACCTGGTACGGTGGCGCTCTTCTTTATGGGCGACAAGCGCGTGGATTAACGTTCGTGGGCTGGCTGACAGTTTTAACCGCTGCGCCTGTCCCTCCTGACATTCGATAACAGCAAGGCCCGTCCCGTTGTTTGTGGGCGGGCCAAGATGTTTTGCTAGCGTTTCTTTCCGCGGAAGAAGAAGCCGTGCAGTGACGGCTTGAGGCCGCGGTTGGCGCGATGCTCCTCGACGCGCTCGTGGATCGAAGCGACGCGCTCGATGACTTCGTCGGGAATCGGCACGTCGGGATTCATGTTCTCGACCTGGCTGACCTCGGCGGCGGCGACCTGGTCGATAATGGGCACATCGTCGCGCGAGATGACAGGTGTGGCGTCTTCCTTCATCTTGCGATAACGCTGCATCATGTCGGTCTGTAGCTGCTGGGCCGAAGGCGGTGTCCAGATGATGGCGTTGGCGCCGGCGGCGATGGTTTCGCGGATGCTCTCGGGCGTCTTGCCGCCCGGTGCGATGAGCGGCAGGTTGGGATAGTGCTCGCGCAGCTCGCGCAGGACCTGGGGCGTGTTTTTGCCGGCGGCGATGTTGAGAATCTTGGCTCCGGCGCGCACCTTGGCGTGAGCATCGTCGTCGCAGCGAACGACCGTGGCGATGACGGGGATGTCGGCGATATTGGTGATGTGCTCGACCATCTCGGCAGTGGCG
>CABURV010000023.1 GCA_902494035.1 uncultured Collinsella sp.
CTTGTCGCAGGCGGGACGGCTAAAGTTGGCCGTCGGTCCGCCCACGTCGTTGATGTAGCCCTTAAACTCGGGATCGTGCGTGAGCAACTCGGCCTCGCGCATGATCGAGTCGTGGCTGCGCATCTGCAACACGCGGCCCTGATGGAAGGTGAGCGCGCAAAACGAGCACTCGCCAAAACAGCCGCGGTTGGAGCTAATGGAAAACTTGATCTCGGCAAAGGCCGGCACGCCGCCTGCCGCGTCGTAGTCGGGATGCCAATCGCGTGCGTAGGAGAGTTCGGCAACCTCGTCCATCTCGTCGGTGGTGAGTGTTGCCGACGGCGGGTTCTGCACCACGTACACGCTGTTGGGATATGGCTCTACCAAGCGATGGCCGGTGATGGGGTCCATATTTTGCTGCTGCACGTTAAAGCTGCGCGCGTAGTTGAGCTTATCGGCGGCAAGGTCGTCCCAGCTGGGCAGCAGGTCGTAGTCATATACCTCGTCGAGCGAACCCGTGCGGTAAACGGTGCCGTTGATATAGGTGATCTGATCGACGGGCAGTCCCGCGTCGAGCGCGTCGGCGATCTCGACGATCGCGTGCTCGCCCATACCGTAGATGAGGATGTCGGCGCCCGAGTCGAGCAGTACCGAGCGCTTGAGCTTGTCCTGCCAGTAGTCGTAGTGGGCCAGACGGCGCAGGCTCGCCTCGATGCCGCCGATGATGATAGGAGCGTCCTTGAACGTCTGGCGGATGAGGTTGCCGTAGACCGTGACGGCACGGTTGGGGCGGTGACCCTCCTCGCCACCGGGGGTATAGGCGTCGGTGTGGCGGCGATGCTTGGTCACCGAATAGTGGTTGACCATGGAGTCCATGTTGCCGGCACTGACGAGAAAGCCCAAGCGCGGCTCGCCGAGCACGGTGATGCTGGCGGGGTCGGTCCAGTCGGGCTGGCAGATGATGCCAACTTTGTAGCCGTGCGCGTCGAGGACGCGGCTGATGATAGCCATGCCAAAGCTGGGATGGTCCACGTAGGCGTCACCGCAGATGTAGACAAAGTCGCACTGGTCCCAGCCACGTGCATCCATGTCGGCGCGACTGACGGGGAGGAACTTATCGCGGCCCGGACGCCAGGGACGGACGGGCGTCGCCGGGGCATGCGTGGGTCGCGAGCCCTGCGTCTTACCGCCGCGCTTTTGCTGCTGGCCGCGCTGGGCATGCTTGCCGTGCTGGTTGTGCTGAGCGTCCTGGGGCTTTTGTGCCACGATTCCTCCCGTTGTTAGTATACTGCACGTAATTGTAACCAGTCTTTTTGGGACGGCGCTAAAAAGACTGGTGGAGTACACGAGGCTTCGGGTGTCGGCGCCGCGCCCGCCGTTTGTTTCCAGACTGTGTATCCGCGCGTTGGAGAACCCGTCTCGCGCGCACGCCATGTTGTCAATGGGTTACAGTATGAACGGCGGCTATGTCTCCGCCAACGCACGAGAGAGTCGTCAACAAGGAGGATGCACGACGATGCAGCGTGCCAAACAGATATCGGAGTCTATTGAGCTGGGCATTATCTTGGCGCTCGCCGGTGGCTTTATGGACGTGTATTCGTACATTGGGCGCGACCATGTTTTCGCAAACGCGCAGACGGGCAACATCTTGTTGGTGGGCGTGAGCATCTCGGAGGGCAACTGGGCACTTGCGGGGCGCTACTTCTTCCCTGTGGTGTCGTTTGCCGTGGGCATTATGCTTGCCGACCTGGTTCACGAGCGGTTTGGCAGCGTGATCCACTGGCGCCAGGTGACGGTGTTCTTTGAAGCCGTCATCTTGCTGGGCGTGAGCTTTATCCCCGGTGGCGGTTACAACCTGCTCGCCAACTGCCTCACCTCGTTTGCCTGCGGCATGCAGGTCGAGAGCTTCCGCAAGATCCACGGTCACGGCATTGCTACGACCATGTGCATCGGTAACCTGCGCAATGCGCTGCAAAACGTGGACGACTACATTATCACCCACAAGCGCGGCTTTTTGGAAAACGGCCTGCTGTACTTTGGCGTGATCTTCACCTTTGTGTTTGGCGCCGTGTTGGGCAACTGGTGTATTGAGCGCATGGGCCTGCACGCCATTGCGGTGGCGAGCGTGCTGCTGTTTATCGCGTTTGCCATCATGTTTATCGACCGCGAGCGTGATTTGCACAGGAAATGGGCCCGCATCATAGCTGACTGGCAGACCGCGAGTCTTAAGCGCTAAGGTGCATGTTCGTAACAACATTCAGGAGCCAGAAAAACTATCTAGCTCCTGAATGTTGCTACGAACTGCTTTTTGCGATTTATTCGAGATGCTCTTCAATCCGAGCCCTAAGAAGGGCAATGGCTGTAGGTATTCCAATTGCGGCGGCTAATTCGGCTTTATCCAAAACCTGTATGCTAAAGCACGATTGTTTATCACATTGAAGGACGATAACTGAAGATAGTTTCACTTCCCGTTGGCTGAATATATCGTAATCTCCAAATAGGAAGTTACCTTTTATTGTGTAATTCGGTATGTTCGTTACGCACTTCATCTCAAGTCTGTTTAGGCCATAATCAAACACCGCAACTTCCTCGTGTTCGATGATGAGCGCAACCCTGGGCATGTTGCTAAAACCACCGTCGACGACAGTGAAGAGTTTTTCATTTGCATCGTCATAAACGGTATATTTAAGACTCAATAGTTGTCCTAGTGGACCCGTGAACCCATGTCTTTTGATGTTGAGGTTGTCTCCCACTGGGTTGATGAGAGCTAGAGCATGCGGATAAGGGTTACCTTCAATTGAGATTCGATATTCGTTTGTAGCCGTCTTGCTCGATTTAGGACCAGTAGCCACCATGCGTCATCGCCTCGATCGAATTGGAACCGCCTTCTGCTTCGTGCGGAGAATTACGCTGTACGTTGCAGTGTATGCAGCCACAATAACTGCATGGGCAATCTCTAACAAAATGAATGATGCTATTTGCTGCATGCATGTTATTTACTACAAAGTATCCTTTTATAAACGTGCTGTCAAACATATATTGCTAAAATAGAAACAATTTATAGACTTAGGTGGTCGTATTCTTTGGGCGATTGCTCCTATAATCTAGCCTTCGCTGCTGTCGGGATGGAAGGACTAGGGTCCCGTTATCCTGTTGAAACGCTTTAACACTTTTGACGTTCTCACGCGTTTTTTGTTTCAAAAGCGTTAGGATGGGACTTATAGCGCGGGGCGTAATGGGTGCCCCGCACACGATGGGAGGCTATCAATGGCTAATCGTTTCGTTCTCAACACCATCTCTTATCATGGTTCCGGCGCCATCAAGGAGATCCCCGGCGAGCTCCAGCGTCGCGGCTACAAGAAGATCTTCGTCTGCTCCGACCCCGATCTGGTTAAGTTTGGCGTTACCGCTAAGGTGACCGACGAGCTCGACGCCGCCGGCATCGCTTGGAGCCTCTACTCCGAGATCAAGCCCAACCCCACCATCCAGAACGTCAAGGACGGCGTCGAGGCCTTCAAGGCCGCCGAGGCTGACGCTATCGTGACCATCGGTGGTGGCTCCTCCATGGACACCGCTAAGGCCATCGGCATCATCATCAACAACCCCGAGTTTGCCGATGTCCGCAGCCTCGAGGGCGTTGCTCCGACTAAGAACCACGCCGTGTTCACCATCGCTGTGCCGACGACCGCCGGTACCGCTGCTGAGGTGACCATCAACTACGTCATCACCGACCCCGAGAAGGTCCGCAAGTTCGTGTGCGTCGACACCAACGATGCCCCCGAGGTCGCCGTCGTCGACCCCGACATGATGGCTTCCATGCCCGCCGGCCTGACCGCTTCCACTGGCATGGACGCTCTGACCCACGCCATCGAGGGTTACACCACCAAGGGCGCTTGGGAGCTCTCCGACATGTTCCACTTTGAGGCTATTAAGCTGATCAGCGAGAACCTGCGCGACTCCGTTGCCGAGGCCAAGTCCGGTCAGCCCGGCTCCGGCCGCGAGGGCATGGCTCTTGGTCAGTATGTCGCCGGCATGGGCTTCTCCAATGTTGGCCTGGGCATCGACCACGCCATGGCTCACACCCTGTCCGCTCACTACGACACCCCGCACGGCGTCGCCTGCGCCATGCTGCTGCCGATCGCCATGGAGTTCAACAAGCCGGTCTGCGCCGAGCGCCTGGCCAAGGTCGCCGTTGCCATGGGCGTTGACACCACGGGCATGAGCACCGACGAAGCCGCCGATGCTGCCATCGCCGCCGTCAAGCAGCTCTCTGCCGACGTGAACATCCCGCACGTCTGCGAGGCCATGAAGGCTGACGAGATCGAGGTCCTGGCCAAGGACGCCATGGCCGACGCCTGCTTCCCGGGCAACCCGCGCGAGGCGACGCTCGACGACGTCATCGAGCTCTTCAAGAAGATCTGCCCGGCTGCCTAACTGGTTCGGCGGGCCCCTGCCCGTTAGCCCCACAATCGTCCTCGGACATGTCGGAGGCCCCGCTGCGCACTACGTGCGGCGGGGCCTCCTTCTGTCCTGTGGAAAGATTGTGGGGCTAACGGGCAGGGGCTCGCCGGCTTGTTGTTGTAGCGTGCACGGTTCTGGGGAGCTCGATGGGCTGTCTCGCTAGGCAAAAAGATGGTTCGCGGTGGTATTGTTGCTGTGGGTTTAATTCGATATGAAAGGGTGACTTTGGTGTCCAAGATGGATTCTACGCTCTCCTATATTACTGACCAGTTGAAGGCGCTTACCTCGATTGCTTCGCCTACGGGGTTTACTCGTGCGGCTACTGATTATCTGATGGAGACCCTGCGCGATATGGGGTTTGGGCCTGAGCGTTCTAATAAGGGCAACGTGCTGGTTGAGCTTGGCGGCGAGGGCGAGCCGCTCGTACTGGCGAGCCATGTCGATACCCTGGGCGCCATGGTGCGCTCCATTAAGGACAATGGTCGCCTGCGCCCCACGACTCTCGGCGGGCATCAGTGGTCTACGGCCGATGGCGAGAACTGCACCGTTTATACGCGCGATGGCAATGTCTACACGGGTGTGGTCCTCAATACCGAGCCCTCGGCGCATGTGGCCGATGAGCCGGTCAAGACCATCGAGAAGAACATGGAGATCTTGCTCGACGAGAACGTCGACAGCAAGGACGATGTGCTTGAGCTGGGCATTCAGACTGGTGACATCATCGCTATGGATCCGCGTACCACGGTGACGGAGAGCGGCTACATTAAGAGCCGCTTCTTGGATGACAAGCTGTCGGCGGCGATTCTGCTGGGCTTGGCGCGTGCCGTCGCCGCTGGCGAGGTGACGCTTTCACGCAAGGTGTCGCTGCTCTTTACCGTGTACGAGGAGGTCGGCCACGGCGGAGCCTTCGTGCCGGCCGACACGCGCGAGATGATCAGCGTAGACATGGGCTGCGTGGGCGACGACCTGGGCTGCACCGAGCGCATGGTTTCGATCTGCGCCAAGGATTCGGGCGGTCCGTACAACTACGACCTGGTAACCACGCTGTCCAACATCGCGCGCGAGCTGGAGCTCGATTACGCCATCGATGTGTACCCGCACTACGGCTCCGACGTCGAGGCCACACTCTCGGCTGGTTACGACATTCGCCATGCTCTGATCGGCCCCGGCGTGTACGCGAGCCACAACTACGAGCGCAGCCACATCGACGGCGTGCGCAACACCTACGAGCTGGTTCGTGCCTACGTACAGCGCTAGGGGAGCAGCTTGCGACTCGGCTGACCGATCGCTAAGGCCCGATTTCTCGGGCCTTTTTTCGCTTTAGGATGTTTAGTATTATGATGTCTGTAATCTATTAACTAAACACGTAAATTACTTAACGAGGTGATGCGGTGTATGGATACATCTGAGTACTTATCTATGGGTGATGCCGCCCGCCTGTTGGGCGTTACGAAAGCCCGCATATCGCAACTTGCCGCATCGGGGACGCTCGTGTGTGATATTGTGGGCGGCCGGAAGATAGTCGAGTACAATTCTGCGATCGCCTATCAAAAGGTCCGCAAACGAGGACGCCGTCCTGCGGCCGATGTGGGGCGCAAGTTTACGCTGATGTCCGCCGATTACGAGGTTGCGCGTGTTTCGTTTGATCCGACGCGCGAGTTTTCCTTCGAAATCGCGGAGGTACTCGATGCGCAGAGGATGCCGTTTGGCACTTGCTCGAGCTCTTCTCCTACGGTGAATAAACGGGAGCTCAACGTGTGGTGGGGGCATCGGTCGGTGCCCGATGTTCGCCCCGGGCTTATCTCGCGCTACCGCGAGCTGGGGATTGTCAACGGCGTTGAGGTGCCGGTTCAGTGCCTGGGCCTATCACTTTCGGATTGTTATTGGCTGCGACCGGCCGATTGCGACGAACTCAAATGGCAAAACATCAATTACTTTGAGAACGAATTTGAGCGATCGGCGCCCGAAGAGCGTTCGGGTTGGCTGGAAGGCATCGGTCTTAAAAATCCGGATAACACGTCCGAGGGCGAGCTCCCTAAATCGTGGATGATCCGAAACGGCATTCGCGTTTTGGCTAAGGGGTGCGGGATGGACGATCAGCGTCCCTTTAACGAGGCAGTTGCAACGGCTCTACATCGTCGCTTGCTGTCGGAGGGCGAGTTTGTTCCTTATACGGTTGAGCGGATGTTCGATGGACCTGTGTGTCTGTGCGACGACTTTCTTGACGGCCGCGAGGAATACGTTCCGGCTGTTTACGTTAAGGGCGCACTTGGTAGCCAGCGGGGAAACTCGACATACGATCGATACTGTTGCTACCTCGGCAAGCGTGGTGTCGATGAGGCCGCTGTGAGAAGGTCTATGTCGCAGATGATTGTCTGCGATGCCCTTTTGGCCAACAGCGACCGCCATTGGCGAAACTTCGGCATCATCCGCAATGTCGACACCCTGGAGATAAGGCCTGCTCCGCTGTTCGATAGCGGCAACTGCCTGTGGTACAACGTACCAACTGCCGTGCTCGCAGCTGGGGAGTTTGGGTTTTCTGCTAAGCCGTTTGGGCCCGACCCTTCCGTCCAGTTGGCGCTTGCGGACTCACTCGATTGGTTCGATTCATCGCGGTTCAACGGATTTGTAGATGAGGCGATCGAGATTCTTTCGCAGAGCGAATGGGCGACGGCGGAGGGTCGACTCGAGGCCATCCGCCGTGGCCTGGAACGTCGCGTAATCGAGGTTTGTGCCGCTGTTGAGGTACTTCGACACGTGCAGCGATAAACCCGCGGCTACTTAAGTGCGCCGTTCACCGTGCCGCCGCCCAGGACGACGTCGCCGCGGTAGACGACGATTGCCTGGCCGGGGGCGATGGCGCGCTGCGGCTCGTCAAAAGTTAGCAGCATCTGCCCGTCTTCGTCACGTGTAAGGGTCGCTGCTTGGTCTTTCTGACGGTAACGGTACTTGGCGCCCACGCGAATGCCGCCGGCATCGAGTTCTGCCTCCATGCGGTCGGCAGGGGCGCTCCAGATCCAGTCGTCGGCCGTGAGTGCTGTGGCCGTTAGGTCCTCGGCCTCGCCCAGATGCACGGTGTTGTTGGCGGCATCGACGCCCGTCACATACACGGGATGCGCCATCGCGACGCCCAAGCCCTTGCGCTGGCCGATGGTATAGCGCAACGCGCCGTTATGGCGTCCGACCACGCTGCCGTCGCGCCACACAATGTCGCCCGGTGCAGCGGGATGTCCGCAGCGGCGCTCGATATAGCCCGCGTAGTCACCGTCTGGAATAAAGCAGATGTCCTCGCTTTCGGCCTTCTGGGCGTTGGTAAAGCCTTGCTCGGCGGCTATGCGGCGCACGTCGCGCTCTTTGTCTAGGCCTGCCAGCGGAAAGATCGTGTGCGCCAGGCGCTCCTGCGTAAGCGAATATAAAAAGTAGCTCTGGTCCTTTTTGGGATCTTCGCCGCGATGCAGCTGCCAGGTGCCGTCTACTGTCTGGCTTGTTTTGGCGTAATGACCCGTTGCGATGTAGTCGCAGCCCATGTCCAGCGCCGCACCGAGCAACGCGCCAAACTTTATGTGGCGGTTGCAGATGATGCACGGGTTGGGCGTCAGCCCCTCCTGGTAGGCGTTCACAAAGCGCTCGATAACGCTGTGGTCGAAGGTCTGCTGCAAGTCGAGCACATGGTGGGGTATCCCCAGACGCTCGGCGACGGCCTTTGCATCGGCGATGTCGCGGTCGACTTTGCTCATACCCGTTGCAGGATCGGGCGCGGGGCAGGTGAGACGCATGGTGGCGCCGACGCATTCGTAGCCCTGGCTTTTGAGCAGGTACGCGGTCACGCTGGAATCGACGCCGCCGCTCATGGCGACGAGCACGCGCTTGTTGTGCATGGGGAGGTTCTCCTTGGTGGCATGTGGCCAAAAAAGAAAAGCGGCGCGGGAGGCTGGTTCCGCGCCGCAGACATTGTAGCAAGTTCGGGCGTTCTGTGGGACACCCTGTTGGGACGAGCTCAGGCTGCCAGAAGAGAGGGGAGACCGGCGTGCCTTGGACTCGTTCTAAGAACGAGAAGCTCTAGTCCTGGAAGAGTGCCGTGGACAGGTAGCGCTCGCCGGTGTCGGCAAGCAGGGCCACGATGGTCTTGCCCTCGTTCTCGGGGCGCTTGGCCAGCTGCAGCGCGGCCCACACGGCGGCGCCGGACGAAATGCCCACGAGCACGCCCTCCTTGTGGCCCACGGCGCGGCCGGTCGCAAAGGCGTCGTCGTTCTCGACGGGGATGATCTCGTCATAGACCTGGGTGTCGAGGACGTCGGGCACAAAACCGGCGCCGATACCCTGGATCTTGTGCGGGCCGGCTTGGCCCTTGGAGAGCACCGGGGAAGTGGCGGGCTCGACGGCGACGACCTGAATCTCGGGGTTCTGCTCCTTGAGGAACTCGCCCACGCCGGTCACGGTGCCGCCGGTGCCGACACCGGCGACGAAGATGTCGACCTTGCCGTCGGTGTCATCCCAGATCTCGGGGCCGGTCGTGGCCTTGTGGATGGCGGGGTTGGCGGGGTTCACAAACTGGCCGGCGATAATGCTGTTGGGCGTCTCCTTCTGCAGTTCCTCGGCCTTGACGATGGCGCCCTTCATGCCCTTGGAGCCGTCGGTGAGCACGAGCTGTGCGCCGTATGCCTGCATAAGCTTGCGGCGCTCGACGGACATGGTCTCGGGCATAGTGATGATCACCTTGTAGCCGCGAGCCGCCGCCACCGAGGCGATGCCGACGCCGGTGTTGCCGCTCGTGGGCTCGATGATGGTGTAGTCGCCGCCGCGCACGAGCTTGCCTGCCTTCTCGGCCTCGTCAATCATGTTCTTGGCGACGCGGTCTTTAACGGACCCGGCGGGGTTGAAGTATTCCAGCTTGACGAGCACGCGGGCCTTGAGGTCCTCATCGGCCTCAAAGTGAGTGAGCTCCAGAAGCGGGGTGTGGCCGATAAGCTGATCGATGGACGTGTAAACCTTGCTCATGATGAACCTCCAAAGTGTTCAAATGACTGGATACCGTGTGGTTTTACGGTGTGTCTAGCAGCTAAACCCACAAACCTTATAGGTTGTTCTTTTAGCTGTTGGGAAGCATACTAGACACTAAAGCCTAGTAATGCAATAGGAAATAGGAGTTTATTGAAAGTTGATTAACCATCTTGACCGGAACGGGTATTTTCAAAACCAATATTTCGGCTAGAATTTCTACGGACTAAATGACCGAAAGGCAGCACTATACATGTTGGTTTCTACTAAGGGCAGATATGCCCTGCGCGTTATGGTCGATCTGGCCGAGCACCAGGCAGCCGGTCGCATCCCGCTCAAAGAGATCGCGGCGCGACAGGGGATTTCCGAGAAATATCTCGAGAACATTTTGGCTACGCTCGTGCGCGCCAACATGCTCTCGGGCATGCGCGGCAAGGGCGGCGGCTATGTGCTCACGCGCCCGCCCGAGCAATACACGGTGGGCGAGATCTTGCGCCTGACCGAGGGCAGTCTGGCGCCGGTCGCCTGCCTGGATGGCGACTGCAAGGGCTGCTCGCGTTCGGATGAGTGCCCCACGCTCGACGTGTGGAAGAACCTGGACAAGCTCATCAACGACTACCTCGACGGTGTGACGCTCGATCAACTTGTCGCTCCCAACCATGGCTACGACTACGTCATCTAACCCACACCTGCATTTGGGGACGGGGTGGAAATGGTAGATTTTCTCGCCCTTTGAGACTTGGCAAATAAGAAGGCCGCCCATTTTTGCGATGGGCGGCCTTCGTTTTGGGCTGTTGAGACGGACACGGCCGGAATGGCCATTTTAGTCCTCGGCGATGCTGTCGAGGATGCTGCGCGTGATGGACACCAGGATGCTGCCCATAAAGGCCGATCCAAAGCTGGCGATGGAGATGCCGACGCCCAGCAGGTTGACCGACAGGTAACTCGCGAGCTCAAGCATAAAGCTGTTGACGACAAGCTGGAAAATGCCCAGCGTAATGATCGTGAGCGGCAGCGAGATGACCGTGAGGAACGGTTTGACGAACGAATCGACAATGTTCAGGAACAGTCCCACAAAGGCAAAGCAGACCCAGGTCTCGGCAAAGCCGAAGGGTTGGATACCGGGGACGAGGAACGTGGCGATCGCGATGGCGATCGAGGTGAAGAGCCAGTTAAGCATAAAGCGCATGGCGTGAATCCTTTCTTGCGCCGGGATTGCTGGCGTCGCGTGAAGCGGCTTACGGCGGCGACCTGGATGGTTGCGCGGGCGCGCCGCGGTGTTTGGGCGCCCATTGTCTCAAATATTCGTGGAGCTTACGTGCGCATTCGGTTTCAAAACGGCGTTCGTCCTAAAAAACGTGCCGCTGGCAGAGAGTCTTGGCACTTTAGTTTGGTGGTGTGCTACACTGCTACGGGCAAATGGCCCATGCATAGTTTTATTGCATATTACGGGCGAACGATGCCCGATGTCAGTATCAACTTCGATGCCTTATGGCGGGTTTGGCGGTGATCGATGAACATCGAGAACATGTTTGACAAGCCTGATGTCAAGCAGCTGGTCCACGCATTTAGTCTTTTGGATGACGAGAAGGATATCCAGGCGTTTTTAACCGATATCTGCACGCCGCGCGAGATTTGCGACCTTTCTCAGCGTTTGCAGGTTGCGCGCTATTTGGACGAGGGCGAGCCTTATGTTGAGGTTCAGGCCCGTACCGGCGCTTCGTCCACCACGGTGAGCCGCGTTTCAAAGGCGCTGAACGGCGAGTACGGCGGCTACCGCAAGATCCTTATTAAACTGGAGGATGGCGAGTAGGCCGCGCCAAAAACGAATTGTACAAAACCGCTCCTCCGGGGGCGGTTTTTATATGCCCGCAATCGGCTGGTGCGTTGGGGTCAGGTTGCTTTGTACCAAAAGATGGAGCTGCGGTGGCAATGTGTCCGCTTGGGCGGGTAGGATGGATGCATTGATTATTGCGAACAGTTTGAGCGGAGGACCATGCCTGTTCGAATCTATACCACCAATGCCGGCACGGATTTGAGCGATGCCGAGTCGGCGCTGCTTGCCGACCTTGTTGACTGCCACGGACGTGCCGTGCTGCTGGCACCTACGTTTGCCGAGCTCGACCTGTGCCGTCATGATGCGGCGGAAGCCGGGATTTCGCTGGGTATTGACTACAAGACGCCTACATCGTGGCTTCGCTCGCTTTGGGAGCTTCTGGGCGACGGGCGCGGTTTCGTCGACAACCTGCAACGTCAGATGCTGTTTTCGGATATGATTGCCCGCCGCGACGATGCCGACCTGCAGCCGCTTTCGCGTAGCCAGGGCACGGTGCGCATGCTCGCGCGCATGGCTCGCGACGTGTTGCCGGGCGTTGCGGGGACGGGTGCCGAACGATGCCGTGGCGACAACTGCCAGCCTGAGCCAAAAAGCGATGCCGAGGCTCGTGTGTTCGAGCTTTTGCGCGCCTACGCGGGCGGTTTGGACCGTCGAGATATGGTTGAGCCCTGCGAGGCAGCTGACATTATGACCAGTGTCCTGGCCGATAGCCTGCCGGCGTGCACTCGCGCCGTATGCGTGCGCGGTATCACGTCGTTTACGCACGGTCTGCTCGAGCTGCTGTCTGCCGTGGCGAACAATGGGGGAGAGGTCGTCGTGCTGCTTGCCCGCGAGCAGGCGGCGATGCGCGAGGAGCTTGCCACGGCATTTGATGCCCGCGATGTGTTGTTTGAGATCGCGCCGCTAGGGGAGGGTGTCGGCGCGTCTGATGCCGCTTACGGGACCGCCGCTCAGCCTGCCTTTATTGAGGTCGCTGGCCCCCATGCCCGTGCTCATGCTTATGCGGACGCAATTGATGATCTGGTAAAAACGTGCCGGGGTTCCGAGGTCGACGGCGCTTCTGCCGACCCCGTGCGCGTGCTCGTTGTTTCTGCCCGGGCACCCCAGCTGTTCGGCGAACTCGCCTCTCGTCTGGCGGCGCGTCACATTGCGGCCGAGACAACTGAGTTCACGGCGTTTTCCCAGTCCATCGCGGGCAGGCAGTTTACGGCGCTCGCCAACCTGATCGAGCGTATGAAAGCCGCCGATGAGGGCACCGCTTCCAAGACCGAGTGGTGGCCCGCTCCAGAGCTTACCGACTGGATTTATAGCCCGCTTTCGGGTGCCGACGCCGCGAGCGCCCGCGGCTTCGACAAGAACATGCGCCTGTCGCGCAGCAAGACCACTGCGGGCGTCAAGAGCTTGCTGCAGAGCGTGCAGGGCCAGGTGAGGGGCGCCCGCAAGGCCGCCAGCGAAGATAACTGGTTTAAGAACGTGCCGTGCGTGGTCTCGGACGTGTTCCAGGCGCTGTGGCGCGACAAACCCGTGACGGCGCTCAAGGCCATGCTCGCCGTCGCCGAGGCGTTGCCCGATCGCGCCCTTGGAGGCCTTGACGGCCAGGCTCGTCGCCAGGCGGAGACCGCCCTGCTGCGACATGCCATCGACATCCTTATGAACGATGCTCGCGCGCTCGACGTGTCGCAGGCCGCGACCGTGCCGGTTCTCGACGGCGTTCGAACTAAGGTGGACAAGCGCAGCACCGCTTACGATTACGAGACCTACGAGGTCGATCGCACGCCACGGGCGCAAGTGCGCTTCGTGTCGCTTGCCGATGCGTCGGTTTTGCGTCCTGGCGGCTACGATGCCGTGCTGTTTGCCGATGTCGACCTGGACAGCTATCCGCTTTCGCACGAAGAGGGCCCGCTTGCCACGTTGACGACCGAGCTGCGCCGCGACGGCGTGTCTTTGGAGCCCGCCGCCCTGCTGCGCGTGCGCTTTGGCCGTGCAATGCAGGCGACGAGCGGTCCGGTCGCGCTTGCCCGCGTGACACACGATCGCCAGGCGCGAGAGTGCTACCCGGCAGCCGTATGGACCGAGCTGCGGGCACATGCCGAGGCCGCTGGCGCTGCCAAGCCCACGTGCGTGGGCGAGGGCGATATCATCGCCGACTTTGATCCCGCGGCAGGTGAAGGCCTCAAGCGCGAGCGCGTGACCTGCGAAGCCCCTCAGCACCTGAGCGATGAAGCCATTCCGTATCTGGTTCTGCGCCGTCGCGATGGCGAGGGCGAGAACGCGCCGCTCGTGCCGCGTCTGACGTCCGCCTCGCAGATCGAGGCCTATTCTACCTGTCCACTGTGCTGGTTCGTGTCGTATCGCGTCAAGCCCCAGTCTATCGACGCGGGCTTTGGCAACATGGAGAAGGGCAACTTTGTCCACGACGTGCTGGAGCATCTGCATGCCCGTCTGCCCCAAGAAGGCATGGAGCGCGTGACGCCCGAGAATCTGCCGCGTGCACAGGAGCTGCTGCACGAGGTCTTTGACGAGACGTTGGCCGAGCACGCTGGCAAGCGCGGCACGGAGGGCCCGCTGGTGCCGCTCTCCCCGGTGGAGGAGCGCCAGGTGGCCGAGATCTTGCCGCAGCTGGAGGGTGTGCTTGCCTACGAGTCCGAGGCACTTGCCCCCTTTGCCCCGCGCTATCTGGAGTTCGCCTTCAACGAGCTCAAGGTCGAGTATGCCGGTTGGCCGCTTGGCGGGCGCATCGACCGCGTGGACGTGGACGCCGAGAATCGTGCCGTGGTGATCGACTACAAGCATCGCACGGGCGTTGAGGAGTTTAAGCTCGCCGACCCTACGGTGCGCGACGAGGAATCGGGCACGGCGCCCATCGACGATCCGCGCTGGTTGCCACCACATACCCAAACGCTTATCTACGCCCAGGCCATGCGCCGGGCGCTGGATTTGGACACCCGCGCGGCGCTCTACTTTTCGACCAAGGGCGGCAAGCCGGCGTTGCGCGGTGCCGCGAGCGCCGAGCTGCTCGAGGAAGAGCGCGGCGACGGCCGCATCCCGGGCCTTAAGAAAGGTTTCCCCGGCGAGGGTGGCAGCATGGACTTCGACGTCCTGCTCGATCGCGTTGAGGCCGGCATCGCCGAGCGCCTGCGCGAGCTCGAGGCGGGCGACGTCGCCGCTGTCGATCCGACGGCGGCGCAGACCGCGCATGCGCGCTGCTCGTATAACCACGAAGGAACGTTTGTAAGGAGGGACGTGTAGACCATGGATCTTTCGACTTTGATGCCGCAACAGCTGCAGATTGTCAAAACGCTCGACCGCCCGCTGTTTGTCTCGGCGGGCGCCGGTTCGGGTAAGACCTTTACCCTCACGCGCCGCATCGTCTATGCGCTCTCGCCCGAATCCGGTCCGTTCGTTGGGCATCTGGACCAGGTGCTCGCCATTACCTTTACCAAAGATGCCGCGGCCGAGATCCGCGACCGCGTGCGCCGTGCGCTTATCGACGAGGGTATGGACGAGGAAGCACTGACCGTCGACGACGCGTGGATTTCGACCATTCACGGCATGTGCTCGCGTATCCTGCGCGCGCACGCGCTGGAGCTGGGCATCGACCCCGAGTTCACGGTGCTCACCGATACCGACGAGCTCATGGATCAGGCTGTTGAGCATGTGCTGGGTCGCGCGACGGCACCCGATGCCGCCCCCGAGCTCGCGGCATCGCTCAAGGCCCTCTATGCCTGGTATCCCATGGCGGGCGAGGGCGGTTCCTTTGGCGGCGGTACGACCATCAAGGGTCTGGTGCGTGACCTGCTGGAGCTGTCGAGCCAGTTGTCGGGCGGTATGGACGACGTGCGCGTGGCGCGCGGCCAGGCCGATACCTCGGCGCTCGCCGATGCCTATCGCGCGGCGCTGGGCGCAAGCAAGGCCTCGACCGAGAAGGCGCAGGCGGCGCTCGATGCCATCGACGCGTTCGAGGCGAGCGGCAAGACCATGGCCGATGCGGCGCGACTCATGATGTCGTGCGGCATGCCGCGGGCGAGCAAGGCATTCCCCAAGGAGCAGGTCGAGCTGCTCAAGGCCGAGGCCGCCGATGCGTTTATCAATATCGTGCTTGCCTGCGGTGGCCCGGCGCTCGATGCGCTGGTGGGCCTGGCCCGTTCCGTGGAGGCTGAGTATCGCGCGCTGAAGGCTGCCCAGTCCGCGCTCGACAATAACGACCTGCTGCGTATGGCTTACGAGGCATTGCGCGATTACCCTGCCATCCGTGCTGCGTACGAGGGCCGCTTTAAGATGGTCATGATCGATGAGTTCCAGGATACCGACCAGATGCAGGTCGATCTGATCCGTTACCTGACGGGTGCGGGGGAGCGCGCGCTGTGCACCGTGGGCGATGCACAGCAGTCGATCTATCGCTTCCGCGGCGCCGAGGTCGAGGTCTTCCGCCGCCAGGAGCGCAAAGTGGGATCGACGGCGGCGTCCGAGACGGTCGCCACGCCGGATGTCCCCGCCGGCGAGCTCGTTAAGCTCGTGCGCAACTTCCGCAGCCATGACGAGGTGCTGCGTTACGTGGCGCGCGTCTTTGATGGCGACGACGGCGGCCTGATGCAGGGCTTTTTGGATCTTGAGGCGAGCGACGGCCGCAAGGACACGCTGGTGGCAGACGCCTCGCGTCGCCAGGCCCTCTTTGTTGCCGGCGGCAGTACGCAGGAGCGCACACAGGCCAAGGCCCGTGCGATCGCCGAGCGCTTCCGCGCGCTTGCCGATGCCGGCCAGCCCCAGGGCGGCATGGTGCTGCTGCTGGGCCGCATGACCAACGCCGACGTCTACGCCCAGGCCTTCCGCGACCAGGGGCTCGACTGCGTCATCGCGGGCGGCTCGGTCTTTGCCCAAGCAGCCGAGGTGCAGACGGTGCGCGCCCTGGTTTGTGCGCTCGCCAATCCGGCCGATACGGCGCAGGGCCTTATGCCGCTGCTCGCCTCGCCGATGTTTGCACTCGGCGCCCAGGAGTTCCTGGCGCTGGCGACCAAACTCGACGAGCAGACGGGCGAGACGTCGCGCCGCAACATCGATGCGGGCATCATGAGCGATTCCGATGTGCCGGGTTTGCAAGACTTGCCGCTGGTGACGCGCGCCCGCGAGGTGCTGCGGTATGCGCTTCGTCGCGTGGGCCGCGATTCGTTCGCCGCCATCGCGCGCGACGTGGTCAACGCCTCCGGCTGGTTTGTACGTCTGGCACAGCGTGGTCCCGAGGGCAAGGCCATTGCCGCCAACGTGCTCAAGGCGCTCGATGCCGTGGCCGAGGCGGAGGCCGAGTTCGGCAACTCGCCGCGTTCCATCGTGCTGGCCTTCGACCGCTTCTTGGCGGGCAAGGAAGCCCCGGGTGCCCTCAACGAGGAGGGCGACGGCGCGGTGCGCATCATGACGGTGCATGCCTCCAAGGGTCTGGAATATCCGGTCGTGGCGGTCGCCGAGTGCTTTGGCGTGCGTAAGTCCTCGGGTGCGGCACAGATGGGTCGCGTCGAGGGCGGAGCACAGGTCGTGGCACTGCCGGCACGTTTCGACGGCGTTAAGCTCGCCGACGGTACCTTTGTGAAGGGCGACGACGTCAAAAAGCAGTTTGAGCATGCGTTTAAGAGCAAGGGCACGTCGCTGTGGCTGCCGCCGGAGCTCATGGAGGACGTCTGTGCGACGGGCTCTCCCGCCGAGGCATTTGCCCGCCTGCGCAACGACGACCTGCGGCTTTCGCTCGAGGAGCGGGCCCGCTTGCTCTACGTTGCCATGACGCGTGCGCGCGAGCTGGTGATCTTGGCGATGGATGCTGGCGTGAGCCGTGGCAAGGTGACGGCGCCGACCTTCGATGTCGAGACCGATCTGACCTACGACGTGCTGCGCCGTATTTTGCCGACCGACGCTCTGGACATGCCGCAGCTCGATGCCGACCGCCTGGTGTTCGACAACTCCCAGCCGGGCGACTACGAGCTCATTTCGCTTTCGGACTTTACCTTTGGCGAGCAGGCGTTTGAGGCCAACGCTTCGCTGGATGCTGGGGGTAGGCTTGTTCGCGGTGATGCGGAGGCGGAGGGTGCCGATGCCGCCGCCGATCGCCCGGTCGTGCCCGGCCCCGCCGACCCGTCGCCCGATGCATTAGAGCTGGTGTATCCCCAGGCGGCGGGCGTGCGCATGGGCACGTGCCCGTTCCCGGAGCGCGATTCGTACAGCTATTCGTCGATTGCCGCGGCGCTGCATGCCGAGGCCGAGGACCGTGCCGCCGAGGCACGCGTGCCCATGGACGAGGCAGGCGATGATGCGGAGTCGGATGGCTCGGAGATGACGGATGCAGACGTGGCCGCCGCTGAGCCCGCCGGCAATCCCATGGCGCTGGGCTCGGCCTTCCATGCCGCTTGCCAGTGGCTCATCGAGATGGACGCCGATACGCTTCCCGCCGCGCGCGCCGATGCGCTGGCGCGTCTGTGGCACCTGACGCCGGAGCAGCGCGAGCGTTTTGACGTCGCCCTAAATCGCTGGCTCAGGTCGTCGGTCCGCGCCGAGCTGCTTGCCTGGCCGTGTGTCCGTGCCGAGGTGCCGTTCTTCTCGCTGGGCTGCGAGGACGAGGACATCGCCCGCTACGGTGCCTATGCCGAGGGCGCCATCGATGCTTTGGCGACGAGCCCGGCGGATTCGTCATGCGCGCTGGTCATCGACTACAAGACGGGCGGCACGCCGGACGAGACGCCGGAACAGCTGCAGGAGAAGCACGCCCTGCAGGCGCGCGTCTACGCTGATGTTCTGCACAAGGCGGGCTTTGAGGCCGTGACCGTCAAGTTCGTCCGCGTGGAGCAGCCGGATCCAACCCTCTTCGTCGAACCCGCCGAACCTCAGGTAGTCACCTACAACCTCTAGCCCTCAGATAACTTGCGGTGGAATACGGACTGTTTTGGCCAAAAAAGCCGCCAAACAGTCCGCATTTCACCGCAACTGCAAGAGGAGCCGTGTTGGTTTGGCTAGGTTCGGGTGCCGTCCGCGCCGTGCGGTAAAATCGTTCAGTCAGAACACGAACCCGCATCGGAGCTCATCACATGGCATTCGTCCATCTGCACAATCACACTGTTTTCTCCATGCTCGACGGCGCAACCCGTATCCAGGATATGGTCAACCGCGCCGTAGAGCTGGGCATGCCCGCCGTCGCCATTACCGATCACGGCTACATGTATGGCGTGCCCGACCTGGCGCTGGCCTGCGACGCCGTCAACCACAACACGCCCGAGTACAAAACCTGGAGTCACGACAAGGCCTTCTTGGAAAAGGACCGCCGCGACGAGCTGGTGGAGCCCGACCCCGAGGCAAACCCGCGCGAGCATGCCCAGTACGTCAAAGACATGGCCATGTGGGACGAGAAGGGCAACATCGACGAGCTCAAGCCGCCCCTGGTCATCAAGCCCATCTTTGGCTGCGAGGTCTACTTTACGCCGGACGAGACCCTTGCCCGCGACCACAAGCCCGAGCTCTACCACATGATCCTTCTGGCCAAGGACCAGGAGGGCTACGTCAACCTGATGCAGACGGTCTCCGAGGCCGCTGTGCAGGGCTTTTACTACAAGCCGCGTGTGACGCTCGACAACCTGCGCCGCCACGCCAAGGGCATGATCTGCACGAGCGCCTGCATCGCGGGCATCATCCCCAAATACATCGACCGCGGTGACATGGAGGGCGCCATCAAGTGGGCCGAGACCTTCCGCGACACCTTCGACCCCGGTGACTTCTACATCGAGATCCAGGAACACGGCATCACCACCGACAACGGCCTGACCGACGAGCAGATGGACCGCACGCTCATCGACATCGCCAAGCAGGTGGGCGTCAAGGTCATCGCCACCAACGACTTCCACTACCTGCGCCGCGAGGACGCGCCCGTGCAGGACGTCATCATGTGCATCGGCATGAACGCCAAGGTCGACGACCCCAACCGCATGCGCATGACCGGCTCGGAGTTTTACATGAAGACCGAGGAGGAGATGCGGGCGATGTTCCCGTATTGCCCCGAGGCCTGCGACAACACGCTCGAGATCGCCGACAAGTGCTACGTTGAGCTGGACTGGGACTCCATCATCCTGCCGCGCTTCCCGTTGCTCGACCCCGGCGAGACGCACGAGAGCCAGTTCCGCCGCGAGTGCGAGAAGGGCCTGCGCCAGCACTACGGCGACGACTGGGCCACGCGCGAGATCGGTGGCGTCAACATCAAAGAACGCTTTGAGTACGAATACAAGGTCATCTGCGACAAGGGCTTTGCCGCCTACTTTTTGATCGTTGCCGAGTACGTGCAATGGGCCAAGGACAACGGCATCGGCGTCGGCCCCGGCCGTGGCTCGGCCGCCGGCGCTATCGTCGCCTACGCCATGAACATCACCGCGTTCGACCCGCTCGAGAACGGCCTGATGTTCGAGAGGTTCCTGTCTCCGCAGCGTACCGAGATGCCCGATATCGATATGGACTTCGACGATGAGCGGCGCCTCGAGGTCGTTGAGCACGTTCGCCAGCTCTACGGCCCCGAGAAGGTCACCCACGTCATCACCTACTCGACCATCAAGGCCAAGCAGGCCATCAACGACGCCGCGCGCGTCCTGGACTACCCGGTCTACATGGGCCAGCGCCTGTCCAAGATGGTCTCGAGCGACCCCAAGGTCAAGCTCAAACAGGTACTCGAAAAACAACCCGGCAAAGAGGATCTGTTTAACCCCGACTTTGCCGAGGCCTATAAAAAGGACGACGACGCCCGCCGCATCATCGACACGGCGCTCTCGATTGAGGGCCTCACCCGTGGCGAGGGCGTGCACGCGTGCGCCGTTCTGATCTGCCGCGACCCCGTTAACGAGCATGTGCCCACCAAGCTCGACACCAAGGGCGGCGTCGAGATTACCCAGTACGAGGGCCATACCGTTGCCGACATGGGCTTGCTCAAGATGGACTTCTTGGGCCTGCGCACGCTGACGGTTATCTCCAAGGCCAAGGCAAACATCAAAAAGAACTTCGGCATCGACATCAAAGAGGAAGAGATTCCCTTTGACGATCCCGAGATCTTTAAGCTCATGGGTTCCGGCCACACCGCCGGCGTCTTCCAGGTCGAGTCCGCCGGCATGACGGCCACGATCAAGAACATGAAGCCCACCGAGTACAAGCACGTCGTGGCATTGATCGCCCTGTACCGCCCGGGCCCGCTGGGCGCCGGCATGGTCTCGTCCTACATCAACCGTATGAACGGCAAGGAGCCGGCCGTCTCCTACGACGACCGTCTGGACGACATCCTGGGCGAAACCTACGGCACCATGGTCTACCAGGAGCAGGTTATGCTCATCTCCGTCGAGATGTGCGGCTTCTCCAAGGGCGAATCGGACTCGCGTATCCGTAAGCCCGTGGCTAAGAAAAAGATCAAGCTGCTCACGTCGACGGTGCTCCACTGGGAGGATGGCTCGGACGAGACCACCTACGACCACTGGATGAACGGCGCCATCAAGAACAACTACACGCGCGAGGTCGCCCAGAAGATTTGGGACGATGTTCTCGAGTTCGCATCTTACGCCTTCAACAAGTCGCACTCCGCCGGCTACGCCATCCTGGTTATGCAGACGGCGTGGCTCAAGGCGCACTATCCGCACGAGTACATGGCGGCCGTTCTGACGTCCTATACGGGCAAGACCGACAAGATCGTGCACTACGTCTCGGCATGCCGTCACGACGGCATCCCCGTGCTTTCGCCAGATGTCAACGAGTCCGGTACCGAGTTCACGGCTACCAAAGAGGGCGTGCGCTTTGGTCTGGCCGGCATCCGCGGCGTGGGCACCGGCGTGGCGCAGGCGATTATCGCCGAGCGCGAGGCGGGCGGTCCGTTTAAGACGCTGCACGACTTTGTCGAGCGCGTGGACTCGAGCCAGGCCAACCGTCGCGTGATCGAATCGCTGATCAAGGCAGGTGCCTTCGACTCCACGGGGTATCCGCGTCGCCAGATGATGCACTTTGTGGACAAGAACAACCCCGAGAACATCATCGACGCCGCGGTAAAGCGCCAGAAGGACCGCGCGAGCGGCCAGACGTCGTTCTTCGATATGTTCGGCGACGTTGAGGGCTCGGGCTTTGAGGTGAGCGTGCCCGATCCGGATGGCCAGGAATGGGACCGCCACCTTAAGCTGAGCCAGGAGAAGGAGGTTCTGGGCATCTATGTCTCGGACCACCCGCTGCGCCCGTTTGAGTATGCACTGGCCAAGGCGCGCGACTTTTCGTTCTCGCAGATCGACACCGGCTACGAAGTTCAGAATCCTACGGGCGGCACTATCAACCAGGAGATTCCCGAGGGCAAGGCGCTGTGGTGGGCCGGCATGGTCTCGAGCGTGTCCAAGCGCGTGACCAAAAACGGCGACCCCATGGGCATCGTGCAGCTCGAGGACATGGAAGGTGAGGCCACGGTCGTGGTGTTCCCCAAGACCTACAAGGAGGCCGAGGGGTACCTGTACGGCGAAGTCGATCCCGAGACCGGCGCGCAGCTGTCCGACGCGTTTGTGCGCATTAAGGGCAAGCTCGAGCGCTCGGACCGCGGCGACCAGATCATCGCGCAGGAGATTGTGCCGCTGGAGCTTAGCGAGGAGAAAAACAAGCCCAAGGTCTTTGAGGTCATGGTGCCCAACAGCCGATTTAGCCAGGGCAATATGGCGCGCCTGGCCACGGTGCTCACCACCAACCCGGGCGGCGACCGCGTGGAGATTTTTATCGAGCAAGTCGACGGGCGTGTGCTGCGTGCCGAGGTGCCGGCCAAGGTCAACGCGCGCTCGATTCCGCTGCTGGCAGAGGCAAAGGCCATTGTGGGTAACCAAGGCCGCGTGACGGTTATCTAAGCTACCCCGGGTGAGATTGGAGGAAGTGATGGCACAGGGGACGTTTGTGCAGGCGCTTCGCAAAGAGGCGGCGCTGAGCGGCACCTTTATGAAGGGCCGCTCGCTCATGCTCAACGGTGCCGTGCTGTCGTTTGAGGACTCCGGCTCGCGCTTCTCCAAAAACGTGAACATCGAGGGCTCGGTGCGTGGTTCGCGCGGCGACCTGTACAAGACGCACGTGGCGCTCGACATGGACGAGCACGAGGTGATCGACTACGACTGCGATTGCCCCGCCGCCTATCGTTACCCCGGTATGTGCAAGCACGCTATTGCCACGGCTCTGGCGTATTTGGATGCCAGCGGCGCCGAGCCCGTCGAAGGTTTGCGCACGCCGGTCCGCACGTTTACGGCGCAGCCGACACAGCCTGCGCGCACCGCGCCCAAAGCGCCGGCCGTCAACCCCAACTTTCCCTTTCCGGCGCCCGTCCCCACGAGTCCCAGCCTCATGGCGGCGCTCTCCGATCTTTCGGACGCGCGCATGGATGAGCTGGCGAGCATGCGCCGCAAGCTTGCCGGCAGTGTGGATCCCGATGCCCCCAAGGCGGTGTTGGAGCCCTCGCTGGTGCCGTACTACAATCCACTGTTTGCCGACCGCTTTAGCTGGGCGCTCGAGCTTCGCATTCGCTGTGGATCGGTCTCCTACGTGGTCAAGGACATCGACGGCATGGCCGACGCCTATGTCCGAGGCGGCACCTTCTCGTACGGCAAGAAGCTCACGTTTGTCCATACGCCCGAAGCCTTCGAAGACGTGTCGACAAAGCTGCTCAACCTTGTTGTGACGACAGTTGCCTATCTCGATGACATCACAAGCTCGCGTTCGGCTTCGTACGACTTTGCCCGCAGCGGTTTTGTCGCCGAGCGTCAGTTGCCGCTGTCCGAGCATAGCATCGTATATGTGCTGGACCTGCTGCGCGGCCAGACCATCTCCTTTGAGCCCGCCTGGTCGCGGGGGACGACGACGCATCGCACCTATGACGTGGCGGTTGAGATGCCTCCGGAAGGGGAGGACGAGGCTCTGTCTAAGCGTCCACCGCTTCTTGCCGCCAAAATCGCGCCGGCGGCTGGCGGCAGCTACGATCTGCGCCTGCCGGCCGATGCATACTGCTTTGCTTCGGGCGACGTTGCCTATCTGGTTGACACCCGCCGTGCGCGCCGTACCGATGTAGCGTTTGCCCAGCATGCGGCGCCGTTTCTATCGCGCTTGCTGCCCTGTCGCACGCCGGTCCATATCGCTGCCGACCAGGTGGGGGAGTTCTGTCGTATGGCGCTGCCCATTTTGCGCGACTACACCGACCTTACCGCGCCCGCTGCGCTCGATACCGTGGCGCCCGAGCCGAGCTTTGCCATGGCGATCGGCGTCGACGATGGGCTCGTGACCTGCAAAGTTACGGTTACCTACGGCGACTGGTCGGCAGATCTCTTTAGCCTGGGCGCTCCGGGCAGCCCCTTCGAAGAGCAGCGCCCGGGCGTGCCGCCGCGCGACGAGGTGGCGGAGTTTCGTGTTGTGGACACGGCGGCTCTGTATTTCGACTTTTACGAGGGCGGTCTGGCGTTTGAGGAGCGCGATGACGAGAGCTTGTTCTGCCTGCTGACCGAGGGCCTATCCGCCCTGTCCGAGCTTGGTGAGGTCATGCTCAGCGACCGTCTGCGCCAGATTTCGGTGCGCCCCGCGCCCAAGCTCTCGGTGCATGCGACCGTCAAGAGCAATCTGCTCGATGTCGAGCTGGGCGCGAGCGAGCTTTCGGCCGCGGACCTTGCCGTCTATCTCGATTCGTACAAGCGCCATCAAACGTTTGCGCGCCTTACGTCCGGCGACATCATTCGCCTGGACGAGGGCGCTCGAGCCGCGTTTGGCCTCGCCGAGGACCTGGGCGTCGATGCCGTCGACCTGCTCGACGGCGTGTCGCTTCCCGCATCGAGCACCCTGTTCGTCGATAGCATGCTCGCGCGCACGCCCGCGCTCGAGGCCGATCGCGACGCTGCGTTCCGCCGTACCGTCGAGCGTCTGGACACGCTCGGCAAGATGGACTTTACGGTGCCAGCATCGCTCAAGGCAACGATGCGCGGCTACCAGGTCGACGGCTACCAGTGGCTCGGCTCACTCGAACACCTGAGCTTTGGCGGCATCTTGGCCGACGACATGGGCCTGGGCAAAACGCTCCAGATGATCGCGCATATCCTGGCGCGCGTGGAGGCGGGGGACCCTAAACCCACGCTTGTGGTGTGTCCCGCGTCGCTTGTGTACAACTGGACCGCCGAGCTGGAGCGCTTTGCCCCGTCGCTCGATGTGTGCGCCATTGTGGGTGCCAAGGCGCAGCGTCGCGTGCAGATCGCCGGCGTGGCCGAGCATAACGTGGTCGTGACGTCGTATGACCTTATGCGGCGCGATATCGACGAGTACGTCGAGCAGGACTTTGCCCGTGTGGCGCTCGATGAGGCCCAGTACATTAAAAACCCGCTCACCCAGGTGGCGCGCGCCGCAAAGCGCCTGCCTGCCGGCGTGCGCTTTGCCCTGACGGGCACGCCCATCGAAAACCGCTTGTCCGAGCTCTGGAGCATCTTCGACTTTTTGATGCCGGGCCTGCTTGGCACGCGCGAGTCGTTTGCCAAGCGCTTCGAAAGCCCGGTCGAGCACGCCGAGGGCGACAGCGCCGCTCGCCTGCAGGCACTCGTGTCGCCGTTTGTACTGCGCCGTGTCAAGGAGGACGTGGTGGCCGATCTGCCCGAAAAGATCGAGGACACGGTCGTGGCTCAGCTTACCGGCGAGCAGCGCAAGCTCTACCTGGCCAACCAGGACCGCATCGCCCAGCAGGTACAGCACCGCGAGTCATCCGAGTTTAAGAAAGACAAGCTCAAAGTGCTCGCCGAGCTCACCAAGCTGCGCCAGATCTGCTGCGACCCGCGTCTACACTACGAGGATTACAAGGCGGGGAGCGCCAAACTCGATACGTGCATGGAGCTCGTGCACGGCGCACTCGACGGTGGTCATCGCATCCTGTTGTTCAGCCAGTTTACGGGCATGCTCGATATCATTGGCAAGCGCCTGGCCAAGGAGGATATCGCCTTCCTTAAGCTCACGGGCGCTTCGTCTAAGGAGAGCCGCGCCAAGATGGTCGCGCAGTTCCAAGCGGGCGAGGTTCCGGTCTTTTTGATTTCGCTCAAGGCGGGCGGCGTGGGCCTTAACCTGACGGCTGCCGACGTGGTCATCCACTACGACCCGTGGTGGAACGTGGCGGCGCAGGACCAAGCAACTGACCGTGCACACCGTATTGGCCAGCAACATACCGTGACCGTGTACAAGCTCATCGCTAAGGACACGATCGAGGAACGCATTATGCAGATGCAGGAGTCCAAGCGCGACCTGGTCAACAGCGTGCTCGGCGGCGACGGCATCTCGTCGGCGCTGTTTACCCGCGAGGATGTTCTGGCGCTGCTCGGCGGCGACGGTCGCTAGCCGCGCGCGGGGTGGGACTGCTGGAGTGGGCAGGACGGTCGACGCATTTTGGCCCAACCGCTTGCCTGATCCGTTATGTGTTCATTTGCAATGCCGTGGATGGTTTGTCTGCCTTTGGGCATAAGAACCATCAAGAACATCGGCACATCAGCAAAGGAGAACATCATGGCGAAATTCTTTAAGGACCCCGACGGCAAGCTCATCGCTGCCCTTGGCGACGACGTTGCGACCCCTGCCGGTTGCACGGAGCTGACCGCAAACACTGAGGACGCGGCGCACGAGAAGCACGTGCCTGTTGTCGAGACCGAGCGTGACGGTCACGTGATTCGCGCACGCGTTGGCTCGGTCGAGCACCCCAGCCTGCCCGAGCACTACATTGAGTGGATCGCCCTTGAGGCCGAGGGCCGCCTAGAGGTCCATTACCTTGAGCCCGGCATGAAACCCGCGACGTTTTTCGCAGGCGGCTCCAAGACCGGTACCGTCTATGCCTACTGCAACCTGCACGGGCTGTGGTCCGCGACATTCTAGGAGCGCGCCCCCGCTCGGGGTATCATAGCTAGCATATGCACATGCAAGCGCCGACTGCATTATGCGGCCGGCGCTTTTACTACGATTTCGGTGGTTTACGACGGAAAGGGCTGAGCCATGAAGCTCGCACTTGCACAGATCGATATGCGCCTGGGTGATATTGAGGGCATTTGCGGCCGCATCGAGGACCAGGCTCGTCTGGCCCACGAGCGCGGGGCGCGCGTGCTGTGCGTTCCGGCTCCGCTCTTTATGGGCGCTATGCCCGGTGGCCTGGTGGGCGCTGCCGACTTTGAGCATGACATGCTTGCCGGCTTGGCTGGTGTCGCCGAGCGTATCCAGGAGCTTGACATGATCTGCATCGTGCCCGCGGCGGTTTCGTTTGAGGGCCAGCCGCTGCTCGACTACATGATGCTCAAGGACGGTCATGTGGTGCCGGCGCGTTCGAGCATTGCCCTGCAGCGTGGCGAGAATAACGACACGCGTTGGGCGCCGCCGGTGTTCGACGTGGACGGCGTGCGCATCGCCGTGATTTTTGACTTGGACCGCGAACTCGAGATGTTGCCGACCGGCGTCGACCTCATCGCGTATTTCCAATTCAACGCGTTTGACATGACCGACCGCGAGACTGCCGCCATTGCCGCCGTTCGCAGCGGCGCCTACCGCAAGATCGCATCCAAGCGCAGCGTGTGGTTTGCCTGCATGGCGCCGGTCGGTGCCTATGACGAGTCGGTGTATACCGGCGGTTCGTTTGTGCTCGACGACTGCGGTCGTGTGGTGGCCCAGGCGCCGTGTTTTGAGGAGAGCCTGCTGGTTCAGGAGATTCAGCGCGGCGTGATGCTCGATGCCCTGGAAGATCACGAACTGCCCGAGTTCCGTTCCGAGGAGTGGCTGTGGCAGGCGCTGGTGCTCGCCGTGCGCGACAACACCCGAGCCCACGGTGCGTCGCGCGCCGTGGTGGCGCTCGAGGGCGATCTGCCGTCGTCTTTGCTTGCGGCGCTGGCCGTCGACGCTCTGGGTCCGCGCAACGTGATTGGCTTGGTGCTGGGGCGCAACCGTATCTTTACGCCGGCGCAGGAAGAGGCCGAGGCTGCCCGCTGTGCCGCCGTCCGCGCCATCGCCGAGCGTTTGCACATTCGCACCGTCGAACGCGATGCACCGGATGCGGCGCGTGTGCTCGATCGCGACGTGTCGGCGGGCGATGCCGAGCGTCTGCGCTCGCGCACGCTGGGCCTCATGCTGGAGGACACGGCGCTCGAGCTGGGTGCGATGGCGCTGAGCCCGCTGTCCAAAACCGAATACGCGCTGGCGGCGCCGGCGCTTTGCGGCGGCTACCAGGGCGATTACGCGCCCTTTGGCGATGTGTGCCTGTCGACGCTTGAGTTTGTGGCACGTGTGCGCAACCGCACGTCTGCCGTGGTGCCCCAAGAGCTCGTGACGCTCAACGCGGTGGAAGATTGTATGGAGCGCGTGCTGGCGCAGGCGCTCTCGACGCTCGACGGTCCGGTCGATATGCTCGACCGCGCGGCACAGCTGCTCGGCGGGCTTGAGCCGGGTGAGGTTGATGGGGCGCTCGAGGCGCACGTGGACCGCAATCGAGCTTTCGACGACATCCCGATGGCCGCTGGCAAGCCTGAGGCCTGCTCGCTGCTGCTGATGCTCGTTCGACAGGGTGAAGCTGCCCGCCGCATGTTGCCGATGGCGCCGATCGTCTCGGCCCGTTCGTTTGCCGAGCGTGCCTGGCCGTACATGCTCGCGTGGTCCGACCTGGGGCTTAACGGCAAGGAGCGTATGACGGTCGATTCGCTGGCGCGCGCCGAGGTGCGCCGTTTTGCTGACGAGGATACGAGCGAGCGCGTGCGAAACGAGATGATGGGCGTGCTGGGCGAGCTACTGGGTATTTCGCCCGAGCAGATGGAGGAGCTGCGCTCTGAGGACGGTCAGCGTCGTTTGCACGAGGGAATGAAAAAGTTCGAGGGCGAAGTTCAGGACGCCATCGATAAGATGATGGGCGGTCAGGGCGGCTCGCAAGGTAGTCCCCAGGGTGGCCCGATGCCGCATCCGCCGGTTGATCCCCGACAGTTCCCATTCTTCTCGCAGAACTAAACTGGGGATGGGATTTGCTCCCAACCCTGATACTTCAACTAAGCATCTTGATCCCGTTGTGTTATTCTAGAACAGACGTTCGTGAATAGTGCGCGGAGCCTTGTCTCGCGCCGGGCTTTTGGCGAGGGGAGGTCGGCTTGGTTATCTTGGGCATTGACCCCGGTTTGGCTCATACGGGTTGGGGGATTATCGAGGAGCGGCGTGGCGAGGTTCGCTGCCGTGCCTATGGCTGCATCGAGACCAGTGCCGGAAGTCCGCTCGCGGTGCGCCTGTCGCATATCGCCCATGACCTTAAGGATGTCGTGGAGCGCTATCGTCCCGATACCGCTGCTATCGAGAGCATTTACTTTGGCGCCAACGTTCGCTCGGCCATCCCCACGGCGCATGCCCGCGGTGCTGCACTCGTAGCGCTTTCGGAATGCGCGCTCGAGATTGGCGAGTACACGCCTATGCAGATCAAACAGGCTGTGGTGGGCACCGGCGCCGCGGACAAGCGGCAGGTCGCCTACA
>CABURV010000024.1 GCA_902494035.1 uncultured Collinsella sp.
CCCCCAGCTCCTCGACCAGGCACTGAAAACCAAAGTAGTCGGTGTTGTCGCCGCGCAGGCGGCCGTCGGGCAGGCGCGTGATGGTGTTGACGTTTCCCATACGCTCGGCGAGTGGACTCAGCTCGTCCAGGTATTCCATGACGGCGCGCTTGTAGGGGATGGTCACGTTGGTGCCCTCCCATTCGTCGCCCGTCATAAAAGCCTCAAGATCCTCGGGCTCGCGCTCAAAACGCACGTACTCAAGCCCCGCCAGCTCCTTGTAGATGGTCGGGGTGTAGCTGTGGCCCAGCACGCGGCCCAGCACGCCGTAGGGGCGGGTTGCGGCGGTATCGGTCATCTAGAGCACCTCCGTGTAGCTGCCAAAGTAGGTGAAGCTCTCGCATACGTCGTCGATCGAATCGAGCAGGTCGTCGAGGGCCTTGCTGCCAAAGGGACAGTCCAGGTCAAAGTAGAACATAAACTCAAAGTCGCGACCGGGGATGGGGCGGCTCTCGAGCTTGATGAGGTTGATGTTGAGGGCGTAGAAGCGCTCGAGCACGCGATAGAGGGCGCCCGGCTCGTTGGCCGTGGTGATCATGAGCGAGGTACGGTTGGCACCGGGATAGACGCGTGGCTCGCGGCTGATGACGACAAAGCGCGTGTAGTTGTTGTCCGAGTCCTGGATGTTGGACTCCAGCACCTCCAGGCCATAGAGTGCCGCGCAGCTGCGCGATGCGATGGCGGCAACATCGGTGCGGTCGGAATTGGCGACCATCTCGGCCGACATGGCCGTGTTGGGGTACTTGGTGGCGTGCAGGCCGTGGGACTCGATAAAGCCGGCACACTGGGCAATGGCTTGGCCGTGGCTGTAGACCTCGCGTATGTCCGCGAGCTTGGTGCCGGGCTTGACGAGCAGGTTGTGGTCGATCTTGAGGCGCAGCGAACGCACGATATGGAAGTCGAACTGGGCGAGCAGGTCGTAGACGGCGTTGACCGAGCCGGCGGTGGAGTTCTCGATGGGCAGCACGCCAAACTCGCAGAAGCCGTCGCGCACAGCGCGCATAACGCCTTCGAAGGTCTCGAAAAACGCGATGTCGGGCACGTCGAAGAGCTTGCACGCGGCGATTTGACTGTAAGCGCCCTCAACGCCCTGGCAAGCGACGGTGGCAGTTTGAGGGAAGGGCGTGTCGGAGGCTGCAGCCGTGGCGTGGGCCTTTTGCGAGACGGTGATGCCCTTGAGTTCGTTGATGTAGCGCTGCTGCTCGGCCTTGCTCATGCTCATGAGGAGACGAAACAGGGTGATGGTCTGCGCCTCATAGCGCTCGGGCGCGCGGCTGGCGAGGTTGTTGAGTTTGGAGCGCTCGCGGGCGGGGTCGAAGACGGCCTTGCCCATCTTGATTTTTGACTTGGCGACCTCGGTGGCAATGTCCATGCGCTCGATAAAGCTGTTGAGGAGCGTGGTGTCGATGCCATCGATGGTCTGGCGGATGTCAGCAAGGTCCATAGGGACCCCTTTCGTGAATCATTGCCCGGGGTGGGCGGGTTAGCGCTGGGCGGCGTCCTCGAGGAGGGCGTCCCAGATGGCGAGCGCCGCGGCTGCTTCGGCTACGGGGACGGCTCGGGGGACGATGCAGGGATCGTGACGACCGTGGACCGAGAGCTCGGCATTTTCCATGGCGTCCATGTCTACGGTCTGCTGCTCGCGGCCAATAGAGGGTGTCGGCTTTACGGCCATACGCCACATGACGGGCGCGCCGGTGGAGATGCCGCCCAGAATGCCGCCGGCGTTGTTGGACTCGACTTCAATCTCGCCGGTCTCGGCGTCGATGCGATACGGATCGTTGTTCTCGCTGCCGCGCATGGCGGCCACGGCAAAGCCCATGCCAAACTCCACGCCCTTTACGGCGGGAATGCCAAACGCGATTTGCGCGATGCGGTTCTCGATGCCGTCGAACATGGGGTCGCCGATGCCCGTGGGAAGCCCGTAAATGCCGCACTCCACGATGCCGCCGATGCTATCGAGCTCGTCGCGCGCGGCTAGGATCTCCTCGCGCATGCGGCCGGCTGCGGCGGCGTCAATGCAAGGCAGGTCGTTCGAAAGGATCGCCTTGCGGTCGGCCTCGCGATAGACCATATCGTCCATCGGCAGGTCGGAGATGCCGCCGATCTGCGCGACGTGCGCCATGACCTTGATGCCACGGGCCTCGAGCGCCTGCAGCGCGATCCCGCCGGCGATGCATAAGGGTGCCGTTAGGCGGCCGGAAAAATGCCCGCCACCAGCGACATCGTGCATGTTGTGATACTTCACACGCGCAGGGAAGTCCGCATGTCCGGGACGGGGCTTGCGGCGCAGCTCGGAGTAATCATTGGAGCGCGTGTTGGTGTTCTCGATAATCGCGGCGATGGGCGCGCCGGTGGTATGTCCATCGACAACACCGGCGATGATGTGGGCGGCGTCGGCTTCGCGGCGTTTGGTCGCGGTCTCGTCGCGACCGGGGGCGCGACGGTCGAGGAAGGCCTGCAGCTCCTCCTGGTCCACGGCGATGCCCGCCGGGATGCCATCGAGCGAGCAGCCGATAGCGGGGGAGTGCGATTGGCCGAAGATGCTTAAGTGCAAGACGTTGCCAAAGGTCGAGGACATGCTATTCCTCCTCGAGTGTGACCTTGCCGCCCAGCAGGCGGTAGTGGTCGAAGAAATCGGGATAGGACTTGTTGACGGCCTCGGCGCCGTGGATCACGACCTCGCCGGTGGCACGGCTCGCGGCGATGGCGGCCATCATGGCGATGCGGTGGTCGTTGTGCGAATCGACCTCGCCGCCGGTAAAGGCATCGACACCCTTGATGATGAGGTCGTCACCGGCAATGCGCACCTGCGCGCCCAGCGCGGTGAGCTCGCGGGTGGTGGTGGCCAGACGGTCGGATTCCTTGATGCGCAGACGGGCGCAATCGCGGATAAAGGTGCGGCCCTGTGCCAGCGAGGCCACGGCCGAGATAACGGGCACCAGGTCGGGAATGTCGTGGGCACTCATCTCAAAGCCGGCGAGCTTGTCGGACTGCACGGTGGCGGCGTTGGTGGAGCGCACGATGCGGGCACCAAAGCGCGAAAGCGCGGCGAGCACGTTGCGGTCGCCCTGTGCGGAGCTCAGCGACACGCCCTCGACGGTGATGGGGTCGGTGCCGATGGCACCGGCGCACAGCCAAAAGGCGGCGTTGGACCAGTCGCCCTCGACGGCTACGCTGCCGGGCGTGCGGTACGAGCCGCTGCTCACGCGGAAGTTCGTGACCTCGGGCTGGCCGTCCTTGGCCGGAATGCGCTCGACGTTGACCTCGACGCCAAAGGCCTTCATGGCCTGGATTGTCAGGTTGATGTAAGGGCGGCTCTCGATGAGGCCGGTCACCTGCACGCAGGAGGGCTGGGCCAGCAGCGGGGCTGCCAGCAGCAGGCCGGAGATATACTGCGAGCTCACGTTGCCCGGCAGCACGAAAGTGCCCGGGCGCATGCGTCCGCTCGTCTTGAGCGGAAAACCGCCCAGGCCCTGCAGGTCGCAGCCGGCGGCGATGATCTCGTCCGAGAGCGGGGACAGCGGGCGGGCGCCTAAGCGTCCCTGACCCACAAAAGTTGCTTCTGCGCCCAGCGCGCAGGCGACGGGCAACATAAAGCGCAGCGTGGAGCCGCTCTCGCCGCAGTCGAGCGTGCCACCGGCAAGGGCCTTGAGCAGGCCAAATTCAATGCTCTTCATGGTGGGGTGGACCTGGAAGCCGTCCTCGACGGTCTCGATGCGAGCACCCAGGGCCGTAAGGCAACGCACCGTAGCCTCGATGTCGGCGCAGGTGGTGTTACAGGCGACGTGTGTCTCGCCGTTGGCAAGCGCAGCGCAGATGATGAGACGGTGCGCCATCGACTTGGACGCGATGGCGGGAACGGTGCCCTTAAGCGGGGACGGGGTGATGCGGGCTAGCATGCGGATGCGTCTCCCTTCTGGCCGAGGCCCTCGGCAATGAGTTCGTGGAAAGTGGAAAGCGGCGTGCGGTCGATGCTGCAGCGGCCAATGCCGTGCGGAATCACCAGGTCGATGGTGTCGCCCGCGCGCTTCTTGTCGTGGAGCGCCTCGGCAAAGACGGCATCGGCATCTAGGTCGCAGCGGGTCTTGAGGCCATGGCGGGCGCAGAGCTCCTCAATACGACCGGGCAGTGCAGCATCGCAGGCGCCGTGCAGGGCCGCGGCGCGCGTGATGATGCCCATACCGATCGACACGCAGTTGCCGTGCCCGAGCTCAAAGTGCTCGCAGGCTTCGACGGCGTGTCCGGCGCTGTGTCCAAAGTTGAGCAGCTTGCGCTGGTTGGTTTCGTGCTCGTCGGCGACGACCACGGCGCGCTTGATGTCGATGTTGCGGGCGATGATGAGTGCTACGCGGGCCACATCGCGGTTGAGCAGCTCCAGCGTGAGCGGGGTCTTCTCCAGCTCGGCGAAAAGCTCCGGGTCGGCGATCACGGCGTGCTTGACGACCTCGCCGCAGCCGTCGGCGAACTGCTCGGGCGTGAGGGTGGCCAGGCACCCCACGTCAGCGATAACCACGCTCGGCTGCCAAAAGGCGCCGGCCAAGTTCTTGCCGGCAGCCAGGTCGATGGCGGTCTTGCCGCCCACCGACGAATCCACCATGGCGAGCAGGCTCGTCGGGATCTGCACAAACTTGCAGCCGCGCATGTAGGTGGCGGCCACAAAGCCCGCCACATCGCCCACGACGCCGCCCCCGAGTGCCACGATCACGTCGGAGCGCGAAAGCTCGTGCTCGGCCACAAACTCCAAAATGGCAACATAGGTTTCGGCGCGCTTATGGGCCTCGCCGGCCTCGAAGGTGCAGATGCTCACCTCGTAGCCTGACGCCTCCAGGCTCTGCTTAACGGGCATCTGGTAGAGCGGGCCCACGTTGGTGTCCGTCACGATGACGGCCTTGGCGCCGCCGGCAGTGGCGCGCACGAGCGGCCCCGCCTGCTCCAGCAAAAACGTGCCAACATGCACCTGGTAGGGGCGTGCGGTGTCGATATCGATGGTAATCGCCATAAGCTTCGGTCCTTTCGACCTGGCGTGATAGGTGGTCTAGTGGGAGGCCTCGTCGTCGAGCGCGCGCTTGATGCGGTCGCCCTCGGCAAGGAGATTCTCCAGATAGCGTTGGTCGCGGTCCTTAAGGGCGCGGCTGTAGGCGCCAAGCGACTCGATCAGGTGGTCGATCTCGAAGGCGAGCGCATTGGCGTCGTCGATCATAAGCTCGGACCACATCTGAGGATTGAGGTGCGCCACGCGGGTGAGATCGCGGTAGCTTCCGGCCGAAAAGCCGTGGTGGACCTGGGCGGTGGGGCTCTTGACGTAGGCGTTGGATACCACGTGCGCAAGCTGGCTCGTGAAGGCGATGACGCGGTCGTGTTCGGCGGCGCTGGTCACGCTGAACTTGCCAAAGCCCAAGGGGCGCACCATCTCGCGCACCTGGCCCAAAAGCTCCAGCTTGAGCGCATCGTCCACCGCGGGTGGCACGAGCACGAGCGGGGCGCCCTGGAACAGGTCGGCACGGGAGTGAGCGTAGCCCGAGAACTGGGTGCCCGCCATGGGGTGCGCGCCCACAAAGTAAAAGCCGTGCTCGCGGGCAAGCTCAAAGGCGCGCTCGCACACGATGCCCTTGACGCCCACGGTGTCGATCACCACGGGACCCATGATGGCGTCGGTGTCGGTGGCGTCGGCGAGCGCCTGGGCGTGCGCCTCGAGCCACTCGATGCATGCCTCGGGATAGCAGGCAAGGACGATGATGTCGCATTCGCCGAGTGTCTCGTCGTTGAGCTCTCCGGCGACAGTGCCCATGCTGGCGGCCGTCATGACGTCGTCATCGGGGTCCCAGGCCAGCACGCGGACGCCCGCCTGTGCATAGCCGCGGGCAAAGCTTCCGCCGATGAGGCCCAGGCCCACGATGCCAGCACACTTGGGGCCGCCCTGGTTAACACGCGCGTTTCTCACCGTACCCATGGGCTACTCCATGGTCTCTTGGCAGACGACCTCGCGGATGGCTCGGATGCGGCGCATGGTGTCGTCGAACTGGTCGGGGGTGAGGGCCTGGGCGCCGTCGGACCAGGCGCGGCTCGGCTCGTCGTGGACCTCGATCTCCAGGCCGTTGGCACCGCAGGCGGTCGCGGCGAGCGCCATGGGCTCGACGTAGCGGGTGTAGCCGGTGGCGTGGCTGGGGTCGGCGACGACGGGCAGGTGCGACAGGTGGTGCAGCACCGGCACGGCGTTGAGGTCGAAGGTGTTGCGGGTGCGGGTCTCGAAAGTGCGGATGCCGCGCTCGCACAGGATGACGTTGTCGTTGCCCTCGCTCATGATGTACTCGGCGGCCATAAGCAGCTCGTCGATCGTGCCGGACATACCGCGCTTGAGCAGAATCGGGGTCTGGGTCTTGCCGACCTCCTTGAGCAGGGGGAAGTTCTGGGCATTGCGGGCGCCGATCTGCATGACGTCGATCTTCTTGTCCAAGAAGACCTGCACGTCGCGCGGGTCCATGATCTCGGTGACGATCGGCATGTCGAGCTCGGCAGACGCCTCGCACAGCAGGTCGAGGCCGGCGGGGCCCATACCCTGGTAGGCGTAGGGGGAGGTGCGGGGCTTGTAAGCACCGCCGCGCAGCATCGTGGCGCCGGCGGCCTTCACGCGGCGGGCGATGCGGATGAGGTTCTCGCCCTCGACGGAGCAGGGACCGGCGATGACCTGGAACTGGTCGCCGCCGATCTTGACGCCGTGGCCGCAGTCGATGACGGAGTCCTCGGGGTGGAACTTGCGGTTGGCGCGCTTGAACGGCTCGGAGACGCGCTGCACGCGCTCGACGACATCCATGGACTCGAGCAGGAACGGGTCGATCTTGGTCGTATCGCCCACCAGGCCGATGATCGTCTCATTCTCGCCGCGCGAGACGTCGGTCTTCAGGCCCTTTTTCTCAATCCAGCTGACGATATGGCTGACGGCCTCGTCGCTGGCGCTCTGCTTTAAAATAGCAATCATGGTGTGCCTCTCACCTCGATGGATAACCCTTGCAAAAACGGCCCGCATCGCGAGCCGTGTATATATGGTGCATGAGAGTTTATACTATCTGACTCGCTTTTGCCTTCTAAAGTGGGCCGTTGCGCCGCGTCTTCCTCGGAATTGCAAAGCTTTTTCTTTTATTTTGATAGCCCGTGGTGCACTTGGGTATAATGCCAAACGTTGGCCCTATTAGCTCAGGGGATTAGAGCGTCTGCCTCCGGAGCAGAAGGCCGTTGGTTCGAATCCAACATGGGGCACCATCGAACGTAAGACCGTCCGAACCTCGCATGGTCCGGGCGGTTTTTCTTATACCGACGCGACGTGATGGGACGTGGTATGGCAGCAACGGATATCGAGCGCGGACTCTCGACCGCCGAGGTCGAGGAGCGCATCGCCGCCGGTAAGATCAACCGCAACATGGAGCTCAAGACCAAGTCGGTCAAAGAGCTCATCATCGAGAACCTCTGCACGCTGTTCAATTTGATTAACGTGATCTTGGCGTTCCTGGTCATTTTGACCGGTTCGCTTAAGAATCTGACGTTCCTGTTCGTGGTGTTCCTCAATACCGCTATTGGCGTCATTCAGTCCATGCGTTCCAAAAAGATGGTCGATAAGCTCACGCTGCTGACCTCCAAGAAGGCCATCGCGGTGCGCGACGGCGCCGAGGTGGAGCTCGACCTGGACCAGATCGTGCTCGACGACATCATTCGCCTGGGGCGCGGCGACCAGATTCCCGCTGACGCCGTGGTGGTTTCGGGCGAGGCACTCGTGAACGAGAGCCTGCTGACGGGCGAGAGCGACCTTATTAAGAAACAGCCCGGTTCTGAGCTCATGAGCGGCAGCTTTATCGACTCGGGCCTGCTGCGCGCCCGCGTGATCCATGTCGGCGCCGACAACTACGTGGCCAAAATTAATAACGAGGCCAAGTACGTCAAAAAGGTCAATTCCGAGATCATGAACGCGCTTAACGCCATCGTGCGCTTTGCGAGCATCATCATGATCCCGCTCGGTTTGGCGTTGTTTGCCTCGAGTGTGAGCGAGCTGTGGGATGCCGCGGGAACCCCGGGCGATAGCGCGCTTTCGTGGTGCTTCTCCGAGCTGTTGGCTGGTCATGTGCCTTCGTCGGCGCTGCTGTCCACGGTGGGCGCCCTGCTGGGCATGATCCCGCAGGGCCTGGTGCTGCTGACCTCGTCGGTGCTTGCCATCGCCACGGTGCGCCTGGCCCGCCGCAAGGTGCTGGCGCAGCAGCTCTACTGCATCGAGACGCTCGCTCGCGTCGATGTACTGTGCCTGGACAAGACGGGCACCATCACGTCGGGCCGCATGGAGGTCGAGGGCACGTATCCGCTGCCGGTTGAGGGCGTGAGCCTAGACGCCGGCTCGGACGAGGCGGCCGTTCCCGTCGATACCACGGTGCTCGATTTTGCGCTGGCTAACGTCGCGCGTGCGACTTCGGCCGATGCCAACGAGACCTGCCAGGCGCTGCTCAACTATTACGCCGATCGCCCGGTCGAGGTGTCTGAGCCGCTGTCGGTCATTCCGTTCTCGTCCTCCAAAAAGTGGAGCGGCGCGTCGTTTGCGCAGGGCTCCTATGTGATGGGTGCGGCGCAGTTTGTGCTCTCCGATCGTGTGTTTTCGCAGGTCGAGAACCGTGTCGCCGAGCTTGCCGATACCTGCCGCGTGCTCGTGGTAGCGCGCGTGGACGGCTTTTCGCCCGATGGCGATATGGTGGGCGAGGCCGAGCCCGTGGGCTTTGTGACCATCCGCGACGAGATCCGTACTTCGGCGGCCGAAACCATCGGCTACTTTAACGAGCAGGGCGTGACCCTCAACGTGATCAGTGGCGACGACCCGCGTACGGTGTCGTCGATCGCGCGCGTGGTGGGCGTGCCGGGGGCGGACGCTTATGTGGACGCCACGACGCTCGATACGCCGGCCAAGCTCGATGCCGCAGTGGACCGCTACCATGTCTTTGGTCGTGTGACCCCGCAGCAGAAGCGCGAGCTCGTGCAGGCGCTCAAGCGCCGCGAGCACACCGTGGCCATGACGGGCGACGGCGTCAACGACGTGCTGGCTCTCAAGGAGGCCGACTGCTCCGTTGCCATGGCGGCCGGCTCCGATGCCGCGCGCAATGTGGCCGAGATCGTACTCGTCGACAACGACTTTGCCTCGATGCCCGCCGTGGTGGCCGAGGGCCGTCGCTCCATCAACAACCTGCAGCGTTCGGCCTCGCTGTTCCTGACCAAGACGCTGTTCTCGATGGGTCTGGCGGCGCTGTGCATCGCGCTGCCGCCGTACCCCTTCGAGCCCATCCAGATGACGCTCATCAACTTCTTCTGCATCGGCGCGCCGGGCTTTGTGTTGGGCCTTGAGCCCAACAATGCTCGCGTGAAGGGTGCGTTTTTGACCAACGTACTCAAGCGTGCACTGCCGGCGTCGATTGCGGTCATTTTGGCTGCGGCGCTTGATATCTTTGTGGCGCGCGTGTTTGGCTTTAGCCAGCTCACGCTGTCTACGATGTGCCTGCTTACGTCGTGCGCGGCGAGCGTCAGCCTGATCTGGCGGATCTCGCAGCCGCTCACGCCCTTACGTGTGGTGCTCTTTGTGTTTGTAGTCGCCGGCATCTTGGTGGGCGTTATCGGGTTCCCGGGGCTGCTGTCCATCGCCAACCTGTCGATGGGTCAGATGGTTATCTTGGCTGTTATCGTGGTCTTTACCTGCTCGGTGTTCTTTAAGCTCGCCACGATGATGGATTCGCTCAAGCCGCGTCGTCGTCATGCCGCAACTGGTTTTGGCCGCGGTGTGCGCGTCCGCCTGGGTCGCGGTGGCGGCAAGGTGAGCTCGACGGGCTCGACGGCCGAACGTTTTGCCAAGCGCGTCGCCGCCGACATGGCGCAGCGCCGCGAAGATCGCACCGCTCGCGAGGCCGAGGCCCGCGCACTCGAGGGCGTGGCCCAGGCCCAGCCCAAGAAAAAGAAGAGTACCGGAGCTAAGCGCTCTCGTGTGACCAAGTCCGCCCAAGGCATCAAAGTCTCGATGCCAAGCAAAAAGAAGAAGTAGCTACGCGCCCTGGCGATGTTGAATTGGTGCCTTGTTCCTGTGGGGCCGTGGCGATGTTATGCTCTAACCTCGATTGTTTGAATTGCTTCGAAAAGAGGATGCCGTGATCTGCCCGCATTGCCTTAAGACTATCGAGGACGGCGCCTCGTTCTGCCCCTACTGCAACGCCTATGTGGGTCCGGGCGATGGTCCCGAGCACACCGAGTTCGTGTTCTGTGAGGGCTGCGGTGCCCGTCTTTCTCCGCATGATCGCACGTGCCCAAAATGCGGACGCCCTGCTCCGGGTATCCTCTCCGAGGACGCGGCCGCATCCGACCTGGCAGCGGGCCGCACGGCGGGCTTTCCGCGCCTAACGCAAGAGCAGATCGATACCGAGGTGCCTCATGCGCCCGCCTCGGCTGCCGCGGTTCTTTCGGACGCCGCCGATCCTAACGAGACCTGCGTGCTGCCGGCTTTCGATAAGGATTTCGGTATCCCCAAGGTCGATATTCCCACGCCCGTTTCCCTGCATGACGATGCTCAAAAACCCAAGCGCAAGGTGCATCCCGACGAGGACGCCTATCACAAGCACAAGCGTCATATCCCCAAGCCGCTCATCGTCATCGCGGTCCTTGCCGTCGTTTGCGGCGGTGCCTATTGGTTCGTGACGGCCGATCCCATGGGTGTCATGCCTGCCTTCTACGACCAGTTTGGCCAGGCTGCGCAGACGACCTTCCCCACGCGCCAAAAGGGCGAGGCGACTGAGGACGATACCAAGCAGGACGATTCTGCCGAGGTGGTCCAGGAAGAAACCGTGCTCACCGATGATCAGCTCTATACCAGACTCGACGGTCTGTATCAGACCATCGTGTCCTACGGTGATGAGGACCAGATCGGCGAGGTCATCGATTCCTTTAACAACGGCTATCTCCGAACGCCGCTGTCCACCCGCCAGGAGCTGTCGCAGAGTGCCTACGCCCTGCGCGACCAGATCAAAAAGACGCAAGATGAGCTTAACAACCTTAAGTATCAGGACGATACGGTCTATGCGGACGACATCGCCCACTTAAAGCAGCTTGCCGAGTGGATGTACGAGCGTGTCGACGTGATCTGTCAGAGCTGGGACATCTCGCTGGCCATTCCTGATGGTGAGTCGATGAGTTCCCACCAAAGCGAGATCCTGGCGCCCATCGCGCAGGGCGGCAACAGCGCGCTGAATCAGTACGACGCCAACGTGGGCTCCTGGAAGCCGCAGCAGCGTTCCTAAAATTAGTTCGCCATAGTCGGCATAACCTACGTGCGCAATTGATGTAAGCGCATGCTTATTGCTACAATTCGTACAAATATGCTTTAAACGCACGAGGAAGGAACCACATGTTTGGTTTTAAGAAAGAGCTCTACACGCCCGAGTATCAGCTTGTCGGCGACGAGTGCGCCGTAATCGAGACGTCGAAGGGTACCATCAAGGTCAAGTTTGACGGCGAGGGCGCTCCCATTCATGTCGCGAACTTCTGCGAGCTTTCCACGATGGGCTTTTATGACGGCCTTAAGTTCCATCGCTATGTGCCCGGCTTCGTCATTCAGGGCGGCGACCCCAATACCCGCGATATGTCCGGCGCCGACGTCGCTGCCGGTCTTGAGGGCCCCGACGGCATGCCCGGTACCGGTGGCCCCGGCTACTGCATCAAGGGCGAGTTTGCCACCAATCCGCGCAACAGCCATGTCGATGGCGCCCTTGCCATGGCACGCTCCATGGACCCCGATTCCGCGGGTTCGCAGTTCTACTTCTGCCTGGGTGCCCAGCATAACCTCGATTCCGGTTACACCGTCTTTGGTACCACGGTCGAGGGTCTCGATGTGATTTCGCAGCTGCGTGCCGGCGACGAGATCGTCCATGTCGAGATCGTTCACGAGTAAAGGGGACTTCCTTGAATAGCCAGCTGATCCAACAGGGCCGCGCCGCTTACCGCGCGGGTGATTTTTCCGCTGCAGCCCAGATGCTTGGGGCGGCAAAAACTCCCGATGAGATTATGGGCGAGGCCGATCACCTTCGTGGCAACGCCTTGATGCACCTGGGCATGTATGCCGAGGCCGCCGAGGCCTATGCCGCCGCCCTCAACGACGGCACCTACGGCAAGCGCGGCGCGCTGCTCACCAACCGCGGCAAGGCGCTCGCCGCCGTGGGCGACTACACGACGGCCGCTCAGGCGTTCTCTGCTGCTACGCAGGATGCTTCCTATGCCACGCCGTTCAAGGCCTATCTGGGTCTAGGCAATGCGCTGTTCCAATCGGGCGACTATACCAACGCGGGAACCGCCTTCCGTCAGGCCGCCATCGACGGCGCCAATCCGGCTCCTGCCGCCGCACTCGGCGAGCTCGGTCGTTGCTTCATTAAGCTCGGCCGTCCGGCGGATGCCGTGGAGACCTACCGTACGGCTATCGACTTTGCCGGTCCCCGTGACGACACGCGCGCGCTCAACGACGGCATGGGTCAGGCGCTTTCTGCCGCCGGCCGTCCCTCCGACGCACTCGACGCCTTTAATGCCGCTACTGCCGATGGCATCTACCAGCTCACCTCCGAGCAGGCCGATGAGCTTGCCCGCGTGCACGATTCGCTTGCTGCGCTGTCTGCCCAGACGGCTATGGCCACGGCTCCGGCGCCCGCGATGGACGCTCCTGCCGTCGATCCGCTCGATCCTACGGGCGCGACCGGTCAGTTTATGCCCGATCCCTCGGATACCGGCTTCTTTACGCTGTCCGAGTCCGAGATGGTTCAGCAGGACCGTCAGGATCGTAAGCAGGCCAAGGTCCGTCGTCGCCATCGCCACACGGGTCTTAAAGTCTTCATCGTGCTGCTTCTGCTCATTTTGATCGCGGCGGGCGGTCTGGGCTTTGCCTACACCCGCGGCTTTGGCTTCCCGTCCCAGGAGTCTGTCGTTACCGATCTGTTCCAGGCTGCCGGCGACGGTGACACCGCAAAGGCCGAGTCTTGCCTGGCATCGAGCCTGTCCGAGGATGCCAAGTCGATGATCATCTCCTCCATTCCGCAGGGTGCCACCGTGTCTGTCGAGGGCATGGATCAGTCCATGACCGAGACGACCGCCAAGGTGAAGGCATCGCTGTCCAAGGGCGGCGAGCAGGAGTACACCGTCAAATTCGTGCGCTCCGACAACCATATCGGCTGGGCCGTCTCTTCGCTCGATATGGATTTCTCGGCTGCTGACAACCAGTAGTGACCTTATGGGATTTAGCTTTGCCCGGCGCTTCACCGCAAGTGAGGTGCCGGGCTTGCGCTAGTATGATGAGCTAGTAGTTTTCCAGCAATCATCCAACACATCAGGAGTTGCGTTGTTTTCTTTGATGGATATGTTCTTCGGTAGCTATGCGGGCGATCTTGCCATCGACCTCGGCACCGCAAATACGCTTGTCTCCGTGCGCGGCAAGGGCATCGTCATTCGCGAGCCCTCTGTTGTCGCCATCGACAAGAACGACGAGCGCATCTTGGCGGTCGGTATCGAGGCAAAGCGCATGCTCGGCCGTACGCCCGGCAACATCGTGGCCGTTCGTCCCCTGAAGGACGGCGTCATCGCCGACTTCGATGTTACCGAGGCCATGCTCCGCTACTTTATCGACAAGGCGTCCGAGAAGCGCTATCCCTGGACCCCGCGCCCGCGCGTTGTCGTCTGCGTTCCCTCCGGCGTCACGTCGGTCGAGAAGCGAGCTGTCTTTGAGGCCACGATTCAGGCCGGTGCCCGCCAGGCCTACCTTATCGAGGAGCCTATGGCCGCCGCTATCGGTGCCGACCTGCCCGTCGAGGAACCCACCGGCTCCATGGTCATCGACATCGGTGGCGGTACCACCGAGGTCGCTGTTATCGCCATGGGCGGCATCGTCGTCTCGCAGTCCATCCGTATTGCCGGCGACGAATTCGATCAGGCCATCCTCACGCACGTTCGTGATGCCTACAACCTGGCCATCGGCGAGCGTACGGCAGAGGACATCAAGATCAAGGTCGGCTCCGCCGTGCCGCTCAAGGACGAGCTCGACGTCGAGGTCAACGGCCGCGACGTGATCACCGGTCTGCCCAAGACCGTGCGTATCGAGAGCGAGGAGATCCGTCGCGCGCTCAACAAGCCGCTCGACGAGATGGCCAAGGCCGTCAAGGACGCACTCGACGCTACGCCTCCCGATCTTGCCTCGGACCTTATGTACTACGGCATTTTGCTGACCGGTGGCGGCGCGCTGCTGCGCGGTCTCGACGTGCGCCTGCGCGATGAGACCGGCGTTTCGGTCAACGTCAGCCCCACGGCGCTCGATAACGTCGTTAACGGCTGTGCCCGCGTGCTCGAGGCCAATGCGTTTGATGGCGGCTTCGTCCAGACCAATGCTTAATTTCCAAAAGGTGGATTCCATTTGGCACGATCTTCGGGTTTCTCCACAAATCTGAATACCAAGCGACAATCAACGGGTATGCGCCCGTTGATTGTTTTCAGCCTGATTTCGGTGTTGCTGCTCACGTTTTACATTCGCGAGGGCGAGACGGGGCCGATTCATGCCGTGCGTTCGGGCGTGACGACGATTACCTCGCCGGTGCGTTTTCTGGGCTCGGCTGTGGCGGCTCCCTTCAATGCGATCGGCAACGTGTTCTCTAACCTAACGGCGTCGCAGGACACGCTCGACGAGCTCAAGAAACAAAACGAGGAGCTGACCTCTAAGGTTGCTGAGCTCTCCGAGGCTCAAAAGACCGCTGAGCGTCTGGAGGGGCTGGTCGGCCTGCAGTCGACCTACAACCTCAAATCGACCGCTGCTCGTATTGTCGGTGCCTCCGGCGATGCCTGGACCTCGACCGTTACCATCGACAAGGGCTCTGCCGACGGCCTTACCATCAACATGCCCGTGACGAGTTCTGCCGGTGTTATCGGCCAGATTATCGAGGTATCGGCCAAAACGTCGACCGTGCGCCTGATTGGCGACGAGAACTCGGGCGTGTCCGCTATGGTGCAGGACACGCGCGCCCAGGGCATGCTGCAGGGTCAGGCTGACGGCACGCTGCGTCTTGAGTACGTGAGTGTCGACTCCGATGTTAAGGTTGGCGACATCATCGTGACCTCGGGCATTGGCGGCGTGTTCCCCAAGGGTCTACCGCTTGGCACCGTCTCGTCGGTTGAGAAATCGGCAAACGACGTGTACTACACCATTGTGGTGCGCGCTCAGACGACGGCCGAGAACAACGAGGAAGTGCTGGTCATCACCTCGCTGACCGACGAACAGTCGGCCTCGGATGAGGACGTGAGCACGGCCAACAGCACGCCGCAGGGAACGTCGCGTGACGCTGCGACCAAGACGAAGGACGAGAGTTCGGATGACAGTTCCGACACGTCCGAGACGACCGATTCCGGCTCGAGCGAATAGGGGGCATGTCCATGGATCTACACGAGCAGGGGATGAGCTCCCGTACGTTTGTAATCGCCGCCATTGTGTGCGTGCTGCTGCAGGTAGGCCTGGCACCGCAGATTTCCATTGCGGGCGGTCGCGTCAACTTCATGATTATCCTGGTGTGCCTAAGCGTGTTCTCGGGCGACCCGACCCGTGCCGTCGTGTGCGGTTTTTGCAGCGGGTTGTTCTATGACCTGTCCGCTGCCGTTCCGGTGGGCGTTATGTCGCTCCTGCTGACCGTGGGTTCTTTTGCCCTGGTGCACAGCGCTGTCGGTCAGACGGGCGGTACTCCGAGTGCGCGCGGCATCACGGTGGGCGCCTTCGCGCTCGTCATTAATGTGATTTACAGCATCATCTTGCTGTTTATGGGTTTGGAGACGAGCTTTGTCGTGGCGATCTTTGGGCATGCGCTGCCGTCTTCGATCCTGACGGGTCTGGTTGCCATTCCGTTTTTGATGTCCGGCGTCGTGCCGCAGTCCGGCTATGGATTCTCCGCACGTGGCGGACGCCAGACGGGTATGCGCTTTAAGCCCAAGACCCGCAAGCTCAAATAGGGGAGGCCCGTAGATGTCTTCCCAGTTGACGGTTATTATCGCCGGTATCGTGCTGGTTGTGGCCATCGTGGTCGCGCTGGTCATCATGCGTCGCGGCGATTCCCGTTTTACCTACGATACGCAGCATGGAACGGCCCCGCGCGCCACCGAGGGCGAGGGCAATACAGCGGCGACCGCCTTTAAGGGCCGCTTTTCCATCCTCACCGCGGGTGTGGGCGCGATGTTTGCGGCGCTCGCCGTCAAGCTGTGGGGCATGCAGATGGTCTCGTCGGACTATTACGAGAAGCAGGCTAATAGCAATCAGACTCGCACCGTTACCACTCCCGCTGTGCGCGGCCGCATCCTCGACCGCAATGGCGTGGCGCTTGTCCAGAACCGTCCCTCACTTGCTGTCGTGGCCTACCGCGACCTTGCCGAGGATGAGGTTCTGGTTCGCCATCTTGCCAACGTGCTTGGAATGCCTTACGTGGCGGTCCTTCGCAATATTCAGGACAATACAGAGGGCGCCCAGAGCCTGCATACCATCGCGACGGACGTCCGTCGCTCCACGGTTGCCTATATCAAGGAACACGCCGGCGAGTTCCCGGGCGTCAAGATTGCCGAGCGTACCGAGCGCCAGTATCCATATGGCGAGACGGCATGCCATATCTTGGGCTATACCGGCACCATCACCTCCGAGCAGCTCGAGGCTCAGAATAAGAAAACCTCTGGCGATGATGATGCTTCTGCTGGCAAGATTACGTACCAGTCGGGCGATATCGTGGGCCAGGCGGGCGTTGAGAGCTACTACGAAAATCTGCTGCAGGGTATTCGTGGCGAGCAGACCGTCAAGGTCGATGCCTCAGGCAATGTGACCGGTCAGGCCGGCGCCGTGCCCGCGAAGGCCGGCTCCGACATTAAGCTCACGCTCGACCTTAAGATCCAACAGGCCTGCGAGACGGCACTGGCGAGCGCTATCGAGCTTGCCAAGACCACTGGCTACAGCAATGCCGGTAACGGCGCTGTGGTGTGTCTCGATCCCAACAATGGGGAGATCCTGGGCATGGCGAGCGAGCCCAAGTTCGATCCGTCTGTCTTTATCGGCGGCGTCTCAAATGACGTGTGGACCGAGCTCAATGATGACAAGGGTTCGCACCCGCTGCTCAACCGCGCCATTAGCGGGCAGTACATGTCGGCCTCGACCATCAAGCCGCTCTCGGCGCTGGCCGGTCTTGAGTTTGGAACCTACACTTCAACGCAGACAACCAACTGCACGGGCTATTGGACGGGCCTGGGCAAGGCTTGGGGCAAGCGCTGCTGGTTGACGTCTGGCCACGGCACCATGACGCTGCAGTCGGGTATCGCCAACTCGTGCGACCCCGTCTTCTACGACATGGGCAAGGCGTTCTTTTATGACGAGCAACATCCCGAGGGCCTGCAGGAGGTCTTTCGTCGCTGGGGTCTAGGCAAGACCTGCGGTATCGATCTGCCGAGTGAGGGCGCGGGCCGTATTCCCGATGCCGAGTGGAAAGAGTCGTACTTCACCGACGCCTCTGCCGAGGACCGCAAGTGGAATGCCGGCGATATGACCAATATTGCCATCGGCCAGGGCGACATCCTGGTGACGCCCCTGCAGATGGCGTGCGCCTATATGGGTCTTGCCAACGGCGGCAAACAGTACGTGCCTCATGTGTTTTTGTCTGCCGTGTCGCGCGATGGCGACGGCGATGCCTATAAGTACAACGGCAAGGGCAAGAAGAAGCGCCTGGAGGCCAAGATCAACAGCGATTCGGATTTGGCTCTTGTTCGCAACGGCATGCACGACGTGATTTACACGGCATCGACGTCCCTGGCGGCTCACTTTGGCACCCTGACGCCCCAGGTATACGGCAAGTCGGGCACGGGCGAGAAAAGCGGCGAGGACGAATACGCGTGGTTCTGCGCCTATGCACCGGCCGATGATCCCAAGTATGTCATCGCTACTGTCCTGGAGCAGGGCGGCGGCGGCTCAGATACCGCGATGCATGTCGTGCGCGACGTGCTCGGTGTGATTTATGACGAGCCCGATACCTCTTCGGCCTCGGGCGATTCTTCGGTTCGATAGGAGGTTGCGATGGATTTTTCTCCGGCGGATCTGTTCCGTTCAACCAAGACCGGCTCTCGCAGCAGCCTGGACCGCGTCAACAAGCAACTTTCGGCCTCGCGCGGCACGTTTCGCCAAAAGGTGCATATCGGTGTGCTCGTGGCTACTGTGGCGCTCGTCGCCTACGGTGCCATCATTATCTGGTCGGCTTCGCAGTTTAAGGCCGATGCTTCGTTCTCACGCCATCTGCTGGGAATTGGTATCGGAGCGGTGCTGGCGGTGCTCGTCTGGCGAACCGACCTGCGCGGTATTTCCAATTTCTCGACGGCGTTGCTCGTCATCGACCTGATCGTGATCTTCTCGCCCAAGATTCCGGGTCTGTCCTATACGGGCGGTCTGGGCATGACGGGTTGGATCAAGATTCCCGGTATCGGCTTGACATTCCAGCCGGTTGAGCTTGCCAAGCTCATCACCATCTTCTTTATTGCTACGCTTGGCTCGCAGTATAACGGTCGCATCGATACCGTTCGCGACTACGTCAAGCTCTGCGGCATGCTGTCCATTCCGTTTTTGGCCGTCGTTGCCATGGGTGACCTGGGCTCGGGCCTGGTCGTGCTGGTTTCGGGCGCCATCGTCATCTGCATGAGCGGTGCACGCCGCGAATGGGTGCTGTCGACCCTGGCCCTGCTCGTGGGCCTGGTGGCCCTCGTCCTGGCGCTTGATTCGGTCTTTGATTCGTTGCTCGGCCACGATGTGCTCATCAAGCAGTATCAGATGAACCGTCTGACGGTCTTTATCGACCCCGATAATGCCGATTTGGACGATGCCTACAACCTGCAGCAGTCGCTTATCGCCGTTGGCTCGGGCGGCTTCTTTGGTAAGGGCCTGGGGCATGCGACGCAGTCGGCCGGCGGCTTTCTGCCTGAGTTCCACACCGACTTCGTCTTCGCCTTCCTGTCCGAGACCTTTGGCTTTTGCGGTTCCTTTTTGCTCCTGTGCCTCTACGTGCTGCTGATCTTTTCGACGATTCGCGTCGCCTTTAAGTGCGAGTCGCTGTTTTTGCGTCTTTCGTGTGTGGGCATCGTTGGCATGTGGGCGTTCCAGACTTTCGAAAACATCGGCATGTGCATCGGCATGATGCCGATTACCGGTATTCCGCTACCGTTTATTAGCTTCGGTTCGTCTTCGATGATGATTCAGCTGCTGACGGTGGGTATCGTACAATCCATATGGCGGCATCGTTCGGGCGCCGCGTAACCGCTGGAGGGGTTTGCTATGAAAATTCCCGTAGATAAGCTGACCCGCGCTTTTAAGATGGGCGCGTCCGTTAAGAAGGATTCCGATACGCCGGTGCGCGTCTCGGTCTATCTGGATTCGTCCGCCTCGCGCTTTCTGGCCGAGACGGTGCGTGACGCCTTTGTGCCGCAGACGACCTCGGGCATTGTGCGCGTCGAGCGTCTGCGGGAGGAGCGAATTGCTCCAAAGACCGATACCGATGTGGTGCTGGTGCTCTCGTGTGGTTCCGACCGCTTGGAGAGTGCCGTGCAGGAGCTCGTGATCGCCGGCGCGCCCGTGTGCGTGCTTGCCGAGTCTGCTGTGGAGGTGCCGTTTATCGAGGAGTCCACGCCCATGCTCGGCGTGGTAGCGGCAATCGATAAGACGTATCTGCTCGAGACGCTTGCCCGCTGGATTCTCGATCGCACCGACAAGGAAACGGCTTTTGCGGCGAACTTTGCCTTCATGCGCATCGCGGCGGCCAACCGTATCATCACCTCGTGCGCGCTCACCAATATGGCGACCGGTGCGCTGGTGTTTTTGCCGGGCGCCGATTATCCCGTTATGGCGCTGGCGCAGGTGGGCATGCTCTTTGAGCTCGCTGCCGTCTTTGGACGCGGCATTAAGCCCGAGCGCGGCTACGAGGTCGCGGGCGTGCTTGCCGGCGGTCTTGTGATCCGCGCGGTCACCCGCGCGCTCGTCAAGCAGACGCCGCATATTGGGTTTGCCGTCAAGGCGCTCACTGCTGCCGCGGGCACCTATGGCATGGGCCGTGCGCTCGTTTCGCTCTACGAGCGCGATGTCGACTACAGCCGTGCCAACGAGGTGGTCACTGCCACGTTCTCCCGCGTTCGCGATCTGGTGACCACGGTCGTGGGCGCTACCCGTCCTATGGCGTCCTATCAGGACGCATCAGATCTCGCTGCTTAGGGGTTTTCCGTTGCGCGTTGCATACCAAGACTGTTTTCATTTAATTGAGCCGTTGCTCGCCAAGGTCGAGAAGCCGAGTCGCTATATCGATCACGAGTGGGGCACGCTTTTCAAGGCCGATGCCGATTACCGTTGTTGTCTGATCTATCCGGACGTATACGAGGTCGGTCTGCCCAACCAGGGTATCGCCATCCTCTACAACATCCTTAACCAGGCCGAGGGCATCTCCTGCGAGCGCGGCTATGTGCCGTGGCCCGATATGGGCGACGCCATGCGCGAGGCGGGTATTCCGCTGCTATCGCTCGAGGGTGCAGCGCCGGTCGCTTCGTTTGATATCGTCGGTCTGCATGTGCCGCACGAGATGGCGGTGACGAACTTCCTCGAGGCTTTGGACCTCGCTGGCATTCCGCTGTTAGCGGCCGACCGAGGTGAAGACGACCCAATCATCATCGCCGGCGGTCCCTCGGTGTACAACCCCGAGCCGTACGCGGCCTTCTTCGATGCCATCCTCATCGGTGAGGGCGAGGAATCGCTGCTCGAGACCTGCCAGCTGCATCGCCGCCTGCGTGACGAAGGGGTCCCGCGCGCGCAGATTGTCGAGCAGCTTGCATCCATTGCCGGCAACTACGTGCCGTCGCTCTATGAGGTTCGTCACGACGAGCCCTGCTCGCCGCATGGCTACACCGTGCCGCGTGAGGGCAAGGATGCGCCGACCGTGGTCTACAAGCGCGTCGTCGAGGATTTCGGCGCCACGAATCCGCTGTCGCAGTCGTGCGTGCCCTATGCACAGCTGGTTCACGACCGCCTGTCTATCGAGATCCTGCGCGGCTGCGCCCGCGGCTGTCGTTTTTGCCAGGCCGGCATGACGTATCGCCCGGTGCGCGAGCGCTCGGCCGACCAGATCGTCTCGTCGGTGATTCAGGGTCTGGAAAAGACCGGCTATGACGAGGTGTCGCTGACCTCGCTCTCCACGACCGACCATTCCTGCATTCGCGACGTGCTCGGCAGGCTCAACCGTCGCCTGGAGGATACGGGTATTCGCGTGTCTATTCCGTCACAGCGCCTGGATTCGTTTGGCGTGGATATGGCCGAGTCGGTTGCCGGCGAAAAGAAGGGCGGCCTGACGTTCGCGCCCGAGGCCGGCAGCCAGCGCATGCGCGACATCATTAACAAGAACGTGACCGAGGAGGACCTGGACCGTGCGGCCAAGGCGGCCTTCGAGGCCGGCTGGAACCGCATGAAGCTCTACTTTATGATGGGCCTTCCCGGCGAGCGCGACGAGGACATCGTGGCCATCGCCAATCTGGCTGATCACGTACTGGAGCTCGGTCGTTCCGTGGTGCCCAAGGCTCGTCGCGGCTCGATCTCGGTGTCCATCTCGGTTTCGGTCTTTATCCCCAAGGCTGCCACGCCGTTCCAGTGGTGCCCGCAGCTCGACTACGACGACGTCAAGCGTCGCCAGAAGCTGCTTGTCACGAGCGTTCGCAACCGTGCCGTCCGCGTGCATTACCACGATGCCGAGACCTCGCTGATTGAGGCCGCGCTGTCCCGCGCCGGTCGTGACATGACGCCCGTCATCATCGATGCTTGGCGCGCGGGCTCTCGCTTTGACGCCTGGGTAGAGCATTTCTCGCTCGATAACTGGAAGGAGGCTGCTGCCAAAAACGGCATCGACCTCAATGAGCTCGTGCACCTGCCCTACGAGTTGGACTGGCGCCTGCCGTGGGAGCACGTGAGCCCCGGCTGCACGCGCGGCTTCCTCGAGCGCGAGTACCGTCGCTCGCTCGAGGGCGTCACGACTCCCGACTGCACCCGCACGTCGTGCACCGGCTGCGGGATCTGCCCCACGCTCCACGCCAAGAATGTATTGATGGGTGATCGCGCATGAGTGAGCGCCTGACCGACAACCCCTCGCTCTTTAGGCTTCGTGTTCGCTATGGCAAGCGCGATCGCCTTAAGTACCTGGGCCATCTCGAAGTGATCCATACCATTGAGCGCATCGTGCGCCGTGCGGGACTTCCCTATGCCGTTACGCAGGGCTTCTCTCCGCACATGCGCGTGGGCTTCTCTTCGGCGCTACCGGTTGGTACGTCGTCGACCTGCGAGTGGTATGACCTGTTTATGACCGAGTTCGTGGCGCTCGACGAGGCGTTTGGGCGCCTGGCTGCGGCGTCTCCGGCCGATCTGGCGCCCATCGAGGCGGCGTACATCGACGTGCGCACGCCGGCGTTGACGGCGCAGCTCACGCGCCTGTCGTATCGCATCGACCTGCACTTGGATCCCGAGGCGCCCGTAAGCGCCGACGAGGTGCGTCGTGCGATCGACACGTTGCGCGCGGACCATGGCATCGACTACGCGCGCGGAAAAAAGAGCAAGCGCTTGGATTTGGATCACACGCTCGTTGGCTATGAGCTCACGGCGGGGGAGCGCCCGGACCATTTGGTACTCATGCTCGACACCCATGCCGACAACGAGGGCTCCATGCGTCCGGAAATTTTGCTTTCTGCTGCTGATGTTTTGTTGCAGGGCTTGACCCCGGGCGTGGATGCACCTATTGTTTCCACCGGTATGCAAGACCTCGTGACCATCTGCTCCTACGATGTCGAGCGTCAGAATCAAGCATGCGAGGACGACGAGGGCCGACTCGTCAGCCCCATACCTGTGCGAACTTGTGGATTTGCTCCACATACTCGTTGACGGGGGTATTTTCGCCTGCTACTATATTCGGCTGTTGCACTAACTGATGCATGAAGGGCAAGTAAACATGTACGCAATCGTTAACACGGGCGGCAAGCAGTACAAGGTCGCCACCGACGATGTCATCACCGTCGAGAAGATCGAGGGCAATGAGGGCGACAAGGTCACCCTGCCGGTTATCTTCCTCAACGATGGTAAGAAGATCGTCACCGATCCCGACAAGCTGGCCAAGGCCAAGGTTACCGCTCAGATCGTTGAGCAGTTCAAGGGCGAGAAGCAGCTGGTCTTCAAGTTCCACAAGCGTAAGCGCTATCGTCGTCTGAAGGGTCACCGTCAGCAGCTCACCAAGCTGAAGATCGTGAAGGTCCAGGCTACGTCCCGCGCCAAGAAGGCTGTCAAGGCAGAGGCCGAGGCTGTTGCCGAGGCTCCCGTCGCCGAGTAGATTACACTCGTAACGAAAGAGTAGGTATACACAATGGCACACAAAAAAGGACTCGGTTCCTCCCGTAATGGCCGTGACTCCCGCGGTCAGCGCCTTGGCACGAAGCGCTTCGCCGGCCAGACGGTAACCACGGGCACGATTCTCGTCCGTCAGCACGGCACGCACATCCACCCGGGTGAGAATGTTGGCCGTGGCAAGGACGACACGCTGTTCGCGCTGGTCGACGGTACCGTTGAGTTCCACAAGGGTATCAAGCACAGGGTCAGCGTACGCCCGCTCGCGAACGCGTAATTCACCCTTCATAGAGCACATATGTGGGAGGCACTTGAGTTTTAGGATTCAAGGGTCTCCCTCTTTTTTGTAGGAGGCGATTCTGTTGTCACAGTTCACCGATATCAGCCGCATTAACGTGTGCGGCGGCGACGGCGGAGCCGGATGCATGTCGTTTAGGCGCGAGGCATTTGTCCCCAAGGGCGGCCCCGATGGCGGCGACGGCGGTCGTGGCGGCAATGTCGTCATCCAGGCCGATGCTCAGCTGTCTTCGCTGATCGATTACCGCTTTAAGCATCACTTTCGCGCCGAGCGCGGCACGCACGGGCAGGGTGCCCGTCGTAACGGTAAGAGCGGCGAGGACCTGATTCTCAAGGTCCCTATGGGTACCGTGGTGCGCGAGCTCGACCCCGAGACGCAGACCCCGATGTTCGAGATTGCCGATCTGGTGCACGATGGCGAGCGCGTTGTCGTGGCGCCCGGTGGCGCCGGCGGCCTGGGCAATACCCACTTTGTGACATCGGTGCGCCGTGCACCCGCGTTCGCCCAGCTGGGCGAGCCGGCCGAGGAGCACTGGATCGAGCTCGAGATGAAGCTCATGGCCGATGCCGCGCTCGTGGGCTTCCCCTCGGTGGGTAAGTCATCGCTCATCGCGCGCATGAGTGCCGCCCGTCCTAAGATTGCCGACTACCCTTTTACCACGCTCGTGCCGAACCTCGGCATGGTGCGTGCCGGCGAATATTCTTACGTCGTTGCCGACGTCCCCGGTCTTATCGAGGGCGCGAGCGAGGGCAAGGGCCTGGGTCACCAGTTCCTGCGCCACATTGAGCGTACGGCCCTGATCATGCATGTCGTCGACATGACGGGCGGTTTTGAGGATCGCGATCCGGTTGAGGACTATCGCATCATCAACCGCGAGCTCGAGCAGTATGGCGCCGAGCTTTCGGAGCGTCCGCAGATCGTTGTCGCCAACAAGTGCGACGCGCCGGGCACGGCCGACAAGATTGCCGACCTCAAGCGCGCAGCGCTCGACGATGGACATATGTTCTTTGCCGTGTCTGCCGTGACGGGCGCCGGTCTCAATACGTTGATGCTTGCCGTAGGTGAGCAGGTGGCCAAGCTCCGCGCCGAGCTGGCGGTCTCCGATGAACCGGTCGTTCTGCGCGACGATGAGTGGGAGCGCCGTCGCCTGCAGCGTGAGAAGCGTTTCCGCATTGTCCAGGAAGAGCCCGGTGCCTTCCGCGTGGTCGGTCGTGCCATCGAGCGCATGGTCATTCAGACCGACTGGGAAAATGAGGAGGCCGTCATTTACCTGCAGCATAAGTTTGCGCGTATGGGTGTTGACGACGCGCTCGAGAAGGCCGGTTGCCGTGCGGGCGACGAGGTTCGCATTTGTCAGCGCGCCTTTGACTTTGAGGGCGCCGAGGACTTCTCGGAATACGAGGAGGAGCTTGAGGATGCTGGCGAGGACGTTGCCGTTGAGGCCATTGACGTAACTGATGCTGCGGATGAGGGCGTCGAGGTTGTCGATGCGGCGGATGCCGAGGACGATGCCGAGACCTCGGAGGGCGAGTAAGCCATGTCGTTGCGCGGTGGAATCGGTTTGCCCGAGCTTCCTCTAGAGGACGGGCAGGAGTTTAGGCTCGGCATTATGGGTGGCACCTTTGATCCCATCCATTACGGGCACCTGGTGACTGCTGAGCAGGCGCGCGAGTCGCTCGACTTGGACGCTGTGCTCTTTATGCCGGCGGGCTCTCCTGCCTTTAAGCTTGACAAGCCGGTGACGCCTGCTGAGGACCGTTATGCCATGACGGTCCTCGCCACCGCCGCGAACCCGGCCTTTTTGGCGAGCCGGTTCGAGATCGACCGTCCGGGCGTAACCTATACGGCCGATACGCTTCATGCCCTTCGCGACTTTTACCCGCCGCAGGTAAAGCTCTACTTTATTACGGGCGCCGACGCGATTATCGATATTGTGACCTGGCATGATGCCGAACGAATCGCTGAGCTTGCCACCTTTATTGCTGCGACGCGACCGGGCTTTGATATCGATACGGCGCGTGCCCGAATCAAAGAGTCGGGGCTGCCGTTCGACGTGCGCTATATTCAGATTCCGGCGCTGGCGATCAGCTCGACGAACATTCGTAAGCGAGTTGCCCGCGGCATGAGCGTGCGCTACCTTACGAGCGAGTCCGTGCTCGGCTACATTCGCAAACGCAGGCTATATGCCGAATTGGGCCAAGAAGATTTTGAGTGATGGGGGTCTACGTTGTCGGTAGAGGATCAGTTTGAGGGCGATGAGCGCGCGCTGCTCAAGCGCATTCAAGAGCTGCTCGATGTTCGCATGAAGGATAAGCGCAAGCGCTATGTGCATTCGCTGGGTGTTGCCGAGACCGCACTTCATCTGGCCGAGGTCTACGGCGTTGACCGCTTTGATGCCGCTGCTGCCGGTCTGATCCACGACTGGGACAAAGTGCTCTCCGACGACGAGCTGGTTACGCGCGCTCTGCATTACGGCATTAAGATTGCCGGCTCTCCTTCCGCCGCGACGCCGCTTTTGCATGGTCCTGTTGCCGCCTATGAGCTTCCGCAGCTTTTCCCCGAGTTGTCGCCGGCCGTTTTCCAGGCTGTCGACCGTCACACCGTGGGTGCCTGCGACATGACGCCGCTCGATATGGTGGTCTTTGTGGCCGATGCCATCGAGCCCAACCGCCACGGCGACTATGCGCATGCGCTGCGCAAGATGGTGGGGGAGTCGACGCTCGACGAGTTGTTCTTCTCCTGTTTTGCGCAGGGTTTGGTCTATGTGATCCAGTCCGGGCGCTATCTTTATCCCACGGCTATTACGATTTACAACCATTACGCCCAGCTGCGCTAGCTCGGGTGCGTCTAGAAAGAGGTATTCCATGGCCGACGAGACCATGACTGACGAGCAGATTCTTGAAGGTGTGGAGCACAAGAGCTTCGCCGCCACGTCCGACCGCACCGCCGCCTCGCTGTCCGCGAGCGGTGTCGCCGCCGAGGATGTCGCCCGCGCCGCTGCGCAGGCCGCCTACGACAAGAAGGGCGAGGACGTTCAGGTGCTCGACCTGACCGAGCTTTCCGATGTGTGCGACTACTTTGTGCTCGCCACCGGTACCAACAACCGCCAGGTCGATTCTATCGTCGACGAGATCGAGGAGAAGGTCGCCGAGGCTTGCGGCGAGCATCCGTTCTCCATCGAGGGCCGCGAGCAGAAGACCTGGATGCTCATGGACTACGGCTCGGTTGTCGTCCACGTCTTCACTCCCGAAGCCCGCGACTTCTACCGCCTCGAGAAACTCTGGGGAGACGCCCCCCAGCTCCCCCTCAACCTCCTCTAGTAGCTCATTTAAGACGGGGTTTATGTACCCTCACGCATATCGCCGGGCAGTTGCGGTTTTCCGCACCTGCCCGGCTTTCTTTTTGGCCAAAGGCGGTTAATCGTTGAAGCGGGATTGGCGGCCGAAG
>CABURV010000025.1 GCA_902494035.1 uncultured Collinsella sp.
CCGCACCTTGCCGCTCATTCGTCGCTCGCGTACCCAAGTACGCGTCGCTCCTCTTTCACGGCAATCTGCGGCACCTGGGCAACCCTCGCCGACCTGTTAGGTTGACTGGGGAGGATGGGATGTTATCTCGTCCCTTGGACCGCCTCGCTTCTAAAATTATCTCTGCAAAAGACGGCTGCTCCGTTTGGAGGGCCGTCTTTTTGGTATAAGAGGACGGAATGACTAACACGAAAGGTATGACCATGCCCCAGATTGATGATGCCGAGCTGTTTGGCAATGCCGAGGATCAGCGTGCGTACGAGGACTTTTGCGCCAATCAGGAGGCGGTCGAGAAGTTTACGCTCGACAAGCCCGCGCTTGTCTGCCGTTGGCGCATGTCCAACAAAAAGGTGCCCATGCTCAACCGTCACATTCGCGCGCTGTCCGAGCGCTTGGTGCAGGGCGAGCCGCTTACCCATAACATGCTCAGCTGGGCCAAGCAGCACGTTGAGTGGTCGCTTGCCGAGGGCGATTACACCGCACGCGACGGCGTGCTCATGCTGGTGATCGACGTCAACGGCAACGCCGCCATGACGGTGGGGGAGTACGAGCCGCTAACCGATACGTCGGCCAAGGCGCTACGCGCCCGCTCCGCCGAGGCCCGCTCCGAGGCCGACGAAACCGGCGTGGCGCCCGAGCTGCTCGCCGCCGTCGATAACGGCGAGCTTGCCTTTGTGGCGCCAGCGGACGAGTGCCTGTGCGGCACGGCGACGCTCATCGAGCAGCTGGCCCAGACCAAGGGCATCCCGGTCACGCGCGTAGACATCCCCGCTCAGCTCAAGGGCGCGCTGTTCCTGGTGAGCGACGAGCACGGCGTGGTCCCCGCGACCGAGACGAACGCCACCGAGGCCGACGCCGCCACGGTCGCCTTCTTCGCCGAAGGCTACGAAAAGCTTCGCGCCCGCCGCTAAATGATTATTCTGGGACGGGGATTTAATAATCATTTTGGTCCCCGTTCCCGTCGCGAGCGTAAGGCGGACAAAACGCCCCCGCTCGCGAACAGTTCTGTCACCTTGGCGACGTGCGTGGCGCGCACCTGCAGTTTCGCAGCCATAATGGTGGCAAGACAACCAAGAGGGGAGCGGAATCCATGGCGCTGATCTATATCGTTGAGGACGACGAACCCATTCGTCGCGAGCTTGCCGACATCCTTGCCCGTGCCGGTTTTGAGGTCGAGGCCTGCGAATCGTTCGAGCATGTTTCGCGCGATATTCTCGCCGCCGCGCCCGACTTGGTGCTGCTCGACCTGACGCTTCCCGTCAAGGACGGCCAGCATATCTGCCATGAGGTTCGCCGCGAATCCGAGGTTCCCATCATCGTCCTCACGTCGCGTACGACCGAGATCGACGAGGTCATGGCCATGACGCTCGGCGCGGACGACTTTGTTCCCAAGCCCTACAGCGCCCGTGTGCTCGTGGCGCGCATCAACGCACTACTGCGTCGCACCGCGACGGCGGGCGAGCGCAGCACGCTCGTCCACAAGGGACTGGAGCTCGACCTCGCACGCTCCATGGTCACCAACACACAAACGGGCACCAGCACCGAGCTCACCAAAAACGAGCTGCGTATCCTCTCGCTGCTTCTGAGCCGCGCGGGCAAGATCGTTTCGCGCTCGGCCATCATGCAGGACCTGTGGGACTCCGACGCCTTTGTGGACGACAATACGCTCACCGTCAACATCAACCGCCTGCGCACCACGCTCGAAAAAATTGGCATCAAGGGGTATTTGACCACGCACCGCGGCCAGGGCTATTCGATCTAGGGGCCGGCTATGTCGTTTGCCAAGTTCTTTAAAGATGCGCTGCTTCCCGTCGCCGTGTGGACGTGCGGCGTGCTGTTGAGCTGCTTTGTGCTGACGGTCGCCGGCGCACCCGTTTCCATCGTGGTCGTGGCGGTCGGCGTGTCCTATATCTTTGGTATGCTCGGCATCGTGATCGAGCACGCGCGCCGTCGTCGTTTTCTGCGCCAGCTGGAGCGTGCGGCAGAGGAGCTCGAGAGTCCCGCATGGGTGCAGGAGATGGTGCAATGTCCGACCTATGCCGAGGGCGAGCTCGAGTATGAGGTCTTGCGTCGGGTGGGCAAAGCCGCTTGTGGCGAGGTTGCCGAAGGCAGGCGCCAGACCGATGACTATCGCGACTATATCGAGAGCTGGGTCCACGAGGCCAAGCTGCCCCTGGCAGCAGCCCATCTGATTTTGGAAAACCTGGACGGCAGCGAAGACGATCTGTCGCGTGTGGATGACCTGGGCCGCGAGCTTGCCCGCGTGGAGCGCTATATCGACCAGGCGCTGTACTATGCGCGCTCGGAAGTCGTGGAGCGCGACTACCTGATTCGCCGCTGGGATCTCAAAACCTTGGTGACGGGCGCGATTAAAGCCAACGCCCGCGAGCTCATCGCGGCGCACGTGGCTCCGGTGTGCGAGAACCTCGACTTTGAGGTCTTTACCGACGAGAAGTGGCTCGAGTTTATTCTGGGCCAGCTCATTCAGAACAGCATTAAATATGCGCGTGAGGACGGCGCAAAGATCGTGTTTTCGGGTGCGTTGCTGGACGAGGGCCTGGCGAGCGAGCGCATCGAGCTTACCGTCGCGGACAACGGCTGCGGCGTGAGCGCGGCCGACCTGCCGCGCGTGTTCGAGAAGGGCTTTACCGGCGACAACGGTCGCACCACCAAGCGCGCAACGGGCATCGGCCTCTACCTGGTGGCGCGCCTGTGCTCCAAGATGGGCATCGACGTCACCGCAGCATCCGAGCCCGGCGAAGGCTTCGTCGTAACATTCGCCTTCTCGACCAACAAGTTCCAATACTTCGAGTAACGCACGCGGCAGACGCCCGCCCAAACAAAAACGTGCCGCCCATGAAAAACGTGCCGCCCCAAACGGGGCGGCACGCCATTTTTCCATCAGACAACTCGCTGAAGTAAGGCTGCGAAGGCCGCGGGGCCGGGAGGGGTTTCCTAAGGGCACATCCCGCAGCCGCAACGCGGCGAGGACGTGCCCGTGGAAACCCCGCAGGCCCCGCGGCCGGTGGGAGCACGCTACTTCACGACCAAGATGTCGCAGTCCGTGTTGCGCAGCAGGAACGTCGAAATCGAACCCAGCAGCGCATACTTGATCGAGGACAGGCCGCGGGCGCCGCAGAGCACCAGGTCGGGCTTAACCACGTCGAGCATCTCGTCCTTGAGCGTCTCGCGAATGCGGCCGGCGCGAATCATGACCTCGACCTCGGGAATATCGGGATTGGCCTTGGCCTCTTCGAGCTGCTTGGCGATGGAGTTCTTAAATGCCTCCTCTAGGCCGTTGACCAGATCGACCGGATAGGAACCGGCGCTCTCGAGCGCCGTGGAATCGATAACGTGGCCGATGATTAGCTTGGCGCCGTTGTTCGCGGCGACCTTGATGGCGCGTGCGAGCACAAAATCCTGCTGCTCAGTACCGTCGAGTGAAACAAATACCTTGGTGTAGCCCTCGTTCATGGTTTCCTCCTTGGTCTATCGCACGGGCGCGGGGCTCGTGCATCGGGCGGGCGCGGGCGCGTCGGCCGCCGGACACTTTATCTTGTTGCAGTTATACCCAAGGATTTGGGTTTGACCGCTCGCAATTCTGTGAACGGGCGAGTTTTTTGGTAAGGGTAGGCGCAGGCGCGCCGCCAACGGTTGATAATGGGACATCGCCCGCACCGTCCGCAGAACAATATCGGCGGGTGTCTAACGAGGGGGTCCCTTTGGATATTATCGAGCTTCTAAAATCTGCCTTCATGGGCCTGGTCGAGGGCATCACCGAATGGCTGCCTGTTTCGTCGACCGGTCACATGATCTTGGTGGACGAGTTCGTCAAGATGAACGTGAGCGAGACGTTCTGGAATATGTTCCTGGTCGTGATTCAGCTCGGCGCCATTCTGGCCGTCTGTGTGCTGTTCTTCCATGAGCTCAATCCGTTCTCGCCCAGCAAGGGCAAGGAGGGCCGTCGCGACACCTGGGTGCTGTGGGGCAAGATTGTGCTCGGCTGCATTCCCGCCGCGGCGATCGGCCTGCCGCTCAACGACTGGATGGAGGAGCATTTCTACAATGCTCCAGTCGTGGCGCTGGCGCTCATTGTGTACGGCGTGCTGTTTATCGTGATCGAGAACTGGCGCGCGAGCAAGCGCGAGGAAATGGCCGTTGCCGGTTCGTTTGGTTCGCGTGCTGTGGTGTCGGGTGGACGTCCCGCCGGTGCGCACTTTGCGGCGCCCGCCGCGGCTACCGCTGAGGATGAGGGCGATGACGAGGATCTGGACTTTGGTTCCATCACCACGCTCGAGGACCTGAGCTGGAAGACTGCGCTGGGTATCGGCTGCTTCCAGGTGCTTTCGCTGGTGCCTGGAACGTCTCGCTCCGGTTCCACCATCATTGGCGGCTTGCTTTTGGGCTGTACGCGTTCGGTGGCGTCCAAGTTTACGTTCTTCCTGGCCATTCCCGTCATGTTTGGCGCGAGTGCGCTCAAGCTGGTCAAGTACTTCATCAAGGGCGGTACCTTTGGCGCCAACGAGATCGCCATCCTGGGCGTGGGCTGCGTTGTGGCCTTTGTGGTTTCGCTCATCGCCATTAAGTGGCTCATGGGCTTCGTCCGCCGTCACGACTTCAAGTGCTTCGGCGTCTACCGCATCATTCTGGGCATCGTGGTGCTTGCGTACTTCTTCGTCTTGGAGCCTATGCTCGGCCTGTAGCTTGGTTGACGCTGCGCGGCGGCCAGAACGACAACTTGTCATTCAAAGAGGGCGGCATGACCAAAAGGTCTATGCCGCCCTCTTTTCATGCCAATTTGTTCGTTCTGGCCGCCGCTCGCTGCCGTTGCCATGACATCGGTGGCTCCCTGATTGGTGCAATGGGGACAGGTTGCTTTGCAGCAACATGGTGCAGACTAACCTGACCCCATTGCGCCAAATCCGCTGGGGCGGGCCTGACGGCGGCGCACGGAGTCGCGGTGTGATTTGCGTCGGTGTCCGCGCGGCTCGGTATACTGGTACGGCTCAAACTATGGCGCTGCCCGCAGGCGCGCCGTCCGTCAGATGAGGAGTCGCCCATGACCCAGCCCTTGCCCTGGGAAAAGAACGCCGCGGTACCCGTGCCGCCCGCGCCGGAACCCGTGCCGCTCGATGCATATGCCGCCCCCGCTGCGCCGGAACCCGAGCTCGTCCCGCTCGACATCTACGACGCTCCCGCGCCGGCACCCAAACCCGCCAAGCCGCTCGTCGACATCGACAGCCTTAATCCCGCCCAGCGCGAGGCGGTCCTGACCACCGAGGGTCCGTTGCTGGTCCTTGCCGGCGCCGGCTCGGGTAAGACCCGCGTCTTGACCTTCCGCATCGCACATATGCTCGGCGACCTGGGCGTTAAGCCCTGGCAGATCCTTGCCATCACGTTTACCAACAAGGCCGCGGCCGAGATGCGCGAGCGTCTGGCGGCACTCATCCCCAGCGGTACCCGCGGCATGTGGGTGTGCACCTTCCATGCTATGTGCGTGCGCATGCTGCGCGAGGACGCTGACCTGCTGGGCTACACCGGTCAGTTCACCATCTACGATGATGACGATTCCAAGCGCATGGTGCGCGATATTATGCAGGCGCTCGGTATCGAGCAAAAGCAATTCCCCATCAATATGATCCGCAGCAAGATCAGTTCGGCCAAAAACGCCATGATCGGCCCCGAGGACATGCTCAAATCCGCCGACAGCCCCAACGACAAAAAGGCCGCGCAGGTCTACCTGGAGCTGGAACGCCGCCTGCGCGCCGCCAACGCGATGGACTTCGACGACCTGCTCGTGCGCACGCTCGAGCTGCTGCGCACCCGCCCCGAGGTGCTCGATAAGTACCAAGAGCGTTTCCGCTACATTAGCGTCGACGAGTATCAGGACACCAACCACGTCCAGTACGAGATCGCCAACCTGCTGGCCGCCAAGTACCAAAACCTCATGGTCGTGGGCGACGATGACCAGTCCATTTATAGCTGGCGTGGCGCCGACATCACCAACATCCTGGACTTTGAGCAGGACTTTAAAAACTGCAAGACCGTTAAGCTGGAGCAGAACTACCGCTCCACGGGCCATATCCTGAGCGCCGCCAACGCCGTGGTGCGCCACAACTCGCAGCGCAAGGACAAGCGCCTGTTTACGGCCGAGGGCGATGGCGAGAAGATCCAGGCCTTCCAGGCAAGCGACGAGCGCGACGAGGGCCGCTGGATTGCCGGCGAGATCGAAAAACTGCATGCCAAAGGCACGAGTTACGACGATATCGCCGTGTTCTACCGCACCAACGCCCAGTCGCGTATCCTCGAAGATATGTTCCTGCGCGCAGGCGTGCCCTACAAGATCGTGGGCGGCACGCGATTCTTCGACCGTGCCGAGATCCGCGACGTCATGGCCTACCTTAAGATGATCGTGAACCCGGCAGACGAGATGAGCGTCAAGCGCGTCATCAACACGCCGCGCCGCGGCATCGGCTCCACCTCGATCCAAAAGATTGAGCAGCTGGCGCGCGACAACCGTTGCTCGTTCTTCCAGGCCTGCGAGATCGCAACAGCCGAGACGGGCATGTTTAGCGCCAAGGTGCGCAATGGCCTGTCGAGCTTTGTCTCGCTAGTGCGCGAGGGTCGCCGCATGGACGGCGAACTCAAGGACGTCGTCGAGATGATCGTCGATAAGACGGGCCTGCTGCAGGCTTTCCGCGCCGAGGGTACCATGGAGTCCGAGAGCCGCGCCGAGAACATCCAGGAATTCCTGGGCGTCGCTGCCGAATTTGAGGAGACGCACGAGGACATCGAGGGTACGCTCGAGAGCTTGGAAGAGCTGCGCGCAGCCGGTGTTGCCGATGTGCCTGCCGGCGCCGAGCCCGAGTCCGTCGTGGTGAGCGCGCCCGCGCCCGAACCGGGGCCATCTGCCCCGGCATCCTCGTTTGAGGCGCTCGTCGGCGCGCGCGATGCCGCAGGTTCCAATCCGCTCGATAGCCTAGCCGCCCCGGCGCTCTCGCCGCAGGATGCCCTGGCCGCCGCCATCGCGGGCAACGCGTATGCCGCGCCGACGGAGATGCCGGCGGGTGCCGTGCATGCCGACGAGATCGAGCGCACCTACGGTCCGCTCACCTGTAAGGCGCTGCCGGCACTCATGGAGTGGCTGGCCCTGCGCTCCGACTTGGATTCCCTGGCCGGCGAGACGCATGCCATTACCATGATGACTATCCACTCCGCCAAGGGCCTGGAGTTCCCGGCGGTGTTCGTGGCCGGCATGGAGGAGGGCATCTTCCCGCACGTGCACGACTTTGGCGGTAGTGACGATCCGGGCAAGCTCGAGGAGGAGCGTCGCTTGGCCTACGTCGCCATCACGCGTGCTCGCAAGCGCCTGTTCCTGACCTATGCGGCCACGCGTCGCACCTACGGCTCGACCTCTGCCAACCCGCGCTCGCGCTTCCTCAACGAGATTCCGTTTGAGGATATCGAGTTTAGCGGCATCGGTTCTGCCGGTTTTGAGGGCACGGGCTGGGAGAAGCGCGGCGACCGTCACGGCACCTTTGGCTCGGGCATGGGCTCGGATATGTACGGCGGCAAGGTGTTTGGCTCGCATACGCGCTCGACCGGCGGTTCCGGTTCGCGCGGCGGATCGAGCTTCGACGACTTCTTTGGCGGCAGTAGCTACGGAACCGAGCGCCATCGTGGGGTCTCGCCCGACGCCGGCCGTGTTGCCTCGACCTTTGGCTCGGGCGCGCCGCGCGTCAAAAAGCCGTCGTCCAAGGTGTCCCCGACGGTGGAGCGCAAGGTCGATCGTGCCAGCGCATCGCAGGACTTTGCCGTGGGCGATACCGTGAGCCATAAGACCTTTGGCACGGGTACCGTGATCTCGGTCGCTGGAGACATGATCGAGGTTCAATTCGAAAAGACCGGCCAGACCAAAAAGCTCATGAAAGGCTTCGCGCCTATAGTGAAACTGACCTAGGCGGCTTTCCCAGGCACGACACCTCGGCCTTCAATCGTCGGGCATGACCTCAAGGTCTATGCCCTCCTCTTTCAGGCCGATCTGCCGCACCTGGAAAACCCGTACATCCGGCTAGGCGGGCGCGCCGGGGGCTTTGGTCGCCTGCTCGGGCAGTCCTGCTCGCACGGAGAGCACATTAAGTGCTCTCCGGCTCGTGCGGAACTCGCGATCGATGTTGTTCCATACGCCCGCCCAGGTCCTTGGGTAACATTGCTTGCGAACGCCGCTCCGCTCGTCCGCTTTTTGATTTGGAGAACCGGGTGGGCTGATATGTAGATACGAGTAGGGGCTCCTCCGTTGATGAACGGGGGAGCCCCTTGTTTCGTTTTGGTTGTTGTTGTGACCTAGAGGTGGCTGATGATCAGTTCCATCTTGCCTTCGAGGTCGATGGAGCTGACGGTCCTCGGAGCCAGCAGGTGGCTTCCCTTGTGGACGGGGTCGCCGCAGACGGTGCCTTCGCCGTCGATGACTGACAGGCACATGAAGGGCCAGCGCTGGTCGAGGGTCTTGTTGCCGTCAACACGTACGCGGTCGACGGTGTAGCAGGGGTTGGACTCGAGCTCGGTCACGCCGTCCACCTCGGGCGCGGTCACCGTGCCGTCGGTCGGAGCCTGAGCACCAAAGTTGATGCAGTCGAGGCTCTGCCCAATGTGCAGCGGGCGCAGCTTGCCGTCGGTGCCCGGGCGGTCGTAGTCGTACAGACGATACGTCACGTCGCTCGACTGCTGCGTTTCCAAAATGAGCGTGCCGGTCTTGATGGCGTGAACGGTGCCGGAGTCAATCTGGAAAAAGTCACCCTTGTGAATCGGCAGCACGTTGAGCATCTCGTCCCAACGGCCTTCCTCGATCATCTGTGCGGCTTCGGCGCGGTCATGCGCGCGCTGGCCGACGATGATCGTGGCACCGGGCTCGCAATCCAGCACGTACCAGCACTCGGTTTTGCCCAGGCTGCCGTTCTCGTGCTCGGCGGCGTACTCGTCGTTGGGGTGAATCTGGATTGAAAGGTCGTCCTTGGCGTCCAGAATCTTAATGAGCAGCGGGAACTCCTTGCCCTCGCAGTTGCCAAAGAGCTCGCGATACTCGGCCCACAGCCATGACAGCGTGTGGCCGGCATACGGGCCCTCCGCAATCTGGCAGTCGCCGTTGGGATGGGCCGAGATGGCCCAGCACTCACCGATGGGACCCTCGGGAATGTCGTAACCAAATACGGTTTCGAGCTGGCGGCCGCCCCAGATCTTCTCGTGGAAGATCGGCGTGAGTTTAATCAAATCGGACATGTGCATACTCCCATAAGGTTGTGCGGGTGCCGCGTAAGACACCTCAAAACGAGCACCCACCGGATTACAAAACTAGGCCAGCGTTACGTTGTGCAGCTCAAAGCGGTCGCCTACGTTGTGCGAGATAGAATATTCAAACGCGGTGCCGCTATCCAAGAAGCCAATCTGGTTGAGTTCGAGCAGGGGAGAGCCGGGTTTGGTATCCAGGCGCTCAGCCTCTTCCTCGGTTGCCGCGACAGCGCGAATGGTGCGATGGAAGCTCGAAATCTTCAGCCCGCATTGCTCGCGGATAAAGCCGTAGACCGATCCGTACAGGTCCTTCTTTTTAAGGCCTGGGATCAGTTCGAGCGGCATATAGGTGTACTCGATGACGATGGGCTTCTCGTCGACCTGGCGCACGCGCACGATGTGATAGGCAAAGTCGTCTTCGGCCATTCCCAGCTGGGTCGCAACCTCTGCCGGCGGATTGACGATCGAGAAATCGTAGACCACCGAGGTCACCTTTTCCCCGCGGTGTTCATACGAAAAGCCCTGGGCACGGTCGTTCTTGCCTTGAAAAAACACCTGGCCAGGAAGCCCCGCCGTGCCCTTAACGTAGGTACCCGATCCACGCCGGCTGGTAATAAGACCTTCTTCGGTGATTTGTTCAAGAGCTCGTTTGACGGTGATTTTTGAAACGCTATAGAGCTCGCAGAACTCAACGACGGTGGGAAGCTTGTCGCCCGGTTTAAGAGCGCCATCCTCAATACTTTGACGAATATCTGCAGCTATCGCCTCGTATTTGGGAATCAAGGAACCTCCTTTCCAACTTGATTGAGAATAAAAGAAAGTATAGTCAACACCTAAGTATCTCTATTGAGTTATTGAAAAGTTCGAGGAAGATAAAATTAAAAGTCGCCCCGCTTGAAAAATTAGAGCGTTTTAAATGATAAACATCTGAGTAGTGTCGTGTTGAGAAATGATCGGTCCGAGGACGGGGCCGAACCGATATAACACCCAGCGAACCGAATCTCGTACTCTGCGCTTCCCCAGATAAAACCTGCCAAAACAAACCTGTCCTTTTTGGTAGGTTTTTGCCTTGGGAGCGGTACCATACAGGCAATGTTTAAACGAGAAAGGCGGGCTCCCATGGAACCTAAGCAGTATTACATCGGCATCGACGTCGGCGGCACCTCGGTCAAGGAGGGTCTGTTCGATGAGGACGGAAACCTGCTTGCCAAGGCTAGCGTGCCCACGCCTCCCATCGTTGACGCTGCGGGCTTTGCCGCGGTGACCGAGGCTATCGACCAGGTGGTCGCCAAGGCCCAGATTCCGCGTGCCTTTGTGTCGGGCATTGGCCTGGCCGTTCCGTGCCCCATCCCGGCATCGGGCGATGCCAAGGTCAAGGCGAACATCGCCATCAACCTGCCCGAGCTCAAGATCGCCATCCAGGAGCACTGCCCCGACGCGGTCGTTAAGTACGAGAACGACGCCAACGCTGCTGCTATGGGCGAGGCCTGGCTCGGCTCTGCCAAGGGCGTACAGAACGTGGTGATGGTTACCATTGGTACCGGCGTGGGCGGCGGCGTTATCGTTAACGGCGACGTGGTATCGGGCGTTGTGGGTGCTGGCGGCGAGATTGGCCACATGTGCCTGAACCCGGCCGAGGAGCGCACCTGCGGCTGCGGCGGCCATGGCCACCTGGAGCAGTATTCCAGCGCCACCGGCGTGGTGAGCAACTACCTTGCCGAGTGCAAGAAGGCAGGCGTCGAGCCCATCGAGCTGACCGGCCCCTCCGATTCCAAGGACGTGTTCCAGGCTTGTCGCGAGGGCGACAAGCTCGCGCTGGCCGCGGCCGATACCATGGCCGACTATCTCGGCCGCGCACTGGCGCTTATTGCCAACGTGGTTGATCCCGAGATGTTCCTCATCGGCGGCGGCGCCTCCGCCTCGGCCGATGTCTACCTCGACAAGGTTCGCGAGCACTTTAAGCAGTACGCGCTTTCCGCCTCGCGCGAGACGCCCATTAAGGTCGCTTCGCTCGGAAACGACGCCGGCATCATCGGTGCCGCCTACGTAGCCCTGCGCGCTGCCGGTAAATAGCTGGTGCAAGGGGGACAGGTTACATTGCACCAACATGGTGCAAAAGGGACAGCCTTGGCCCCCGTGCCTGCGCCCCAAAATATGCCGTGGCCCTTCCGTCTGCGAAGGCTCGGCATCGGCGTGCTACCATAGCTACGTCCAAGTACACATATCAAGTGGAGGATATCCATGGCAAACGTTCTTGTCTTTGGTCACCAGAACCCCGATAACGACGCCATCATGAGCGCCGTCGTCCTGTCCCAGCTGCTCAACCAGGTTGAGTATGCCGGCAACACCTACGAGGCTTGCGCCCTAGGCCAGCTTCCGGCCGAGTCCGCCAAGCTGCTCGCCGACGCCGGCATCGCCGAGCCTCGCGTGATCGAGTCCGTCGAGTCCGGTCAGCTCGTCGTCCTCACCGACCACAACGAGTCCGCCCAGTCCGTCGCCGGCCTTAAGGACGCCACGGTCTTTGGCGTTGTCGATCATCACCGCATCGGCGACTTCGAGACCGCCGGCCCGCTGCACTACATCTGCCTGCCCTGGGGCTCCAGCTGCACCATCGTCACCAAGCTCGCCGGCGTGCTCGGCGTTGAGCTTTCCGACGTTCAGGCCAAGCTGCTGCTCTCGGCCATGATGACCGACACGCTCATGCTCAAGAGCCCCACCACCACCGATGTCGACCGCGCCGTCGCCGCCAAGCTCGGCGAGCAGGTGGGCGTCGACCCGGTCAAGTTTGGCATGGAAGTCTTCCTCACCCGCCCGTCCGGCTCCTTCACCGCAGCCGAGATGGTCGGCAACGACATCAAGATGTTCGAGCCCGCCGGCAAGAAGCTGCTCATCGGCCAGTACGAGACTGTCGACAAGACCCGCGCACTCGGCATGATCGACGAGATTCGCGAGGCCATGCGCGCCTACGCCGCTGAGAAAGGTGCCGACGGCATCGTCCTGTGCATCACTGACATCATGGAGGAGGGCTCGCAGGTCCTGCTCGAGGGCGAGACCGAGGCCGCTCAGAAGGGCCTGGGCATTGCCGACGAGCACGACGGCGTCTGGATGCCGGGCGTCCTCTCCCGTAAGAAGCAGGTCGCTGCCCCCATCATGGCCGCCTGCTAGGTTTAGTTGACCAAGCGCCACGACCGGACCGCGGACGCCCCGCGCTCCGGTCGTTTTTTGTGCACGGCGCCGCGTCGTCTCTTGGACAGGTATGCCCGTGCCGTTGAACAAATAATGTTCAACCTGTGGTTCCGCTTTTCGGCCACGCCTGCGTGCTTGTCGTGCAGGGTAGGCTAGATGCAAGCGTAATACGTTAGAGCGCGGCGCCGCCACTTGGGCGGGCCGTGCTTTTTTAAGACGGGAGCTTTCCCGTGAAAGGAGCCGCCCATGGCAGCAACTGAGCAGCTGTTCAACGTTCGTGAGCGCAAGCGCTTTGAACGTCACGACATCTGGGAGCGCATCGCCGAGAACGGCACGATTTCCGCCGCCGTCATGGTCTTCGCCGCCATCGCCGCCGTCATTTGCGCCAATACCGATGCCTACGAGGCCATCCATCACTTTTTGGAGACCCCGCTGTATGTGGGTCTGGGCAACCTTACGGCCGGTCTCACCGTCGAGCTTTTCGTCAACGACTTCCTCATGGCGATTTTCTTTTTGCTGGTGGGCATTGAGCTCAAGTATGAGATGACGGTCGGCGAGCTCAAAAACCCGCGCCAGGCTATGCTTCCCATGCTGGCGGCCGTGGGCGGCGTCGTCGTTCCCGCCTGCATCTATCTGATCTTTAACCATGCCGGCGCGCACAACGGCTGGGCCATTCCCATGGCAACCGATATTGCCTTTGCGCTGGGCGTGCTGTCGCTTTTGGGTAATCGCGTGCCCAACGGCGTGCGCGTGTTCTTCTCGACGCTCGCCATCGCCGACGACCTCATTTCCATCGCCGCCATCGCCATCTTCTACGGTCAGAGCCCCAATCCGTTTTGGTTGGGCGCCGCCGCGCTTGTGACCTGCGCGCTCGTGTGGCTCAACAAGACGCAGCATTACCGCCTTGCCCCGTATTCGGTACTGGGTCTGCTGCTGTGGTTCTGCATGTTCAAGAGCGGCGTACATGCCACGCTTGCTGGTGTCATCTTGGCCTTTACCATCCCGGCCAAGTGCGGCGTCAAGCTCGATAGCCTCACCGATTGGTTGGGCGAGTGCCTGCCGCTGCTCGACGACCGCTACGACGACGAGGCGCACATCTTGGGCCAGCATGACTTTACCGTCTCGACCACCAAGGTCGAGCGCGTCATGCACCGCGTGACCCCGCCGCTCATCCGCATGGAGCGTCTGATCTCCACGCCGGTCAACTTTGTGATCCTGCCGATCTTTGCGTTCGTGAACGCACAGGTTCGCCTAGTGGGCGTGGACATGAGCACACTACTCACCGACCCGGTGACGCTCGGCGTGTACTTTGGCATGCTGCTGGGCAAGCCGATCGGCATCTTTGGTATGACGTTCGCCTTGGTCAAGCTCAAGATTTCCGAGCTGCCGCGCAATGTCAACTGGCACATGATTGCCGGTGTGGGCATTCTGGGCGGCATCGGCTTTACCATGTCGATTCTCATCAGCGGCCTTGCCTTCCCGACGGCCCAGTTTGAGGTCCTGGCCGCCAAGGCCGCCATCCTTGCCGGTTCGGTCACCGCTGCCGTGCTCGGCATGATCTACATGAGCGTGGTCTGCAAACACCCCGCGCCCAAAGACGAGTAAGAGCGCGAAAACCGGCTCCAGAACCGATTCGGGCGCGTTCAAAATGCGGATTCGGGCGGTGCTTGCCGCCTGCCAGACACGCCGGTGGTCAAAAAACGCCGTTTGTGAGTACTGTCACAAACGGCGTTTCATTTTAGGTATGGAAAATAATGAACAAAGTTATAAGAACTGTACGTTAATGAGTGATCATCGACTTCCAATTTGGCGCTAGCTGACGGTGATTAGGGAGTTTCAAGTCGAGTTTTGCCGATTTCGACCAAGAATCGCTGCTACTAAAAAGGCAACAGTACTCATATTTGCCCTTTTTTGGCCACAAGCCCTAAAACAAGCCTCGCCAGGGTCGGGAAGCGGGCCAAATCGTCGGCCTCGAGGCTTATTCCACCGTTCCGTAGACGGCGCCCCAGCCGTGGGCGGCAAGGGCCGAGTTGAGCTGGTCGCAAAGTGACTGGCGGTCGTAATAGCCGGGCGGTAGCAGGTTGACGATTTCCATGAGATCGGGCGCCAGGTCCAAGATTTCGGCCTGTACGATCAGATCCAGGCGGTCGATGGCGTGGCGGTCGTAAAACAGTCCGTCGACCAGGCGCTGCAGGTCGCCGAATTCCTCGGCCTGGAACGATCCGTACTCCATAGTGCCTCCTTGGGCGCTTCACGCCGGCATACGCGGCGATTCGTAATTCATTGCGATGGACTTAATCTATCACGGCTTCATACCGTTGCGGCGGTGGCGGTCTATACTTAGACGAACTGCAACGTACCGCTTCGCGAAAGGTCGCACCCATGCAGACGATCTACCAGAAGATGGAAACCACCGAACTCGATGCCGCCATCGAGGCGCTCAAAGCCGAGGTCGCCGAGGTCAAGGCCAAGGGCCTGGCGCTCGACATGGCCCGCGGCAAGCCGTCGCCCTCCCAGGTGGACATCTCTCGACCCATGCTCGATATCCTCAATGCCGATGCCGATCTGCACGACGGCAACGTCGACTGCTCCAACTACGGCTGCTTTGAGGGCATTCCCTCGGCACGCAAGCTGGCAGGGGAGTTCTTGGGTTGCCCCGCCGAGCAGACGCTCGTGCTGGGCTCGTCGAGCTTGCTGATCGAGCACGATATCGCCGGTATGTTCTGGCGTTGCGGCTCGTGTGGTAGCGACCCTTGGGAGGCTTACGAGGCCGCGCACGACGGCAAGAAGGTCAAGTTCTTGTGCCCTGTTCCCGGCTACGATCGCCACTTTGGCATCACCGCCGACTTGGGTATCGAGAACGTTCCCGTCGCTATGACTGACAACGGCCCCGACATGGACGAGGTCGAGCGCCTCGTTGCCGCCGACGATTCCATCAAGGGTATCTGGTGCGTGCCCAAGTATTCCAACCCCACGGGTATCACCTTTAGCGAGGACACTGTACGTCGCCTGGTCGAGATGCCCACGGCCGCGCCCGATTTCCGTATCTTCTGGGACAACGCCTACTGCGTGCACGACCTGTACGATGAGACCGACAAGCTCGCCAACATCTTCGATCTTGCCCGCACGGCGGGCACCGAGGACCGCGTAGTGGCCTTTGCCTCGACGTCCAAGATCACCTTCCCGGGCGCCGGTATCGGCTTTATCGGTGCGAGCCCCGCGGTTATCGCGGAGTTCTCCAAGCGCCTGAAGGCCGGCCTCATCAGCGCCGACAAGCTCAACCAGCTGCGTCACGTGCGCTTCCTTCCCACCATCGAGGCGGTCAAGGAGCACATGAAAAAGCATGCCGAGTTCTTGCGCCCGCGCTTTGAGGCCGTTGAGCGCAAGCTCACCGAGGGCCTGGGCGAGACGGGCTGCGCTACTTGGACGCATCCTCGCGGCGGCTACTTTGTGAGTTTTGATGGTCCCGAGGGCTCGGCCCAAAAGGTCGCCGCGCTTTGTGCCGACCTGGGCGTCAAGCTCACGCCGGCCGGTGCTACCTGGCCCTATGGCAAGGATCCGCGCGACACCAACATCCGCATCGCGCCGAGCTATCCCACGGTCGAGGACTTGGAGGCCGCGCTCGATGTGCTGGTGCTGGCCGTTAAGCTTGTCGCTGCCGAGCTTGCTCGTGCCGAGCGCGCCTAACGCGCAAAGCCTCGCAAGTCCGCGTCCAGTACTATCCACACTTTCGATACGTAAAGGAGCGTATACATGGATTTGGGTATTTCCACCAACCCCACGCCAGAGCTCTACACCATTAAGGTAACCGGCGAGATCGATATCTCTAACGCCGATAGCCTGCGCAATGCCATCGACCTGGCGCTCGAGCAGCCCACTGAGGCCGTTGAGCTCGATTTTGCCCAGGTGAGCTACATCGATTCGACGGGCATTGGCGTGCTCGTGGGCGCCGCGCACCACGCGGTCGACCACGGCAAGCGCTTTAGCTGCACCAATGTGCAGCCCCCGGTGATGCGTGTGGTCCAGCTGTTGGGTGTCGACCAGGAGATTTCGATCACCGCTGCATAATCTTTGCCCCAAAAGGGCGTGCCGTTTGGCATATGTTTGTGATGCGCTCGGACGTTTTGGCGTCCGGGCGCTATACTTGACCGAATGAATAGACGAGTTCCGGCCGAATGGCGCGGTGCGGGCTCGACTCACATCGAGCCTTGGAGGTATGTGTGTTTGGTATTGGAGAGGGTGAGCTCGCGATCATCGTGGTCTTCGGCTTTTTGCTGTTTGGCCCGGATAAGCTCCCGCAGATGGGCCGCACGATCGGCCGTGCCATCCGTCAGTTCCGCGAGACGCAGGAAAAGATGACGGCCGTTGTTCAGTCCGAGATTATCGATCCGGTGAGCGAGGCCGCGTCGGCCCCGGTCAAGCCCAAGAAGGCTGCTGCGATCGACGACGATTCCGATGCGGACGAGGATGCCGCCGAGACGGCAGCGCCCGCCAAGAAGGAGACCTTTGCCGAGCGTCGCGCCCGTCTTGCTGCCGAGAAGGCCGCGAGCGAGGCTGCCGCCGAGGGCGAGGGTGCTGCTGAGGAGTCCGAGGCCGAGGGTGCCGAGCCTGCCGCTGCCACCGCTGCCGCCGTCGAGCCTGAATCTGCTACAGAGCCGGAGCCCGAGCCCGAGCCGGCAGAGCCCACGACGGCTGACCTCTACGCCCGTCGTCCCCGCAAGCGCAAGGCCGTCGTCGACCAGCTCGCTCGCGAGCTCGAGGCCGAGGACGACGCCGCTGCCGCCGATGCCCCGAAGGGAGGCGATGAGTAATGCCTATCGGACCTGCGCGCATGCCGCTCTTCGATCACCTGGGAGAGCTCCGTCGCCGCCTGACCATCGTGGTCGTGTCGGTGTTTGCCGCCGCCATCGTGCTGTATTTCGCCACGCCCGTGGTGCTCGACATATTGGAAGATCCCATCCGCTCCTTTGTGCCGGACGGTAAGTTCTACATCACCACCACGCTCGGCGGCTTTGGCCTGCGCTTCTCGCTGGCCATCAAGATGGCCGTGGTCATGTGCACGCCCATGATCATCTGGCAGATTCTGGCATTTTTCCTGCCGGCACTGCGTCCCAACGAGCGCAAATGGGTCGTGCCCACGGTGCTCGCCTCGACGGTGCTGTTCTTCCTGGGTGCCATCTTCTGCTACTTCATCATCATCCCTGCGGGCTTTGAGTGGCTTATCGGCGAGACCTCGGCCGTCGCCACGGCGCTGCCCGACCTGGAGAACTACGTCAACATGGAGCTGCTCTTTATGATCGGCTTTGGCGTGGCGTTTGAGCTGCCGCTCATCATCTTCTACCTGTCCGTCTTCCACATCGTGTCCTACGCGGCCTTCCGCAGTGCCTGGCGCTACGTGTACGTAGGCCTGCTCGTGGGTTCGGCTGTGATCACGCCCGACGGCTCGCCTGTCACCCTGGGCCTTATGTACGGCGCCCTGCTTTCGCTCTACGAGATTTCGCTCGCTATCGCGCGCGTGGTCATTACCGCGCGCGAGGGCAAGGAGGGCCTGTTCGTGAGCCGTCTGGACCTGTTCTCGGACGACGAGGGCGACGAGGAGTAAATCGGTATGCACGAGGTTGGCATTGTCAACGGCATACTCGATACAGTGATTCGCGCGGCGCGTGGGGCGGGGGCCTCGCGCGCCGTTTTGGTAACGCTGCGTATCGGGGATATGACCGAGGTCGTGCGCGAGGCGCTTGACTTTGCGTGGGAGACGTTTCGCGACGAGGACCCGCTCACGCGCGGCTGCGAGCTTGCCGTGGAGGAAGTCTATCCACAAAGCGAGTGTCTGGACTGCGGCAAGGTCTTTGAGCACGATCGCTTTCACTGTCGCTGTCCCCAGTGTGGTGGTGCCAACGTGCGCCTACTGCACGGCCGCGAGCTCGATATCGCGAGTATCGAAATCGAAACCCCCGACGATTAGCCCGCTAGCCATCTAGTGATGGGGTATAAAGGGGCCAAAGTAAGGAGCGCTAAGTATGGCCGAGAAAACGATTGATATCGCGTCGCCGATTCTGTCGCGCAACGAGCGCCTGGCAGATCAGCTGCGTCAGCGATTTAATGAGACAAACACCTATGTGATCAATGTGCTGTCGAGCCCAGGTTCGGGCAAGACCACCACGATCCTGGGCACCAACGAGCGCCTGCGCGACAAGGCTGGCCTGCGCTGTGCCGTCATTGAGGGCGATATCGCCTCGGATGTCGACGCCATCACCATGAAGGAAGCCGGCATGCCCGCCATCCAGATCAACACGGGCGGCCTGTGCCATCTTGAGGGCAACATGATCATGGAGGCCGTCGACGCCTTCGACCGGGCGGCGGGTCTGGAAAACATCGACGTCATCTTTATCGAAAACGTTGGCAACCTGGTCTGCCCGGTCGACTTTGACCTGGGCGAGAACCTGTCCATCATGATCCTCTCGGTGCCCGAGGGCGACGACAAGCCCATCAAGTACCCGGGCATCTTCCAACACGCCGGCGCACAGCTGCTCAACAAGGTCGACGTGGCCCCGGCTTTCGATTTTGACATGGATAGGTATACTAAGACACTCGATGACCTCAATCCGCAGGCGCCGCGGTTTGCCGTGAGCGCGCGCAAGGGCGAGGGCATGGATGCCTGGTGTGATTGGCTCATCGGGCAGATTGAGCAAGCAAGGGCGTAAGTCGGCCGCCATACGGGCGGGCGTAGCCGCAGAGATACGAGATAGGAGCCTCTTTTGAAGCTCATCATCGCCGAGAAAAACGACGCCGCGCGTCAGATCGCCGAGCGTCTGTCCACGGGCAAACCCAAAAAGGACAAGGTGTACAACACCGCCATCTACCGTTTTGAGTGGAAGGGCGAGGAGTGCGTGACCATCGGCCTTGCTGGTCACATCCTTGCGCCCGATTTTTGCGACAGCGTGCTGTTCGATAAAAAGCTGGGCTGGTATTCGGTCACCGAGGACGGCGAGATGCTGCCGGCCGACATGCCCGATGGCCTGGCTCGTCCGCCCTACGACACTAAGCGCAAGCCGTTTCTTGCCGACGGTATCTCCATCAAGGGCTGGAAGCTCGAGAGCCTGCCGTATCTCACCTGGGCACCCGTCATTAAGCTGCCGGCCGAGAAGGAGCTCATCCGCTCGCTCAAGAACCTCGCCAAAAAGTCCGACAGCGTCATCATCGCTACGGACTTCGATCGCGAGGGCGAACTGATCGGTTCGGACGCCCTCAACAAGGTGCGCGAGGTTGCGCCGGACTTGCCGGTCGCCCGCGCCCAGTATTCTTCGTTTACCAAGGCCGAGATCACGCAGGCCTTCGATAACCTTGTCTCGCTCGACCAGAACCTGGCCGACGCCGGCGAGAGCCGTCAGCACATCGACCTCATTTGGGGAGCGGTGCTCACGCGCTATCTGACGCTCGCCAAGTTTGGCGGCTTTGGTAACGTGCGCTCTGCCGGCCGCGTGCAGACGCCGACACTCGCCCTGGTGGTCGAGCGCGAGCGCGAGCGCATGGCGTTTGTGCCCGAGGACTATTGGCAGATTCGCGGCATGGGTGCCGCTCAGGGCGCTGCCGAGGATGACCGCTTTAAGATCGCGCACAAGACGGCGCGTTTTACCGACAAAGATGCTGCCGAGGCGGCGTACGGCCACGTTGACGGCGCTACGACGGCAACCGTCGCCGCGGTGACCAAGCGCTCCCGCAAGCAGCAGCCGCCCACGCCGTTTGCGACGACCTCGCTGCAGGCCGCCGCCGCGGCCGAGGGCATCTCGCCTGCGCGTACCATGCGCATCGCCGAGTCCCTCTACATGGCGGGCCTCATCAGCTACCCGCGTGTCGACAACACCGTGTATCCTGCGACGCTCGATTTGGGCGCTGTGGTGAGTGACCTTGCAAAGATCAACCCGGCGCTGGCGCCCGTGTGCAAAAAGGTGCTCGCCGGCCCCATGAAGCCCACGCGCGGCAAAGTCGAGACCACCGACCACCCGCCTATCTACCCCACGGGCGAGGGCGATCCGTCCACGCTCGACGGGGGCCAGCGCAAGCTCTATGACCTCATCGCTCGCCGCTTTCTGGCGACGCTTATGGGTCCTGCGACCATTGAGAACACCAAGCTCGAGCTCGACGTCAACGGCGAGCCGTTCGTGGCCTCGGGCGACGTGCTCGTGACCTCTGGCTTCCGCGAGGCGTACCCGTACGGACTCAAGCGCGACGAGCAGATGCCGCCGCTGGAGCAGGGCGACACGGTCGACGTGTTCGACATTAAACTCGAGGCCAAGCAGACCGAGCCGCCCGCGCGCTACAGCCAGGGCAAGCTCGTGCAGGAGATGGAAAAGCGCGGCCTGGGTACCAAGTCCACGCGTGCGAGCATCATCGAGCGCCTGTATGCCGTGCGCTATCTCAAAAATGATCCCGTTGAGCCGAGCCAGCTGGGCATCGCCATTATCGATGCACTGTCGCAGTTTGCCCCGCGCATCACGAGTCCCGATATGACCAGCGAGCTCGATGGCGATATGACCCGTGTGGAGCGCGGCGAGGATACCGAAGAGCATGTCGTGACGCACTCGCGCGCGCTGCTTGCTGGCGTGCTCGACGAGCTGCTCAAGCACACGCAGGAGCTGGGCGACGCCATCAGCGACGCTGTCACGGCCGATGCGCGCGTGGGCGCCTGCCCCAAGTGCGGCAAGGACCTGGTTATGAAGACGAGCGCCAAGACCCGCGGCAGCTTTATCGGCTGCATGGGCTGGCCCGACTGCGACGTGACCTATCCGGTGCCGAGTGGCGTCAAGGTAAGCCCGCTCGAGGGCGAGGCGGCCGTGTGCCCCGAGTGCGGCGCGCCGCGCATTAAGTGCCAGCCGTTCCGCCAGAAGGCCTTCGAGATTTGCGTGAACCCCACGTGCCCCACCAACTACGAGCCCGACCTTAAGGTGGGCGAGTGCAAGGTGTGCGCCGAGGCCGGACGCCATGGCGACCTGATCGCACACAAGAGCGAGAAGAGCGGTAAGCGCTTTATCCGCTGCACCAACTATGACGATTGCGGCGTGAGCTATCCGCTGCCGGCGCGCGGTAAGCTCGAGGCGACGGGCGAGACCTGTCCCGAGTGCGGCGCCCCCATCGTGGTGGTCAACACGGCGCGCGGTCCGTGGCGCATCTGCGTGAACATGGACTGCCCGACCAAGGAGAAGAAGCCCGCCCGCGGTCGCAAGACCACGACCAAGGCGAGCACGGCGAAGAAGACCACAGCAGCAAAGAAGACTTCGACCGCCAAGAAGTCGACTGCCAAGAAGACTGCCGCGAAAAAGACGACCACCAAGAAGGCGGCCGCCGACAAGTAGCGGCGCAGCCGAAACATAGCCCAAAACAAAAACGAGCGAGGACCCCGCGATCCTCGCTCGTTTTTTAGACCGGCAGAGCGCTAGTTCACTTCGACGGGTTTGGCGCCGGGATAGCGCTCCTCAAAGTCTAGGCGGTACTTATTGTCATTGGTGCCCGCCACGTTGTCGCGCGACAGCGGCGCCACAATCTCATTCTTGTGGTCCGCAGGCTTGTCGTATTTCAGGCTGATCTCCCAGGCATCACAGATTGCGTCAATGCGGTGATCCAGGTCGTCGTACAGGGCGATGATGTCCTTCCAGGAGCTGTAGTTCTTGGAGCTCGTCGGGACGTCTAGGTCCTCGACGATGTCGTAATACTGCTCGATGGTGTCCTCCGTGCGCTCGGCGACGTCGGCGAGATTTTGACGGGTGGTTCGATCCTCTTCCAGATAGCTGCCGTTGAAGTTCTGCGCGCAGCCACGGACGTAGTTGTCGAGGTCTTCGAGCAAGTCGTAGTATTCGCTCAGTCGGCGGTAGAGGTTCTGCTCGGAGAGCGTTGCTTCGCCGCCATCCTCGTCGTCATCGTCATCATCGTCATCATCGTCGTACAGGCTGTTGGGATCGCCGAGAGGCTTTAGGTCATCGTCGTCGACGTCATGGTGTAGCTTAGCTACCTCGGCAGTCGTCTGCGTGGCGGCGTTGTCGAACGGTCTGATTACAAAGAAGATGACCAGGGCGATGATAATCGCCACCAGCACAACGATAACGGCGATAAGCGGCCCGGTGCCGCTCTTTTTGGGAGCGGGGGTCTGTGGCGAAGCGGGCGCGTATGCGGGAGCCGGCTGTTGTTGGGGCGAGCCGCTCGAGACGGGTATGCGCTGCGTGGTCTCGACGGTCGCGGGGCCTGCGGCGGGGTCGGGGCGATAGGCGAGGGGGTCGTCCGCCTTGGCTTGCGGCGTATCGAGGGAACCGGTCTGCTCAAAAGCGGGCTGGCTATCGCTCGCGGTTGTTTGCTCAACGGGTGCACCGCACGAGGTGCAGAACTTGGCATCATCTGCAAGAAGCTTGCCGCACGAGGCGCAATACCGAGACATTGCCACTCCTTTCGCCACATTTCAATGCAATACGACGATTATACCCAGCGTCCAAAATTCCCCATCATAAGTTGCAGTGAAATAGGGACTGTTTGGCGGTCTAAGAGCTTCAATCAGTCCCTATTTCACCGCAACTTTGGAAAGGCACCTTTAGCCATTGGGGACGCACCGAGCACTGGGGTATCATGGCTTGGTTGCTATAAATCGCATTTACGCGCCTTGTAGGAAGGGACTGCGCCCATGGCTTTTGAGCCCGCTCAACATAGCTTTATCACGCTCGAGGGCGTCGATGGCGCCGGCAAGTCCACGCAGGCGCGCCTGCTTGCCCGCGCGCTCGAACTCGCTGGCTACCAGGTTGTGAGCCTGCGCGAGCCGGGCGGTACCGCCATCAGCGAAAAGATCCGTGCTCTGCTGCTCGACCCCGCCAATACAGCGATGGGCGACACCTGCGAGTTGTTGCTCTACGAGGCGGCGCGCGCTCAGTTGGTGCACGAGGTCATCGTGCCCGCCCTTGCTGTCGGTAAGGTGGTCCTGTGCGATCGCTTCTACGATTCCACGACCTGCTACCAGGCGTTTGCCGATGGCCTCGATCGCCAGATGGTGCGCGACGCCAACAACCTGGCCGTCGCGGGTACGCACCCGGCGCTCACGCTCGTCTATCACATCACGCCCGAGCAGGCGGCGCTGCGCATGGCCGACCGCGGTGCGGCCGACCGCATGGAGGCCAAGGGCATGGCCTTCCAAGAGCGCGTCTACCAGGGATTTTGCGCCATTGCCGCCGAGGAACCAAACCGCGTAAAGCTCATTGACGCGACCGCGTCCATCGAGGACGTCTTCGCGCAGACGGTCGAGCAGGTTCGCGCCTACGGCCTCGACATTTCCCAGGACGCCGTCACCGCCGCGCTTGCCCAGGAGGCCGAGTAACATGGCCCCCGCTCAGGCAAGCCTGCTGGCCAAGCTCGACACCCAAGAGCGCGTGCGCGACTTTTTGACCAATGCCGTCGCCAGCGGTCGCGCATCGCACGCCTACCTGTTTTTGGGCGCGCCCGGTGCGGGCAAGCTCGACGCCGCGTGGGCGCTCGCCCAAGCCTTCCTGTGCGAGCAGGATGGCTGCGGCGCATGCGACAGTTGTGTGCGCGTTGCTCGCCATACGCACCCCGACGTGCGCTATTACACGCCCGAGAGCGCCACGGGCTACCTCATTGCCCAGACCCGCGGGCTGCTCGATGACGTGCCTCTGGCGCCCATCCGTGCCAAGGCCAAGGTCTACATCATCGACCGTGCCGAGCAGCTGCGCGCCAACACCGCCAACGCACTGCTCAAAACACTCGAGGAGCCGCCCGAGGGCGTTATGTTCATCTTGCTGGGCACCTCGGCAGACGTGATGTTGCCCACCATCGTGAGCCGCTGCCAGTGCGTGCCGTTTCGGCTGGTATCGCCCACCGTCGCCGCGCAGGCCGTGAGTCGCGCCACCGGTCAGGACCCTGCGCGTTGCCGCATGGCCGTCGCCGTAGCGGGAAGCCCCACGCGTGGCATCGAGTTCCTCAAGAGCGCCGAGCGCCAGGACGCCCGCCGTCAGATGGTTCGCGCCATCGATTCGCTTATCGCCGCCGACGAGGCCGACGTGCTCAACCGCGCCAAGTCACTCATCGTCGCCGTTAAGGCGCCGCTCGCCGAGGTCAAGTCCACGCAGGAAAAGGTGCTCGAGCAAAACGCCGACTACCTGTCGCGTGGAGCATTGAAGCAGCTTGAGGACCGCAACAAGCGCGAACTCAACGCGCGCGAGCGTTCGGGTATCATGGAAGCGCTGGCGAGCGCGCGGACGCTCATGCGCGACGTGCTGTTGACGCTTCAGGACGAGGCAGCCGACGTGGTGAACGAAGACGTGCGCGACACGATCGGTCGGCTTGCCGCCGCGACCAATGTTGCGGGTGCCACTCGGGCGCTCGAGGCAGTCGCGACCGCCGAGCGCAACATCGCCAGAAACGTTACTCCCCAGCTGGCCATCGAGGTCATGCTGTTCGATATCAGGAAGGCACTGAAATGCCGTTAGTCGTACCCGTTAAGTTAACCTACGCCTCGCGCGACCTGTGGTTCGATCCGCAGGATCTGGATATCCTCGAGGCCGATTATGCCATTTGCTCCACCGAGCGCGGAACCGAGATCGGCCTGGTCACGGCCGATCCCTTCGAGGTGCCGCAAGACGAGATCGGTCAGCCGCTCAAGCCCGTGCTGCGCGTGGCGAGCGACATCGACCTGCAGCTTGCCGACGACCTGGCCATCCAGGGCGACGAGGCCATGGTCGACTTCCGCCGCCTGGTCAAGGAGCTCGACCTCGAGATGAAGCCGGTGGGCGTCGAGTACCTGTTTGGCGGCGAGAAGGCCGTGTTCTACTTTGCGGCAGAGGAGCGCGTCGATTTTCGCCAGCTCGTCAAGGATCTGTCCTCGACGCTGCACATTCGCGTCGACATGCGCCAGATCGGCGTGCGCGACGAGACCCGCCTGGTGGGCGGCTATGCCCAGTGCGGCCAGGAGCTCTGTTGCACGCGCTTTGGCGGACAGTTTGAGCCCGTCTCGATCCGCATGGCAAAAGAGCAGGACCTGCCGCTCAATTCCTCCAAGATCAGCGGCGTGTGCGGCCGCCTGATGTGCTGCCTGCGCTACGAGTTCGAGGCCTACAAGGACTTTAAGAGCCGTGCGCCCAAAAAGAAGACGCTCATCGATACGCCGCTCGGCAAGGCGCGTATTCAGGAATATGACACGCCGCGTGAGCAGCTGGTGCTGCGCCTGGAGAACGGCAAGGTTTTTAAGGTCAACCTAGCCGATATGACGTGCTCGGAGGGTTGCAAAAAGAAGGCCGCCGAGCAGGGCTGCAACTGCCGCCCCGACTGCGTGACGCGCGACGTGCTCGAGCGCATCGAGTCGCCCGAGATGCGCCTGGCGCTCATGGAGCTCGATCGCGAAAACGGCGTCGACGTGGGCGATGGCCTGTCGAGTGCCGACCGTCTGGCCGGCACGTCGATGCCCAAGCGCCGTCGTCGCGATGCCGATTCCGATACTCGCGCCGGTCAGGGTC
>CABURV010000026.1 GCA_902494035.1 uncultured Collinsella sp.
AAGAGGTCGGGACGGCGACGAAGTAGGCCTTCTTGCCCATCTCGGGGAAGGTGAAGATACGCTTGCGGATGTCCATGAAGTCCATGGCCATGTCCTCAAACTTGCACTCGGGGTGCTCGTACATCATCCACATGATCTTGCCGGCGTCCATAGCGGAGCCACCGCCGACGGCGATGATGACGTCCGGCTCAAAGAGAGCCATCTGCTTGGCGCCGCGACGTGCGCACTGCAGCGACGGATCGGGCTCGACGTCGTAGAAGCAGTCGTGGGCGATGCCCATCTCGTCGAGCTTGGCCTCGATGGCGCGGGTGTTGCCATTCTTGAAGAGGAACTGGTCGGTGACGATGAAGGCGCGCTTCTTGCCCATGACGTTGCCAAGCTCGTCGAGGGCGACGGGCGTGGAACCCTTCTTGAAGTAGACCTTCTCGGGAGCGCGGAACCACAGCATGTTCTCACGGCGCTCGGCCACAGTCTTAACGTTGATCAAGTGCTTCACCCCAACGTTCTCGGAGACGGAGTTGCCGCCCCAGGAGCCGCAGCCCAGGGTCAGAGACGGCTTCATGCCAAAGTTGTACAGGTCACCGATGCCGCCGTGCGAGGACGGGGTGTTGATGACGATACGGCAGGCCTTCATGACGTGCTCGAACAGGCTGATCTTCTCGGCCTGGGCAGGGTGCACGTACAGAGAGGCGGTGTGGCCCGGGCCACCGGCGAGCACCAGGTGCTCGGCCTTGTCGACGGCCTCCTGGAAGTCCTTGGCGTGATACATGGCCAGGACCGGGGAGAGCTTCTCGTGGGAGAACTCCTCCTTGGCGGGGTCGGTGGAGGTGACCTCGGCGATCAGGATCTTGGTCTTGGCAGGAACCTCGATGCCGGCGAGTTCGGCGATCTTGGCGGCAGCCATGCCGGGGATGCGGTGATCGAGGGCACCGTTCTTGAACATGGCGGCACGCAGGGCCTCCATCTCGGCACCCTGCTTGACGAAGTAGCAGCCGCGCTTCTGGAACTCGGCCTTAACCTGGTCATAGATGGTGTCGATGACGGTCACGGACTGCTCGGAAGCGCAGATCATGCCGTTGTCGAAGGTCTTGGAGTGGATGATGGAGTTGACGGCGAGCAGCACGTCAGCGGTGTCGTCGATGACGACCGGGGTGTTACCGGCGCCAACGCCCAGGGCGGGCTTGCCCGAGGAGTAGGCGGCCTTGACCATGCCCGGGCCACCGGTGGCGAGGATGATGTCGACGTCGCGCATGACCATGTTGGTCAGCTCGATGGAGGGGACATCGACCCAGCCGATGATGCCCTCGGGGGCGCCGGCCTTGACGGCGGCGTCAAGCACGAGCTTGGCGGCGGCGATGGTGCACTTGGCGGCAGCCGGGTGCGGGGAGATGATGATGGCGTTGCGGGTCTTCAGGCTGATCAGCGTCTTGAAGATCGCGGTGGAGGTGGGGTTGGTCGTCGGGATGACGGCGCCCACGATGCCGATGGGCTCGGCGATCTTGGTGATGCCGTAAGCCTCGTCGCGCTCCAGGACACCACAGGTCTTGGTGTTCTTGTAAGCGTTGTAGATGTACTCTGCGGCGTAGTGGTTCTTGATGACCTTGTCCTCAAGAACGCCGCGGCCGGTCTCCTCGATGGCCATCTTCGCCAACGGGATACGAGCCTTGTTGGCGGCCATGGCGGCCTCATAGAAGATCTTGTCGACCTGCTCCTGCGTGTACGTAGCAAAAAGCGCCTGGGCCTCTCGCATCTGAGCGAGCTTAGCCTCAAGCGCCTCTACGTTGTCCACAATTGCGGGAGTAGTGTTTTCCGGTGACTTTTTCACCATTTGTGTCTCCTTGCGATCGGAGATTTACCCTACAAGATGCATGATAGCAAGAAATAAATCGGTGAACGGTCAGATTCCCGTAAAAGACAAACTAAAACGCTTCAATAAACTGAAACGTTTTAACTAAAACTACTTGCCTGCTCCACCGCCCCGCTCATTGGGGACAGGCTTACATGAGTGCTTATACTCATTTGGGACAGACATCGTTTTGCCATTTTGCCGTTCTGGGCCTTTTTTGCCGCTCATTGGATATAAATAGATCACAGGCTCAGCATTTCGCGTTCCTTCTCTCCTTTTAGGTGTTGCCTGTTCAGTTTTTGAAAGGAGAGATTATGCCCCGATGCGCCCGCGCCGTTTCGCTCACCGGCTATTACCACGTCTTTGACCGTGGCAACTCCAAACAGATTATTTTTGAAGATGACTCTGACCGATATCGTTTCTTATCGGACATCTCGGACAGGTTTGCACGCCATAAAGTGGCAGTGTTGGCTTGGTGCCTTATGGACAACCACTTCCATTTGATGGTTGATGACCCATATGACAACCTTTCAAAGGCAATGCAGTGCGCACTGACGGCGTATGCTAAGTATTTCAATGGGAAAACGGGAAGAACGGGCCATCTGTTTGACAATCGCTATACGCGTGTTGCGGTTGAGTCGGACACACAGGCGGTGCAGCTACTCGATTATATCCATCTCAATCCTGTGAAAGGTGCGATCGACTCTCTCGAAGCATACCGCTGGTCAAGCTTTAGGGCATACCAGCTGGGCTACGATCCCTTTGACATCTGTGACGTGGCCCCTATGCTCGATATTGTCGGGGGGTCTCGTCGCTATTGTGAGCATCTTAAGGAAGTTGCCGGGCGGATCTGGTCAGTTGAGATTCTTCCACGCCGACGGATCCTCGATGAGGATGCTCTTTCCGTTGCGCGCGAAGTCCTTCCGAGCATAGATCCTGCGCTGCTCAAGGCCCTGCCACGCCCCGATCGTGATGCGTGTCTGCTGAGGCTTAGGCGGGCACATCTCACGGTCAAGCAAATTGCCCGTATCACCGGCATCGGCGCTACAAGCGTAACCAAGGCCACCGCGGGCTGGAACGAGGCGGCGTGAGGCAGGGGCCGAACCGCTGCTGGCATGCGTTACGTCTGTCCCCAATGCGTGAAAACACTCATGTAAGTCTGTCCCCAATGAGTGCAAAAAGGCGCCCTCCGTAGGGGAGGGCGCCTTTGGTAAGTTCTATATGAACGCGAGGTCTTTGACCCGGAGAGTCCGAGGTACTTGTTGGTAAGACCTTATTTAGGAGCGCGCAACCTTGCCAGACTTGAGGCAGGTGGAGCAAACGTTCATCTTGCGACGGTGACCATCGACGACGACGTAGACGCGCTGGATGTTGGGGCGGAACTTACGGTTGGTGACGCGGTGAGAGTGGCTGATGGAGCGACCGGCAACGGGGTGCTTACCGCAAACTTCGCAAACTTTGGACATAACTGACCCTCCTTGGGCGACAAACGAACATGTCGCGTTAACAAACAAGCCTGAACTATAGCACAGAAGTCGCTCCCTGTGCGCAATCTACACAGAGATATTCCTCTTTTGGCGATAGTGCTCACGCTACGGCCCTGGACGTAGATCCGATTTGCGTGCAGCAGAGGGGATTATGCCAGCTCGTGCGTGTGTTTTCAAGCTCGTCCCACAAATATATATAGGTTTATGGAGCATTGGGCTCCGTTTACGGATTGCTCTGTATTTACGCTCGCAATTAAGCTCGAGGTTGGCTACACTATCCCTTGACCATTAAAGGGGTACGAGATACCCACATGGAATTACATAGCTGCCAAAGAGCAGCCTTTCCTGTGGGTGTCTGGTCCGCTTTAAGCGGTCGGGCATCTATTTTTTTGACTGTGTCAGCAGTCAAGACATGTGAGGAAGGAGATCGATGGGCACGACTTCCCCCAAGGCGGTCATCATGGACGAGACCGCCGTCAATCGAGCGATGACCCGCATCGCGCACGAGATTCTCGAGCGCAACGAGGGCTGTGAAGACCTCGCTCTGGTCGGCATCGTCACGCGCGGCGACCTTCTGGCAAAGAAGCTCGCCGAGGAGATCAAGGAGATCGAGGGCGTCGACGTTCCGCTCGGCAGCCTCGACATCAGCTTCTACCGCGATGACTACGCTACCAATTTCGCTCCCGCGATCCACGCCACCAACATTCCCTTCAGCGTCGATGGCAAGCGCGTCGTGCTGGTGGACGACATCCTGTATACGGGCCGTACCATCCGCGCCGCTCTCGACGCCGTCATGGACTTGGGCCGTCCGAGCCGCATTGAGCTGGCTGTCCTCGTTGACCGCGGCCACCGTGAGCTCCCCATCTCGCCGGACTTTGTCGGCAAGAACGTTCCCTCGTCGCATGAGGAGAACGTACACCTATATATGAAGGAAGTTGACGGCCACACCGCCGTCGAGATTAACGACGTCGCGCCGGGTTCCCACGTGGGCTCCGCGCCGCTGGGAGGTGAGTAGTACCGTGGCGTTCAACCATAAGCACCTGATCGACATTACCGAGTACTCCGAAGAGGACATCAAGCTCATCCTCGAGACCGCCAAGGCGTTCTCCGAGGTCAACGAGCGTGCTATCAAGAAGGTCCCCACGCTCAAGGGCAAGACCATCGTCAACATGTTCAACGAGCCCTCGACGCGCACCCGCAGCTCCTTCGAGCTCGCCGAGAAGCGTCTTTCGGCCGACAGCCTTAACTTTGGCGGCTCCTCGACCTCCACGGTCAAGGGCGAGAGCCTTGTCGACACCGTCGAGACCCTCAACGCCTACAAGATCGACTGCATCGTCGTGCGCGATAAGCACGCCGGCGCTCCCTACATCGTCACGCAGAATTCGCCCGCGAGCGTCATCTGCGCCGGTGACGGCAAGCACAACCATCCTACGCAGGCCCTACTCGACCTGTACACCATCTGGGAGCACAAGGGTGACTTCCACGGTCTGAAGGTCGCCGTCGTCGGCGATATCGCCCACTCCCGTGTCTGCGGCTCGCTGATCCCCGCCCTTAAGATCATGGGCTGCGAGACCTACGCCGTCGCCCCCGGCACGCTGCTGCCGCCGGCGCCCGAGGTCTTGGGCTGCGACCACGTGACGAGCGACCTCGATTCCGTCCTGCCCGAGCTGGACGTCGTCTACATGCTGCGCGTGCAGCAGGAGCGTCTCGAGGGTGCCCCGTTCCCGACCATTCGTGAGTACCACAAGCTCTTCGGCCTGACCAAGGACCGCGAGAAGCTCATGAAGCCCGATGCGATCATCTGCCACCCGGGCCCCATCAACCGCGGCGTCGAGTTCGACTCCTATATGGCCGACCACCCGCAACGCTCCGTCATCCTGGAGCAGGTCTACGCCGGTATCTGCGTGCGTATGGCTATCCTGTATCTGCTGCTTGGAGGTGCCGATAATGGCCTTGCTTCTTAAGAATGCCCACGTCGTCGACCCGTCCGTCGAGCTTGACGGTGTCGTTGACGTCCTGATTGACGGCGACAAGATCGCCGAGGTCGGCGAGAATCTCGCCGTCGAGGGAGCCGAGGTCCGCGACCTTTCCGGCAAGTACCTCGTCCCCGGCCTGGTGGATATGCACGTTCACCTTCGCGAGCCCGGCTACGAGGTCAAAGAGGACATCGAGAGCGGCACCCGCGCAGCTGCCAAGGGCGGCTTTACCGGCGTGTGCTCCATGCCCAACACCGATCCCGTCACCGATAACGGCACTGTCGTGGAGTTCGTCAAGTCCCGCGCTGCCGAGGTCGGTCACTGCCGCGTCTATCCGTCGGGCGCCATGACCCGCGGTCTTAAGGGCGAGGCCATGTCCGAGATGGGCGATATGGTCGCCCACGGCGCCGTCGCCTTCACCGACGACGGTCGCGGCGTGCAGGGCGCGGGCATGCTCCGTCGTTGCATGGACTACGGCAAGATGTTCGGCAAGGTCTTTATGAGCCACTGCCAGGACGAGGACCTGGTCGGCCACGGCCAGATCAACGAGGGCAAGGTCTCGACCCGTCTGGCTCTCGAGGGTTGGCCGGCTGCCGGCGAGGAGCTCCAGATCGCCCGCGACATCGAGATCGCCAAGCTGACTGGTGCCAAGCTGCACATCCAGCACATCTCCACCGCCCATGGCCTGGAGCTCGTGCGTGCCGGTAAGGCCGCCGGTGTCCAGGTGACCTGCGAGGCCACCCCGCACCACATGTTCCTGACCGAGAACGACCTGGACGAGACCTACAACACCTCGCTCAAGGTCAATCCGCCGCTGCGTACCGAGGAAGATGCCGAGGCCATCCGTCAGGGCGTCATCGACGGCACCGTCGACGTTATCGTCACCGATCACGCTCCCCACACCCCGTGGGAGAAGGCCCGCGAGTTCGAGCTTGCGCCCTTTGGCATGATCGGTCTCGAGACCTCGCTGTCGCTCGTGCTCACCGAGCTGGTCAACACGGGCAAGATGAGCATGGGCCGCATGGTCGAGCTCATGGCCATCAAGCCGCGTGAGATCCTGGGCCTCGACCAGGTTCAGGTCAAGGCGGGCTCCGTTGCCGACCTGACCGTCTTCGACGCGTCCGCCACTTGGACGGTCGGCGAGGACGGCTACGAGTCGCGCGCCGAGAACTCCGGTTTCGCCGGCCGCACGCTCACCGGTCGTGCCACCGATGTGTTTGTCGGCGGCAAGCAGACGCTCGCCGACGGCTGCATCTGCTAGCATAGCCTTATCGCTTTTGTGCGCGGCGCCCTTGCGGTGCCGCGCTTTCTATTCGTTTGGACCATGCAACCGCATGGGGGATTGGAGCGTTTATGCCCACACCTTCCACTGCACGCATGCACGACTTCGAGGTCGTCTCGAACCGGGAGATTGCCGACGGCGTCTTCTCGCTCGTCATCTCGGCCCCCAAGCTTGCAAGTGCGCTCAAGCCCGGTCAGTTTGTGAACATCGCCGTACCCGGTGATTCGTCCTCGCTGCTTCGCGTGCCCCTGAGCTACTACCGCGCCGACGCCCAGGCCGGCACCGTCGAGCTGTGGTACGCCGTCGTGGGCGACGATACCCGTCGTTTGTCCCAGATGGGCCCTGGCTCCTCCTCTAACCTGCTGGGCCCCGGTGGCCGTGGCTGGATGGTACCCGAGGGCACCAGGAAGGCCCTGCTCGTCGCCGGTGGCATCGGCGTTCCGCCTGTGCTGTGTCTTGCCGGTATGCTGGCCGAGCAGAGTGTTGATGTGGACGTGTGCTTGGGCTTTGGCACCACTTCCAAGGCCGTGGGCATCGACGAGTTCCGCGCGCTGGGCGCCACGGTTAACGTGTGCACCGACGATGGCACGCTGGGCACGCACGGTTTTTGCACCGACCCGGCAGCCGAGCTGCTCGGCGAGGGCGGCTACGACTACGTCGCCAGCTGCGGTCCCGCCGTCATGATGAAGAAGGTCGCCGCCGCTGCCGCCGAGGCCGGTGCGTACTGCGAGGTGTCGCTCGAGCGCATGATGAGCTGCGGCTTTGGCGCCTGCAACACCTGCAATGTCGAGACGGTTGACGGTATGAAGGGTGCTTGCATGTGCGGCCCCGTGTTCGATGCTTCCAAGGTGGTGGTCTTCTAGTGGGTACCGTGAACATGGCCGTCGATTTCGGCGGTGTCAAGATGCAGAACCCCATCAACACCGCAGCCGGTACCTTTGGCTACGGTTGGCAGTTCCAGAACTTCTTTGATGTTTCCCAGCTGGGCGCCATCACCACCAAGGGTTGCGCTGCCGAGCCCTGGCCCGGCAACCCCGCACCCCGCATGGCCGAGATTCCCGGCGGTATGATCAACTCCGTGGGCCTTCAGAACCCCGGCGTGGCTGCCTTTGCCCGTGAGTCCGGTCCGTGGCTCGAGCAGCTCTCCAAGGACGGTTGTCAGGTCATCTGTCAGGTTGCCGGCCACTCCGTTGACGAGTTTGTCCGCGCACTCGAGATGTATGTTGAGCTGTGCCCTTGGGCTGCCGGCTACGAGATCAACGTGAGCTGCCCCAATATCGCCGCCGGCGGTGCCGCCATGGGCTCCTCGCCCGAGGGCGCCTCTGCCGTTATGGCTGCCTGCCGTAAGGTGACCGATAAGCCGCTGTTCGTGAAGATGGCGCCGGTCAACGTCGCTGAGATCGCCAAGGCCCTCGAGGCTGCCGGTGCCGACGGCCTTTCGGTCATCAACTCCATCCAGGGCATGGCCATCGACGTCCATACCCGCAAGTCGCGCGTGGCCAAGCCAAAGGGCGGCCTTTCGGGCCCGCTGTGCCACCACATCGCCGTTCGCATGGTCTGGGAGGTCGCTCAGGCCGTCGATATCCCCATCAACGGTGTCGGTGGCGTCATGACGGGCGAAGATGCGGCCGAGTTTATCCTGGCTGGCGCCACCTGCGTGTCGGTCGGTATGGCCAACTTCGTCGATCCGTGCGCTTCGCTCAAGATCGCGCGCGAGCTCGAGGCCTGGGCGGAGTCCCAGGGCGTGAAGGACATCAATGAACTGGTAGGTGCTTTCGAATGCTAGAGACCGATGCCCGCGACCGCGTTATCGTCGCTCTCGACTGCGATCGTGAGCGTGCGCTCGAGCTCGCCCACGAGCTTTCGGGCCATGCCGCCTGGCTCAAGGTTGGCATGACGCTCTATTACGCCGAGGGTCCCCAGATCGTCAAGACGTTCAAGGACCTGGGCTTTAAGGTCTTCCTTGACCTCAAGTTCCATGATATTCCGCATCAGGTTCGCGGTGCCGCCCGCTCGGCCTCGCTTGCCGGTGCCGACCTGCTTTCGGTTCACGGCTTGGGTTCGGGCGCAATGCTCGCTGCCTGCCGCGAGGGCGCCGAGGAGGCGCGCGAGGACCGCGCCAAGCTCGTCGCCATCACCGTGCTTACGAGCATGAATCAGGATGCCTTGAGCGAGATCGGCGTCGAGTCGCCCGTGGCCGAGGAGGCCGCTCGCCTGGCAAAGCTCGCTCAGGCCAACGGCATCGACGGTATCGTGTGTTCGCCGATGGAGGCTCACGACATGCGTGAGCTTCTGGGTCCCGATGCCCTGATCGTGACTCCGGGTGTGCGTCCGGTGGGTGCCGCCCTTGGTGACCAGTCCCGCGTGGCGACGCCTTCCCAGGCTATCGAGCGTGGCGCAAGCCACATTGTGGTGGGCCGTCCCATCACCGGCGCCGACGATCCGGTTGCCGCCTTTGACGCTATTGTCGCTGAGCTGGTCGAAAACGTCGCCTAAAAGATTCCCCTAAGTCACCACTTTTGGGTCTCATTAGCACAAAATAGCCCCTGTGCCTGCGTAAACTTTCCCATCCTTTGTGTGGAATCGCAGGTCAGGGGCTTAACTTTGGGCGCAGTATATTGCACTTTTTGCGGGTATCGTCTAACCTATGGAGCCGCGATTGGGCATTTTGTACGTTCTACGTGCTAAAATGCCAATTATTGAATCAGATATAACCCAACTATTTGGAGGTACGAATGGCACTCCCTCAGCTTACCGATGAGCAGCGCAAGCAGGCTCTTGAGAAGGCTGCTGCCGCACGTCACGCCCGCGCTGAGCTTCGCGAGCAGATCAAGAAGGGCGAGAAGTCCCTCGAGTCCGTGCTCAACTCCGATGACCCCATCGCTTCCCGCATGAAGGTTTCCACCCTCATCGAGTCTCTCCCTGGTTATGGCAAGGCCAAGGCCGCCAAGATCATGGAGGAGCTCGGTATCTCCGCTACCCGTCGCGTCCAGGGCCTCGGCGTCCGTCAGCGCGAGCAGCTCCTCGAGCAGCTGACCAAATAAGTGAGCGCTCAGGATTCCAAGCTCTTTGTGATTTCTGGACCGTCAGGTGCAGGCAAGGGCACGCTCGTCACTCGTGTGCGCGAGCGTCGCTCGAACCTGGGCCTGACGGTTTCGGCTACCACGCGAGCACCACGCAAAGGTGAGGTCGACGGCGTCAACTACTTTTTTCTGACGCGCGAGGAGTTCGACCGCCGCGTGGCAAACGGTGAGTTTGTTGAGTGGGCCGAGGTCCACGGTAACTGCTACGGCACGTTGGTGAGCGAGGTCACATCCAAGCTCGCCTCTGGCGCATCTCTGATTTTGGAGATCGATGTCCAGGGCGCCCTGCAGGTGAAGGAGCGTTTCCCCGAGGCCGTGCTGATCTTTATCAAGCCGCCTTCGCTTGAAGTACTCCGCGAGCGTCTAGTCGGTCGCGGTACCGAGACGCCCGAGACGATTGAGCTGCGTATGGCAAACGCCGCCGATGAGCTTGCCCTTGCCGACCGCTACGACGACGTCGTGGTTAATGACGATCTCGACCGCGCGACCGATGAGCTCGTTCGCGTTCTCGATATGCATGAAAGGATCTGAGGTCCGTGTCCGTTGTAAAGCCTTGCATTGACGATCTTCTGGAGAAGACCGATCACAACCGCTTCCTGCTTGCTTCGCTTGCCTCCAAGCGCGCCTGCGACATCAATAGCATGCTGCGTGGCCAGCACAACCGCGTGCTTGCCGTCCAGGATGTCGATGACATCACCATCGGGCTTTCCGGTGCCGATACCATCTCGATGGCTATGGACGAGATTGTCGACGGCGACATCTCTTACGATGAGGCCCGTTACGAGAAGGCGCTCGGCCACAAGGTTGCTGAAGCCTAAATGGCGGCTCGCGTCTGCCTGGTCCACTATCACGAGGTTGGACTGAAGGGCAAGAACCGCGCACATTTTGAGCATATCCTCATGGATAACATCAAGGCGGCCTTGGCCGCCTTTTCCGTGAATGCCGTGTCTCGAATTTCCGGTTATATCCTCGTGACCTTTAACGAGCATCAGGCCGACGAGGCGGCGCGTGTCATTCGCACCGTTCCCGGCGTTGCTCGTGTGTCTTTGGCGTATCACACCAACCGCGACCCGCAGGAGTACTGCGCCGCCGCCGTGAAGGCGCTGCGCGAGTTTGGTCCCTTCGATTCGTTTAAGGTGCACGCCAAGCGCTCCAATACCGACTATGAGCTCACCTCGATTGACATCAACCGTCAGGTGGGCGAGGTGCTGTGTGAGGCCTTCCCCGATAAAAAGGTTCAAATGCACGACCCCGATGCGATGGTGCACGTACTGGTGGTCCAGGGTGGCGTTTATGTGTACGCGCGCTCCGAGCGCGGCGTGGGCGGTCTGCCGGTGGGTTCTGCCGGCAAGGTCGTGACGCTGCTGTCGTCGGGTATTGATTCTCCGGTGGCGACCTGGATGCTCGCGCGTCGCGGCGCGGTGTGCGTGCCGGTACATTTCTCAGGTCGTCCGCAGACGCCCGACACGAGCGAGTATTTGGTGCAGGACATCATCCGTGCGCTTGAGCCGGGTGTCCAGATCGGCCGCCTGTACGTGGTGCCGTTTGGCGACTGCCAGCGTGAGATTTCGGTCACCTGTCCCAGCAACCTGCGCGTGATCATGTATCGCCGCATTATGTATTCGGTTGCCGAGCGCATTGCACACATCGAGGGCGCCAAGGCCATCGTGACGGGCGAATCGCTTGGACAGGTTGCCTCCCAAACGCTTGAGAATATCATGGCCGTTAACGAGGCCGTGAAGATCCCCGTGTTCCGTCCTCTTATCGGTTCGGACAAGCAGGAGATCATCGCGCGTGCCGAAGAGATCGGTACCTTCGATATCTCGACCGAGGCCGCTCCCGACTGCTGCACGCTCTTTATGCCGCGCCGCCCCGAGACGCACGCCAAACTCGATGCCGTGCATGAGGCGTGGGAGTTGTTCGATCACGAGGAGATGATCGAGCGCCTGCTCAAGCAGACCGAGTACATTGACTTCGAGAGCAACACGTATAAGGCCCCTAAGACCTTAAAACGCAAACATTCGGAGCTTGCTCCGCGTGAGATTTACCAAGATCACGAGTAAATTTGTGCATAGACCGACGGTGCGCCTGCATCGTCGGTCTTTTGCTATCTGGGCATTTTGCGGCTAAGTGTTCATTTGCTGACGTGTGCCTGAATAAATTGACAGATTTGTGCAAGGTTTTGGTCGGTTTTTGGTTTGACCGCTAAAACCGGTTTTGGAGCGTGGCAGTTGCAGGGCTTTTTTCCTGACACGATGGTGTTGGGAGGTTTTGCTATGGCGCAGCGCGAACAACACGAACGGGTCAAACGGATGGACCACTTGGCGGACAAGCTGCTCGGTCATAAGGCAGCGGTGATGGCGATACTGGTCGTCATTGCGATGGCGAGCGGCTTGGCGATGGCGAACCTTGGCGGCGGTGCCGGCGGCGTGTCGTTTGAGCGCACTGACGGTTCAGGCTCGTTGGCGGAGCCGGGATCCGGCGATGCCTCGAGCGGAAAGACTTCCGAAAGCTCTTCGCCTAAGGCGTCTGCCGCGGCAGAGGTTTATGTCGACGTTGATGGCGCCGTTGTGTCGCCCGGCGTATATCGTCTCAAGGACGGCGCGCGGGTGGCTCAGGCGATTGATGCCGCCGGCGGGCTGGCGCCCGAGGCAGACGTTACGGGGCTCAATCGGGCATCTAAGGTCGTCGATGGACAGAAGATTCACGTTCCAACGGTAGGGGAGCAGCAGGCGTCCATTGCGGAAGCCGGTGTTGATGGTGGGGCTTCCGCATCATCGGGCGTGAGTGGCGCAACAGGCCTAGTAAATATCAATACGGCAAGCGCGGCAGAGCTACAGACGCTCTCGGGGATCGGTCCCTCCATGGCCCAGTCGATTATTGATGAGCGGACAAAGAACGGTGCTTTTGCCTCGGTTGACGATCTGATGCGTGTGTCGGGAATCGGCGAGAAAAAGCTTGCCAAAATCAAAGATAGCATCTGCGTATGAGTGCGACCGAGCGCGAGCATGTGATGCCTCCGCGGCCCCTGATTCCGTGGACGATGGCCCTGTGTGCCGGCATGTGCATGAGCTGCGCCTTGGTGCTCAACGTGGCCGCTGATGCGCTGCTGAGGGAGCAGGCGCCGGCGGTCGGGCCGCTATGGGCCATCCCCGTCGCGGCGGCGGTATTCGTTGTGCTGGCTCAATCTTGTGCGCGGCTTGCCCCTTTGAAGCGGTGGCTGTATGCCGCGTCCGTCGGCCTCGTGGCGGGAGCGGTCGTCTCTGTGTGGTGGGCTGTGGGCGCGCTGAGCGCTTCGAAGGCGCTCGATGGTCGAGCGGCAAGCAGCCTCGAGTTTGTCGTGCAGGGTGATCCATCCATAAACGACGACGTGTATTCCTATACCTGCGAGGCACGCGCGGACGGCAAGAACTTGGCAACGGTTCGCCTATCGTGTGACCGCGAGCTCAGGGTCGGGGCGCACGTGCGTGTTATCGGTCGCGTTTCACGTTTTGAGAACGATGCGTATGGACGATCGCGCGTGCTCCGAGGCGAGGTGCGCAAGGTTAAAGCCGTTCGGATTGTGTCGGTCGATGAGGGCTCTCCGGGGCCGCTGCTTCGGCTGCGAAATGGGCTGCTTGCGTCCATCGCGCCTGCGACCGACCCGGCGCGTGCGCTCATAGCCGGTGTCGTCTGCGGTCGTTCGGCCGAGCTGCGCGCCCAGCCGGCGGGCGACTGGTTTTCGGTGACGGGAACGGCGCATCTTATCGCCGTCTCGGGCAGCCATTTGGCTATCGTGGGGTTTGTAATCGAGGGCGTATTGCAAAAGACTCTGTGCTCACGTGGCCTTCAGCGGGCGATATTGGCGATAACGCTTGTGGGCTACGCTGCCTTTACGGGCGCGTCTCCCTCGGCCGTGCGCGCATGCTGCATGGTGTTCGCGACGCTTGTCGTAAACGGCGCGGGTCGTCGCCGGCACGGCGCATCGGCGCTCTTCGTAACCATGTCCATCTTTGTGCTACTGCGGCCGACGGTGCTGTTCGAGATGGGCTTTCAGCTTTCATGTGCCAGCGTCTTTGCCGTCCTGTGCTTTTGCCCGTACGCCTCCTACGCTTTGGGTGAGCTGGGTGTGCCATCGGGCATTGCCAGTATGCTTTCCGTCACACTGTGCTCGCAGTTGGCGACGCTCCCCATTACCATTCCTGCCTTCGGTACGTTCTCGCTCATTGCTCCGTTGGCAAATGCGGTCATCGGTCCGGTGGTGAGCGTACTGCTTGCTGTGTCGATCGTGCTGGTTCCCTTTTCGCTCGTGGCGCCGTTGCGGACTTGGGCGCTCGTTGTGCCCATGATTGCCGCCCGTTGCGCGCTGTTCTTCGAGCAGCTGTTTGCCGCCGTGCCCGGTGCATCCGTGAGCGTGCCGCCCGATAGTATGTGGATTTACCTAGTGCCGTGTTTGCTGGCGGCTCTGCTGGTCTGGTGGCCGCGTCCCCGTGCACGCCCTATGGCGGTGGGGCTTGCATGCCTGGTGCTCTTGGCTGCGATTCCATACGTCTACTGGGATCGATTCGCTCCGCCTTCGGTGACGGTACTCGATGTGGGCCAGGCCGATGCGATTCTTATCCGCCAGGGCGACGCAGTAGCACTCGTCGACTGCGGGCTCGACGAGCGCGTGGTAGCGGCGTTGGTTCGCAATAACGTGCACCATATCGATGCCGTCTTTGTGACGCATTGGGATGAGGACCACTGGGGTGGTCTGCCTGCCGTGCTCGAGCAGTTTTCGGTCGGAACGATTGCCGTGGCGGCGGATGCGCTGGAGGATGCTCCTGCCGAGGTATTGAACCGACCTGGCGTGGAGTATCGGCAGGTGCGCCGTGGGGATACGGTCGATATCGGCTCATTTTGCGCCCGCGTGATGTGGCCATTCGAGTCCGTGGATGGCGAGGGAAATGAGGACTCGCTTGTCCTGCTGCTCTCTTATGTTCAGGAAGGCAAGAGCCTGCGCATACTCCTCACCGGTGATGCCGAGCTCGACCAAGAACGGGAATTCGTGCAGGAGGTGGGGGATATCGATGTACTTAAACTTGGGCATCACGGCTCCAAGGTTTCAGTCGATGGTGAGTTGCTGGACGTCCTGAAGCCCGAGCTTTCCCTCGCGAGCGCCGGCGAGGGGAATCGTTACGGTCATCCGTCGGATGTCTGCATCGATGCCGTTAAGGAAGCGGGCGGTGTGTTCGCGTGCACCATCGAACACGGCGACATCACCGTCATGCCGAGTGCGAATGGCTTTGCGATGCGATGCCAGCGACCGTGATGACATCGTTGGCGCGCGGTGGGCCCCTGGGCTAAAATGGCACGGTACGAATTCGAGAGTCTGCGGGAGGGGAGCGCAATGTCCGAAACCGGTCTGCTGCCGGCATATCTGATCGTCGGTACCGACGGAGTCAAGCGCGATCACGCCGTCTCGCGTATGAAAGCGCGTCTGGAAAAGACGGGCATGGTCGAGTTCAACCTCGACGAGCGCGATATGACCAAAGACCCCGATATCGAGTCGATTATCGGATCGCTCAACACCTTTCCGATGGGCAGTGAGTTTCGCCTGGTAATCCTTGACGGCTGCTCAAAACTCGCCAAGGCGGTCTCGGAGCCGCTCGTCGAGTATCTGGCGAGTCCCAGCCCCACAACGGTCTGCCTCATCATCGCCGACTCGCTTGCCAAAAACACGCGCCTATATAAGGCGATCGCCAAGATCGACAAGAAGGCTGTGATCGATTGCTCCGGCACCAAGCGCTGGGAGCTACCGCGCCGCGTGCAGCAGATGGCGACGCAGCACGGCAAGTCGATCTCGACGGCGGCCGCCGAGGAGCTCGTCTCGCGTTCGGGTGAAAACACTCGCATGCTCGATAACGACTTGGCTAAGCTTGCCCAGATGGTCGAGGCGCCCCAGATTGAGCTTGCCGACGTTGAGCGCTGGATTGTACGTACGGCCGAGGTTCAACCCTGGGACTTTCTCAATGCGGTCTCGGCCCGTGACATGCGACGCTCGCTCGAGCTCTTCAATCTACTGCCCGCCAAGAGCTACGTGTGGACTTACACATTGCTGTGCGGCCGCATCCGCGAGCTTATCGTTGCCAAGGCGCTCGATGCGCGCGGACAGGGTCGTGAGCTGGCCGCAACACTTAAGCTCCAGTCCTGGCAGGTCAAGAATCACCTGACCTGGGCACGTCGCTTTTCGATGGCAGAGCTCGTCGCAGCGCTCGAGGGCGCGGTCGATGTGGAGCTCGCGCTCAAGGGTTCGGCCGATTCTCAGACCGCGCTTTTGCTCTGGATTACGAACATCTTGAGAAAATCGTGATGATACCTGCCTATTTGGCAAATTCGTTCTATCCCTTTGAGGGGGAGCGTGCTATAGTAGGCGCTTGCATGACCTCACCGTGTCTCAGAGGTGTCATACATTTTTTGCAAGGAACTCGAAAGGAACTCCAGAAGTGGCAAACATCAAGTCTCAGAAGAAGCGTATCCGCACCAATGAGGCAGCTCGCATGCGTAACAAGGCTGTCAAGTCCGAGCTCAAGACGCTGACCAAGCACGTCCAGTCCGCCGTCGCCGAGGGCGACGCCGAGAAGGCCCAGGCTGCCCTCAAGACCGTCACCAAGCGTCTCGACATGGCTGCCGCCAAGCATGTTATCCACAAGAACCAGGCTTCCAACCGCAAGTCCGGTCTTGCCAAGCTCGTGAACAGCATCAACGCCTAAGTTGTAAATTTCACACCACACAGATTACGCGCATAAATGGAGCCTGTTTTATGGAACAGGCTCCATTTTTTGTACCGCTCGGGTAAGATAGTCCGCATGAATACTTCAATTGACATTTCCCACATCCGCAACTTCTCGATTGTTGCGCACATCGACCATGGCAAGTCCACGATCAGTGACCGCATCCTCGAGCTCACCCATACCGTTGACGAGCGCGACATGGAGTCGCAGTTGCTCGACACCATGGATATTGAGCGCGAGCGCGGCATTACGATCAAGTCCAATGCCGTCCGCGTTTCCTATGACGCCGACGATGGCGAGACGTATCAGTTCAACCTGATCGATACGCCGGGCCACGTTGACTTTACCTACGAGGTCTCGCGCTCGCTGGCAGCCTGTGAGGGCGCGGTGCTCGTTGTCGACGCCACGCAGGGCGTCGAGGCGCAGACCGTCTCCAACGCGACGCTCGCCATGAACGCCAATCTGGACATTGTGCCGGCCATCAACAAGATCGACCTGCCCTCGGCCCATCCCGATGAGGTCAAGACCGAGATCGAGGATGACTTGGCGATCCCTGCCGATGATGCCGTGTGTGTCTCGGGCAAGACCGGCGAGGGCATCCACGATCTGCTGGAGTCCATTGTCTTTTTGATCTCTCCGCCTAAGGGCGATGCAAATGCTCCGCTCAAAGCGCTCATTCTGGATTCATACTTTGACGAGTATCGCGGCGTGGTGGCCACGGTGCGCGTCTTTGACGGCTCCATCAAAAAGGGCGATACCCTGCGCATGATGCAGGCAAAGGGCGACTTTTTGGTCGATGGCGTGGGCGTCAAGCGTCCCGCCGAGACCCCGGTCGACGCGCTGACGGTCGGCGAGGTCGGATACGTGGTCACGGGCCTGAAGGACCCCGAGGCCGTTCGCGTGGGCGACACCCTTACCTGGGCGTCGAACCCCTGCCCCGAGCCGCTTCCGGGTTACCGCGAGGCCAAGCCCATGGTCTATACGGGCCTGTTCCCGATCGATAACAAGGACTACGAGAACCTGCGTGACGCGCTCGATAAGCTGCACGTTAACGACCCCTCGTTGGTGTGGGAGCCCGAGACGTCCGTGGCGCTCGGCTTTGGCTTCCGCGTGGGCTTCTTGGGCCTGCTGCACATGGAGGTCGTTAAGGAGCGCCTCGAGCGTGAGTTCAACTTGGACCTCATTGCCACGAGCCCTTCGGTCGACTATCACGTGTACAAGACCGATGGCGAGATGGTTGATGTCCGCAGCCCGCAGGATCTGCCCGAGGCTACGCGCATCGAGCGTATCGAGGAGCCCTATCTCAAGGCCAAGATTATCTGCCCGCCCGAGTATACGGGCGCCGTCATGCAGCTCGCTATCGAGCACCGCGGCGTTACGACCGACATGATTCACCTCACGAGTAAATCGGTCGAGATGCGCTTTGACATGCCGCTCGCCGAGCTCATCTTGGACTTCTTTGATCAGCTCAAGAGCCGCACTAAAGGCTATGCCTCGCTCGACTATGAGTTCAACGAGTATCGCCCCTCCGAGCTCGTTAAGCTCGATATTTTGCTTTCTGGCGACGAGGTGGACGCACTTTCGTTTATCGTGCACAAGGACAAGGCCTATGGCCTGGCCCGTGGCCTGTGCGACAAGCTCAAGGAGATTATCCCGCGTCAGCTGTTCGAGGTGCCCATCCAGGGTGCTATCGGCAACAAGATCATTGCCCGCTCCACCGTCAAGGCGCGTCGCAAGGACGTGCTTGCCAAGTGCTACGGCGGCGATATCTCGCGTAAGCGCAAACTGCTCGAGAAGCAGAAAGAGGGCAAGAAGCGCATGAAGGCCATCGGATCGGTCGAGGTTCCGCAGGAGGCCTTTATGGCGATCCTCAAGGTGGACGAGTAGGTCTATGGCGCTTTCCGAATACAGCAAGCGGCTGCTGGGCGCCTATGCCGAGCAGCCGTTCCTTATGGCTCCCATGGCGGGCGTGACCGACCCTGCCTACCGCATCATGTGCCGCCGTCGCGGTGCCAACCTTGCCTACAGCGAGATGGTGAGCGTGGCGGGCCTTGCCTATGCCAGCAACAAGACCTGGCGCCTGGTGCTACCGGCCGACGAGGAGCAGCAGATTTGCGTGCAGCTCTTTGGCTCTAAACCCGATCAGTTTGCGAGTGCCGTCGCCGCCGTCGAGGAGCGCGTTGGCGATCGTCTGTCGCTCATCGATATCAATATGGCATGCCCCGCCCGCAAGGTCGTTACCAAGGGCGAGGGCTCGGCGCTTATGCGCACGCCCGACCTGGCCGAGAAGATTGTTGAGGCCGCGGTGGGCGCGGCTCATGTTCCCGTGACCGTGAAGATCCGCAAGGGTTTTTATGCCGAGGACCGCAATGCCGCGACATTTGCCCAGATGCTTGAGGGCGCAGGGGCTGCCGCAGTCGCCGTGCATGGTCGTTGCGCCACGCAGCTCTACACGGGCCAGGCCGATTGGTCGGTCGTCGATGAGGTGGCCGATGCCGTCGAGATTCCCGTTATCGGTTCGGGCGATGTGTTCTGCGCCGAGGATGCCGCGGAGCATCTGCGCAGCTCGGGCGCCAGCGCGGTGTTTATCGCGCGCGGCATCTACGGTAATCCCTGGGTGTTCGGTGATGCTTGCGCCCTTGCGTTCGATGGCATACCGGTGCCGGCACGCAGCTTCGTCGAGCGCCTGGACGCCCTGCGTGAGCACCTAACGCTGACGCATGAGCTCCTGCCGCTCATGTCGCGTGCCCGCACGTACGCAAGCTGGTACTTAAAAGGCATGCCCCATGCCGCCGCTTGGCGTGCCCATGTGGTGCGCTGTTCCACGTATGAGGAGTTTATGGCGCTGGTCGATGAGATCGAGTGCGATGTGGTGGCCTGCGAGGCTGCCCTTGCTGCCGGCGAATCGGTGCCCCCTCATCCTCTGGAGGCTTAAGGGTGGCCGTTACCGCACTGTACGTGCACGTGCCGTTTTGCGCTCAAAAGTGCCGGTACTGCGACTTTGACTCGCGCAGTTTTGCTCCGTGCGACCTGAGCGCTGCGCTCGATGCCTATTTTGAGCAGTTGTACGCGCGCCTCGATGCTTTTGGCAAGGCTGGTGCCCTTGACCAGATCCGCACCGTCTATGTTGGTGGCGGTACGCCGTCGCTGGCGGGGGAGCGCCTGGTGGAGCTGGCGCGGCGTATTCGTGCGTGGTGCGCCCCCGTTGAGTTTACCTGCGAGGCAAATCCCGAGTCGCTGACCGCCGAGCTTGCCGCTGCGCTTGCCAAGGTTGGTGTCACACGCGTCTCTCTGGGCGTGCAAACGCTCGATAACACCGAACTTACTGCCATCGGCCGTATTCACGATGCCGATCGGGCACTTGCGGCTATCGCGACGGTCAAGAACGCTGGGCTTGACGTGTCATGCGACCTTATGTGCGGACTTCCCGGGCAAACCGCAGCGAGTTGGAGGCGCACGCTCGATGGCTTGCTGGCGGCGGCTCCGCATCATGTGTCGGTCTATCCGCTCACGCTCGAGGAGGGCACACCGCTCTATCGCATGGCGTGCCGCGATGAGTCGCTCGAGCCCGACGAGGATTTTCAGGCTTCGTGCATGGACGCGGCGCGTGAGCGCCTGGGTGCCGTCGGCTATCACCCGTATGAGGTGGCGAGCTACGCGCTCGACGGCCATGAGTGCGCCCATAACATTGCCTACTGGACCGGACGGGGCTACCTGGGCCTGGGTCGTTCTGCCGCGGGCATGCTCGACGCCGAGGATTTTGACCGTCTTGCAGGTTTGTTCCCCGGCGTGTCTTCTCGAGGCGATGCGTACCGCGTGCGTCTGGTGCAACGTGACGATGACGCGACGGCGTTCGAGGCCGAATATCTGTCGCAGCGCGAGGCCGCGGCCGAAGACCTGATGCTCGCTTGTCGCATGACGCGCGGTGTCGCGTCCGACCTGTTGGTTCGCGCGGTTCGTGTCATCCCAACGGGCGAGCTGGCAGCTGCCTGCGATCGCGCGCTCGAATTGGGTCTTGCCACTTGGGCGCCCGAGATGCTCGGGGTCCATGAGGGACCCTTCACTTCGGCAAATGTCGTCGCGGGCCATGTTCGAGCTCGTCTGGCGCCGACACACCTGGGCTGGCTCGATGGAAATGTTCTGTTCGAGCTGTTTTGGGATCTAGCTTAGGCCGCTCGGGTAGAATTACCGAAATATATACGCTGCTGTGAGCAGGAGGTTGCCGCGCATGGCGACGATGAACGAAAAAGATTACTACGAGATTCTGGGCGTCTCCAAGGACGCCACCTCGCGTGATATTCAAAAGGCCTTTCAGCAAAAGGCCCGCAAGCTCCATCCGGACGTCAACAAAGAGCCGGATGCCGAGGAAAAGTTTAAAGAGGTTTCCGAGGCCTACGCTGTGCTTTCGGATGAGCAAAAACGTGCGCGCTACGACGCCATGCGTTCTGGCAATCCCTTTGCCGGTGCCCCTACGGCTTCGCCCTATGGTGGCGGCTACGCCGGCAGCACGGGCTATGGCAATCCCTTTGAGGGCGGCTTTCCTTTTGGCGGTGCCTGGGGCCAGCAGCGTCGTGGGCAGGCTGCCTACAATCCCGAGAACGGCGCCAACGTGGTCGTCGATATCAAACTCGACGCCAAGGAGGCCAAGGGCGGTGCCCGCAAGACCGTCCGCTACACGCGCTTCGATACGTGCGGACATTGCGGCGGCTCGGGTTCTGTCTCCTCCGAGCATGCCCATACCTGCCCAAGCTGTGGCGGCCGCGGCCACATCGACGTTGACCTGTCCTTCCTGTTTGGTGCAGGCACGTTCCAGTCGGTCTGCCCCGAGTGCGGCGGTTCCGGTAAGGTCGTGGCCGACCCCTGCCCTGATTGCGGTGGCAGCGGTCGTACTCGCGTAACCTCCGAGCAGACGATTGAGTTTCCTGCCGGCACGCACGATGGCGACGAGGTCCGCATTAGCGGCATGGGTCATGCCGGCACCAACGGTGCCGCGGGCGGCGACTTGGTCGGCCGCGCTCATGTTGAGGCCGAGCGCTTGGAAGGCAAAGCTCGTACCGGTTTTTACCTGATGGGCATCGTGGCGCCGTTTTTGGTACTCTCGGCCATCTCGGGCGTGTTCTCGGCCTTTGCCGTTATGTGCTTTATTCCGTTTGCCATGGGCCTGTTCATGGTGCTTTCGGACGGCGTGCTTCATCGCAGTCTGCTGTGGTGGAAGCGCGGCGCGATGCAGTTTGCCAACGGTTTTGCCAATGGCTTCATGTTCGCGCTCGTGTCGGTTTGGTTCGCGAGCTGCTCGCAACGGGCCATGCTTTCGCCGTACCAAATGCAATAACATCAAACCCTCTGTTTGCGCTCGGCCCAGCTTGGGTATAGGACGCTTTGTGACAAGAATGAAAGACGGAAGGATTCGGTCGTGTCGGAAAATAGGGATTACTACGAGGTGCTTGGCGTCGACAAGGATGCCGACGCGCGGACGATTAAGCGTGCGTTTCTAAAGAAGGCCCGTACCGTACATCCGGATGTTTCGGACGACCCCGAGGCCGAGACCAAGTTCAAGGAGCTCAACGAGGCTTATTCCGTTCTTTCCGATGAGCAGAAGCGTGCTAACTACGACCGTTACGGCACTGCCGACGGCCCTGGTGGTTCGGGCTACGTCGATATCAACGATATCTTTGGTGGCATGGGCATGGACGACTTGTTCTCGTCGTTCTTTGGCGGCGGTGCCGGCGGTGGCGCCCGCAGCCGTCGTGAGCGTCGTCGCGGACGTGATATGGCCATCTCGCTTTCGGTGACGCTCGAGGAGGCGGCGCTCGGCTGCAAAAAGACGATCAGCTATGACCGCCTTGCTCCTTGCGAGGACTGCAATGGCACCGGTAGGGCAGAGGGCGCACAGGAAAAGCAGTGCGGCCGCTGCCACGGTACGGGCTACGTCACGACGGTTCAGCGTTCGTTCCTGGGCCAGGTTCAGTCTTCCTCGCCTTGCCCTGACTGCCATGGCGAGGGCACGGTTATCGACCATCCCTGCGAGACCTGCGACGGTCAGGGCCGCACGCCTTCGCATGAAAAGATCGACATCGATATTCCCGACGGCGTTTCGACCGGTCGCCAGCTGCGTGTGAGCGGCTTTGGCGAGGCCGGCCTTCGCGGCGAGCCTTCGGGCGACCTGATTGTCAACGTGCGCGTTGCCGACCATGAGCGCTTTAAGCGCAACGGTGACGACCTGTACCTGGTGAGCGATATCTCGATTGCGCAGGCTGCGCTCGGCTGCGAGATTGAGGTCGAGGGCATTATGCCCGACGAGGTCGCTAAGGTGACGGTTCCCGCCGGCGCCCAGTACGGCGACACCGTGAACGTCAATAATTACGGCATGCCGCGCATTGGCGGTGGCGGTTCGCGTGGCCGCCTGATCGTGCAACTGCGCGTGGTCGTTCCCACCAATCTTTCCAATAAGCAGCGCGAGCTGCTCCGTGCTTTTGCCGATGATATGGGCGATGACGTCGCTTCCGGTAAGAAGTCGGTGACCGACCGTATCAAGAGTGCCCTCGACGATATCCTCGATTAAGGAGCCCGCGTGCTCGCACCCCATATTTCCGTCGTCAACCTCGGCTGCCGTGTCAACCGGGTTGAGTCCGACCGTATCACTGCCGATCTTATGCGCCTGGGCTTTGCTATGGTGGAGCCCCAGGATGCCGATTTGATCGTCATTAACACCTGTGCCGTTACGGGCGAGGCCGAGGCCAAGACCCGTAAGGCCGTTCGTCATGCGCTGTCCCATCCAAACGAGCCCTATGTGCTCGTGACCGGTTGCGTGGTCAATTTGCATCCTGAGGAGTTGTTGGAGCTTTCGGATCGCGTGATCGCCGAACCGTCCAAGATCGATGTCGCCGAACGTGTCTGTGAGGTGCTGGACGTTGAGTCCGATAGCGTTCCCGCCTGCAGCGATGGCGAGGTGGTCGATGCGCTCGGTCGCTCTCGCCTGGGCGTGAAGATTCAGGACGGCTGCAACCACCGCTGCACCTATTGCATTGTGTGGAAGGCACGTGGCCCCGAGCGCTCCGTGCCCGTCGAGTCCGTGCTCGAGCAAGTTCGCGAGGCCCAGGAGGCCGGCGTGCCCGAGGTGGTGCTGACCGGTGTGAACCTGGGTGCCTACGATGGCAAGAGCGCGACCGACGAGCATGTCGAAATCGATGAGCTGCTCGAGGCCATCATGGAGCGCACGTCTATTCCGCATGTGCGCATTTCCTCGGTCGAGCCCATGGATATCTCTGAGCGCCTGCTTAAGGTTATGGCGCGCTATCCGCAGCGTATCGCCCCGTTTTTGCACCTGCCCGTGCAGTCCGGCTGCACGGCGACCCTGCATCGCATGGGTCGTCCCTATAGCGCCGAGGCCTTTGAGGACACGGTGCGTATGATTCGCGCCAACTTGCCCCAGGTGTCTCTTTCGTGCGATGTCATTGTCGGTTTTCCTGGTGAGACGGACGAGGAGTTCGAGGAGTCGCTGGCGCTGTGCCGTCGTGTGGGTTTCTCGCGTATGCACGTGTTCCGCTATAGCAAGCGTCCCGGTACCCTTGCTGCCGATATGCCCGACCAGGTGCCGCCCGAGGTTATGGCCGAGCGCAGCCGCCGTATGCGAGCCGCGGCGCAGGAACTCGCCATTGCCGACGCTCGTCGTCGCGTGGGCACCGTCGAGCGTGCCGTCCTCGAGTACGGCGACAACCTGACGCTCGGCTCGTTCCATCATGCCCGTCTTGACGATACCTGTGGACTCACAGCCCCGTGCCTGCTCGATGTTGCTATCATCGGAGTCGATGATTCCGGCTTGGTCCATGCGCGCAGGGAGGTTCATGGAAGCCTCGAAGATTAGACTTACCGTTCCCGAGGGTATCGACCCCTCGCGCGTTTTGGGCGCCGGCGACGGCGTCCTTCGTGCACTCGAGAACTTGGTTCGCGCCCATGTGGTCGCCCGTGGCGATAGCATCGCCGTGAGCGGTGACCCGGATGAGGTCGAACTCGTGGCGCGTTTTTTCGAACATGCCTTTCGTGAGGCTGCTGCCGGGCGCACGCTTTCTGCCGACGATGTCTCGCGCTGTCTGGCCGTTCTGCGCGACGGTGAGCACGAGGCTACGTCGCTTCGCGATGACGTGCTGCTTTCGTATCGCGGTCGTGCCATTCGCCCCAAAACGCTCGGCCAAAAGCGCTATGTGGATGCCATTCGCTCGCATACCATCACGTTTGGCCTGGGTCCTGCCGGCACCGGTAAGACTTATCTGGCCATGGCGCTCGCCGTTGCCGCGCTCAAGCGTCACGAGGTGGGCCGTCTGATCTTGACGCGTCCGGTTGTCGAGGCGGGGGAGAATCTGGGCTTTTTGCCTGGTACCCTTAAGGAAAAGATCGATCCCTACATGCGTCCGCTCTACGACGCCCTTTTTGACATGATGGATCGCGAGCGCACCGATGAGCTTATGGAGCGTGGCGTGATCGAGATCGCCCCGCTTGCCTACATGCGCGGCCGCACGCTGAGCGATGCCTTCGTGGTGCTCGACGAGGCGCAAAATACCACGCCCGAGCAGATGAAGATGTTCCTGACGCGCCTGGGCTTCAACTCCAAGTTCGTGATCACCGGCGACCTGAGCCAGCGCGACCTGGTGGGTCATCGTGGCGG
>CABURV010000027.1 GCA_902494035.1 uncultured Collinsella sp.
GTATGGGGACTCGTTCGGCCAGACGCGCCGCCGCTGTTTGTGACCCCCTTTTCCTCCGTCCGCTTCGGATCACGTGATCTGTTGGGGACGGAGGAAAAGGAATCATTTCGTAGGCCCGTGGCCGCCTTGGAAACCGAATGATGGTACGAGCATCCATTCGGCCTCCAAGGCGGCCACGGACAGAACGGGACGAACAGAAAAGAGCGACGGGCGCCTACTCCCCCGCCACGCTCGCGCGCAGCTTGGCGGCGATGGGCTCGGATGCCAGCAGGAACACGAGCATGCCCACGGAGCACGCCAGGCACACGATCCAGGTGCTCGCAAAGGAGCCCGTGGCGTCGAACAGCACGCCCGAGACAATGGCGCCCACGGTGCCGCCGACCATCTCGAGCGAGGTGATGGTGCCCGTGACCTTGCCGAGGTCGGCCATACCAAACTGCTTGGACGCGGCGATCGTGGGCGTGATGGTGCCCATGCACGTTCCGATACCAAAGCTCACAGCGGCGACAAGAGGACCGAGGTCCGTCGTCGGGAAGCACAGGGCGACGCAGGCGATAATGCACGCAACGGAGCCAAGGATATTGCCAAAGCGCAGACCAAAGCGGTCATAGATCGCACCGAGCGAAATCTTGGCGATAACGACGGTGACCATATAGGCTGAAAGCACGGTACCTGCCCACATGGGATCGTGGCCGCCCGTGACGATCTTGGCGCCGTTGACGGTAACGCTCGTCATGTTGGTAACCTGGTTGGGCAGAATGGCGCCGTTAACGAGACCCATAAAGAGGAAGGCAACGACAAGCAGCCAAAACGCCGGGCTCTTCTTGATACGAGACCAGCCGACGCTAACCTCGGGCGCCGTGTGCTCGTCCTTGTCGCCAGCCGTCGAGACGGACGGATCGCCCGGGTTCTCGCCGAGCGGCTTAAGGCCGATCTCGGAAGGCTTGGTGCGAAAGGAGTAGGCCGTGATGGGCAGTGCCGCCACCATGCAGACGGCAGCGAGTACCAGGAACGCAGAGCGCCAGCCCACACTCACGATAAGCGAGCTCACGATCGGCGAGAGAATAGCTCCGCCAAAGCCCGAGCCCGAAAGTGCGATAGAGATGGCAAGGCCTCGCTTGGCGGTAAACCAGTTGGCGGTCACCAGGCTAATGAGCAGACGGGTCGAGGCCACAGCGAAGCAGCCCGAAACGGCAAAGAGCACGTAGACCTGCCAAAGCTCACCCACAAAGCTCATGCCCGCGAGTACCGCCGAGGTAGCGATAACGGTGAGCGAGCCCAATACGCGGCCACTCACCTTATCGGCAACATGGCCGATAACGAGCGAACCCACGACGCTCACCACGGTGGAGATAGCGTTGGAGATGTTGTACTGGGCAAGCGTAATCCCGAGGTCGCTGACGATGAGCGGCTGGAACAGGCTCATGCAGTTGACGAAAATCGTGTAGCACGTGGCCATGATTACGAAGCCGGAGGTCACCACGAGCCAGCCGGGGAAGAACTTACGCTGCTGGGGCATTGGTTACTCCTTGTGGTCCGCAATGTATCCGAGAGCGACGGCGGTATAAGCCGCGGCACCGAGCGGCAGCTCGGCATCGTTAAAACGTGCCTTGGGATGGTGCTGGGCAAAGTGTTCGTCCGTGTCGGTTACGGCCGCGCCCACGGTAAAGTACGCACTCGGAATCTCGCTCGAGATAAGCGCAAAGTCCTCGCTCGCCATGGCATGGAACAGCGGCAAGAAAGCCGTCTTGGGCAGCACTGCGCCCACGTAGCCAAGCGACGCCTGAGTCATATCGCTGTCGAGTACAAGCGGCGGAACATCCGAAAGCGTCTCGATGGTCGCCGGCGTACGATATGTTGCGGCAACGCCGTTGACGACCTCCGCGATGCGGGTCTTTAGGTGAGCCATGAGCTCAACATCAAAGCCGCGCAGCGTTCCCTCGAGCACACAGGTGTCGGGGATGACGTTGGCCGCCAAGCCGCCAGCGAACTTACCAACGGTAAGTGCGACTTCCTTGGCCGCCGGCACCTCGCGGGAGATAAGCTCCTGGAGCGCCAGGTGCACATGGACGCCGGCCGTGATGGGATCGATGCAGATCTCGGGGCTGGAACCGTGGCCGCCCTTGCCCTGGAGCGTGATGCGGAAACCGTACACGCCCGAAAGCGCCGGGCTCCCATAGAGCACCAGGCCGAGCGGCGATTGGCTGTTGACGTGCATGGCAAAGGCCACCTGAGGGCGCGGGTTCTCGAGCAAGCCGTCGGCGATGGCAGCGCGTGCTCCCTCAAAGGTCTCCTCGCCCGGCTGGAACAGCAATTTCACCGTGGCGTTGGCCTCCACAAGCTCGGCCTCGCGAGCCTTGAGCAGGCGCGCCGCACCAAGCAGCGCCGTCGCGTGCATATCGTGACCGCAAGCATGCATGCAGCCATTGGTGGATGCAAAGGGCTCGCCGGATTCCTCGACAACGGGCAGGGCATCCATATCGCCTCGGAGCATGACGACCGTTCCGGCCTGCTCGTCCTTGCACGTGCCATTGCCCTGAGCGGCCGCGGCCGCACCGGCACCGATCAGGCCAACGACGCAGGAACCGTCGACGAGCGTGGTATGGGGGATGTCCATCTCGTCCAGACGTGCCTGGATATAGGCAGACGTCTGCGGAAGATTGTTACCGAGCTCGGGCATCTGGTGTAGATCGTGTCGCCACGCAGTGAGCTCGTCTGCAAAAGCCTGAGCTTCTGCGACAAGACCGTCACCGATAGCGGTCTGCGCCGCTGTGGTAGCCTGAGGCGCTGGTTGCGGTTGAAAATCGGACAGAGCTGGTGCCATAGATGCCCTCCAGTAACGTTTTTGCAGCACACACTTTGATATCGTAAAGTGCAAGGCACAACTGTAAGGGCATGACATAAAAAATGCCGCCCTGGGAGGGCGGCGCAACAAGTTGTTTACAATTGCGGGTGTGATTTTCGGCGCAAGAAATCGAAATGCGTCTCGCTCAAGATAATCGACAGGAAGATGAGCGCGAAGCCGGCAAGCAGGCGCGAGGTGAGCGCCTCCCCCATCAACAGCACCGAGAACAGCACACCCGAGGGCGACTCCATCGAAAGGAGCAGCGAGCCCGTCGAGGCCGGGACGTGCGCCAATCCAACGTTTTGGACGAGCAGGGCCACACACGTACAACCCACCGAGAGAAAGACCATTACACCGATAAAATCCGGCGTCCATACAGACGAGGGCGCTTGGGTCTCGAACAACAGCGACGAGATCAGGCTCAAGACGCCATTGCCCACAAACATCCAAAACGTGATGACGTTGATGTCCATCTTGCGACCGTACTTGGCGGTCACCGCCATCTGAATGGCGAAGAAGACCGCGCCGCCCAGCGTAATGGCATCGCCGGCATTGAACTCGACGCTATCGAGCGCCACCAAGCCAATGCCCGCCAGGCACAGCAACGCGGCGCCCAAGTTGTAACGGGTAAGCTTTTCGCCGCTTAGGACGTAGCTCGCAAACGGAACCAAGATGCAGTACGTGCCCGTCAAAAACGCGCTTTTGCCTGCCGTGGTCTGCGCCAGGCCGATCGTCTGCAAACCGTAGGCACCCCACATGAGCGCGCCCATGCCAAGCCCGACGATCAGGTTGCGGGCATTGAAATGAGCGATGATGCGCTTATAGAAAATGGCAAACATAACCAGTGATGCCGGGAGAAAGCGAACGTAGACCAGCTCGAAAACCGGAATGGTGTCGAGCGCGCCCTTCATAGTGGTAAAGGAGTAGCCCCAGATAACCGCCACCGAAAGCAGTAGAACTTTCCAGAACAACGGCGAGCGTGCGCCGGCACCCCGGGGAATACCGCCCGCGCCCAAATCTTCACGGGCCACAGGGCTATCAGGCATGTTTTCGATTTCGTTGGCAGCGTATTGGGCCATGGAACATCCTCGCACTCAATCTGGGCGTGGTGTCCGCACGCGTATGGCTGCGTGCCGCCTCATGGTCAAATAAAAACAGGGCGCACCGGACCCCCGGTACGCCCCGCTACTGTAGCAACAACCAGCGTTGCATCGCAATCCAGCCCACTAAAGCGTTTTGTTCCGCCGTTCTACCGAACGGCGGACCACTTGACGCTGCGCGAGCCGCATTCACGCCAATCTGACGTTCAATTTCAAGGGCGCGACCAGAAGGTCAGCGCCCTTTCATTTCACGTCACCTTGGCGCAAATGCGGCTCGCTCGCTGGCATTAGTGCTACATCAGCGTTAACGTTGCCGCACTAAATTAGCTTTGTCGACTCCAGCTTTTCGATGATCCAGTCGTTGGCTTTGATGACCGGGCGGCGGAAGACGACGCCCAGGGCCAGAGACGGAATCAGATAGCTCGCCAGAATGCCCAGTTCAATCCAGTACTCCATATGGTAGGCGCCAGCCATGGCGGCATGCATAGCGTTGATGCCATGGGTAAACGGCAGGAACGGATATATCGCCTGGAACACGGGGCCGGTCATCTCGATGGGGAACGTGCCGCCCGAACCGCCGACCTGCATGACCAACAGCACGACAGCGAGCGCCTTGCCGATATCGCCAAACGAAACCGTAAGCGTGTAGACGATATTGGAGAACACGAGACTCGCGACCCAGCCCGCCAGCACAAACTGCAGCGGGTTGTCGCACTGAATGCCAAAGAACAGGATGTCGCCCGCGCACACGAGCGTTGCCTGCAGCAGGGCCAAACCGCCAAAGAACAGGTAGCGACCCAGGTAGATCTCGTGCAGGCGCACGGGGATGAGCTCGTTGATAAGCTCATCGTCAACCGAGACCTTCATCATGGCCGCCAGTACAATCGAGCCGACCCAGAGCGACAGAATCGTGTAGAACGGCGCCATGGCTGAACCGTAGTTGCGGATCGGATAGACCGGCTTGCGGTCGAGTGCGACGGGACCGGAAAGCGACACGGCAAGGCCCTCGGGGTCGTTGCCAATCATCGTCTTGATCGTGGCAAGGTCGTCCGACATCAGGGCGCCATCGAGCTCGTCCTTAAACGCGCTGATCTTGTCCGACGCCTCGCCCAGCCGATCGGAAGCCTTGTTGACCAGCTTTGCAGCCTTGGAGAGGCCCTTTGCCAGCGAACCGGATGCGTCGGTCAGGCCGTCTACGGCGCTATCCAGATCGCCCGAGATGCCATCGAGCGAGTCCAGGATGCCCGAAACCGTCTTCTTGAGCTCCTTGGCCTTAACCGAGAACGTGGAATCGTAGTCGGACTTGGCGCCCGAAATGCCCGCCTTGGCATCGGCGATGGCCTGATCGACCTCGGCACGCGTGCTGTTGACCTCTGCCATGCTGTCAGAAAGGGACTTAGCAGTTGCCGTCAGGTCCTTGGCGTTGTTGCGATACTCCACCGCGATCCTGCCCAGCGATGTTGCCGCAGACTTAAGGCTCTCCTGGAGCTTTTCGTCACTGACCTGCTCGGCAAAGCCGCGGAGCTGGTCGGCCGTGGCGTCGATATCGTCGGCACGTGTATTGAGCGCCGCCGCGGCATCGTTGAGCTGAGACACCGTAAGGTCGACATGCTGATTCGCGGCATCGAATGCCTTCGCAAGCTCGGCGGACACGTTGTCGAACGAGCCCGCGCTTCCGTCAATCGCGGCGTTGATGGCGTCGTTGGCGGCCTTCAGCGCTTCTTTGGAATCGCTCATGCCGCTCTTGGCATGCTCCATCAACTGCTTGGTCGACTCATCGACCGTACCCGTCTGCTGGAGCATACCGCTCGCCGACGTCAACGAATCGGACGTAGAGCTCAAAATGCCCGCCAGCGACGAAGCATTAGCCTGAACGTCTTGCAGGTCCCCAATCGAATCGCCGAGCGTCGAGGACAGGTTGGCGATAAAGTTGCTGACCTGGTCGGTGCTCATGTAATCGAGCAGGCTGGACACCGTCTTAAGACCGATGCTCGTAATGGTCTCGGTAAAAGATTCGTTAACCTGGTTCTGAACGGCGCTCGAACCCTTCTCGGTCACGATCTGCGCGATGGCGTTGGCCTTCTGGTTCTCATAGAACTCGATATCGGCGTGTTTCACGTCGGTCGAGAAGAGCGTCATCATGTCGGAGCTAAAGCTCTTGGGGATTACGACGGCCGCATAGTAAGCGCCCGACTTAACACCGTCGATAGCCTTATCGCGATCGTTGAGCACAACCCAGTCAAAGTTCTCGTTACCACGCAGGGCGGCGGTAACGTTTTCGCCCACGTTGACCTCGACGGGAATCAGGTCGCTCTCGTAACCCTCATCGGTGTTGACCACGGCGATCTTAAGATTACCGGTGTTGCCGTACGGGTCCCAGCTGCCGGCGATGTTAAACCATGCATACAAGCACGGCACGATAATGAGGCCCATCACGACAATCAAGCCGATTACGGAGCGAGACACGTTTTGGACATCACGCTTAAACAGATGCAGAATGTTCTTCATTTATGCCTCACCTCCTTTTGAGTGCTTGCCAAGCGGGGCGCCATCCTCATTCATCACAAATGTGTCGTCCCCGTTCGCGGGCACATGGTGCATATCGTGGTGAATGGACTGGTCGGCAGCCTGATCCTTGGATTTAGAGCCTCGCTCGCTGGCATTCAGGCCAAACATACGACGGGCGGCCGGAATGGCGGCCGTGTGCTCGCGCATCTCGCGGCGCAGGTCCTCATCCGAAAGCGCCGAGATGCGCATCTGGGTGTTGAGGCTCGAGCGGATGTACTCGATATTGATAAGCCAGCCGCAGATGGCAATAACCGAGATGATCCAAATGACAAGCAGGATGATCTTGCCGTTATTGTCGATATCGAGAACCGTCGAAAGGACAAAGAGCAGGACCTGAACGCCCACCACGGCGGCAAAACCGCCCTTGATGTAGTACGGGTAGCGATGTTCAAAGGCGACCGCATGATCGAGCAGTTCGCGACGGTACGAATCGGAATCGAGCATGACACGCATGGCCGTGCGCAGCGAGTAGCGCTGGCGCGGCAGGTCGTTGGACTCGCAAATCATCATACCGGTCGTGGAAAGCTGTTTATCAAAGAGCAGGTTAAGGTTGAGCAGCAGCGGACGCAGCTGCAGACCGATAAAGAGCGCCACGATCAAGAACACGCCCAGAATGCACAGGTTAAACAGGTAGTTGAACGAGTACATGCCGCCGACCGTCTCGCGCAGCAGATTGATGCCGTAGGTAAAGGGCAGCAGCGGGTGCAGCCACTGGAAGAAGCCGGGCATCATCTCGATGGGATACATGCCCGACGAACCCGGAATCTGCACGATGACGAGAATGACGCCGATTGCCTTGCCGATGTGCTTAAACGTAGTGGACAGCGCATAGATGATATTGACGTAGGTGAACGAGATGGCGATGCCGCCCAGCACGAACAGCAGCGGGTTGATGCACTGCACGCCAATCACCAGATCGCCCACCGTCACGATGATGGCTTGGAGCGCGCCCAAGATCACCAGGAGCATCCAACGGCCGAAGTAGCCCTGGCGCGCCGTAAAGCTGCCAATGCCCTCGCGATCGACCTCGAGCTTGTAGATGGCGATGAGTACGTAACCGCCCACCCAAAGCGCCAGATTGGTGTAGAAGGGAGCGATGCCCGAGCCAAAGCTCTTGACCGGATAGATCGACTTGGACGTCAGCTCGACCGGAGAGGCCATGAAATCTGCCACGTCATTGACATCGACGCCCATAAGGTCGGCGAGCTCGCCCATAGACTCAGAGGTCTGCAGCGCCGCGATGTCGTTGGCAGCGGTCGCAAGCTTGTCCTGGACCTTGGCAAGCGAGGAATCGGTCTGGGACAGCGTGGTCTTGGCCTGGCCGAGCGTAGCGTTAAGCTGCGAAAGCGTACCGCGCGCACTTGCAATAGTAGGCGTGAGGCCAGACACGATTCCCGTCAGATCACCCGAGACGGCGGCAAATGAATCAAGCGCGCTCGAGGCCTTCGGCAGCGCGTTTTGACCCAGGTCCGTCTGGGCCTGGCCAAGGTTGGTCGCACCGGTCTGGATTGCGTTATTGATAGCGTCGCTGGCGCCCGAGACAGCCGCGGCGTCATTCGCCATGGCGCTCGACTGCGCAGACAGACCGTCCTTGATGCTCTGAAGCTTTTCATTCTGCTCGCGGAGCAAATCGATGGTCGATACAATGCGCGCGTCAATTTCCTTGGAACCTGTCGACGTGTCATTAACGAGAATTTCCAAGTGCCCGATAACGGCCTTATTGTGGTCGATCGTCGCTTGGAGAGACTCAAGCGAGTTGTCGATGCGGGTGGTCGTAGATGTGACCGCGCCCGTCAGCTTGCCAATCGCAGCGTTCGCGGAGGCTGACGTCTTGGTGAGCGCAAGGCTGCCTTCCGAGAGTGCCTTGGAGAGCGAGGCGACAGAGTTGCCCGCCGTAGCGCGCGCCTCGCCCAGCAGGTCATTGCCCTGAGCGATTGCCTGCGTTAGAGAGGGCGTCTGACCCTGCAGGCCCGCCAACGCGGCATCAGCCGAGGCGATAGCGCCACTCGTCTTATCGATGGCGGCATTCATGTCGCCAATCGAATCGCGCACCTCACCCAAGGTACCGGATGCCTCTGATACCGAACCAGCCAACGAATTCTGAGTCTGGGTTGCCTTGTCCTTTAAATCGACCCCGGCATCCTTGGCGATGCTGGCAACGGTCTCGCCCACTGTGGAGACAAATTCCGAGTTGATCTGCTCCTCGATGGTGCTTGCACCGGTGTCGGTAACCTTGGGCGCAATAGCACTCTTCTTCTCATTGACGTAGTACGTAAGCTTGGGCTGATGGTAGTTGCCGTCGAGCATCGAGACCAGGTTATCCGAGAAGTTCTTAGGGATTACGATGGCCGCATAGTACTCACCGCTCTCGACGCCCTCCTTGGCGTCGGCCGCCGAATCGACGAAGGTCCAGCCCAGCTGATCGTTCTCCTTGAGCTGATCGACGACCTGGTCGCCCGCGTTGAGCTCGCCCACCAAGTCGTTTTGGGTGCCCCGATCGTTGTTGGCGATGGCAATCTTGATACCCTGGGTGTTTCCGTACGGATCCCAGTTAGCCACGATGTTGTACCAGGCATACAGCGAGGGAATGACGCACACGCCCAAAGTAACCACCAGGGCGACGGGGTTCACGAGCAATCGCTTGATGTCGCGCTTAAAGATCGCAAAGGAGACCTTTGCGTTGGATAGTTTGCTGCCGAGACTCACGCTTGGACCATCCATCCTGTCGTTGAATCGAATCGTACTATCGACAACCATTGTACGGAGGCGCTTTAGTGCCTCACGGCACAATGGTGCTGAGTTTTGCGGGTAGCAATATACTACGAAGATGAGTTAGCGTACAGATGTACAGTATCCTAAATTTCAGCAGGTCACAAAACCACAACCCGCACAAATAAATGATCCCTTGGGGACGGAGGGATCATTCAAAAGGAAACGAGAGTGGAAAATCTCCCACTTCAAGCCCGCATTCGAGCCAAAAGTGGGGGATTATCCACTCTCGTTCTAATCTAGTTACGGTGCCGTATCCCCGAACTACATCAAGTTGCAAACAGCCGCCGCGAAGGCAACGGGGTCCTCGGGGAGGATGCCCTCGACCAGCAGGGCCTGATCGTAGAGCAAACCGGAGTACTGCTTGATCTTGTCGGCGTCGCCTGCCTTCTGGGCAGCGACAAGCTTGTCAAAGACCGGGTGCTTGGCGTTGAGCTCGAGCACGCGCTGGCTCTTGGGCATGCCGTCGGGCGCGCCCTCGGGTCCCTTCTGAAGTACCTTCTCCATCTCAAGCGAAAGCGGACCCTCGGTGGTGATGCAAGCGGGGGCATCGGTCAGGCGCGCGGAGACGGCAACTTTCTCGACCTTGTCACCGAGTGCCTCCTTCATAGCGCTAAAGAGGTCCTCGTTCTCCTTGGTGGCGTCCTCGGCCTCCTTCTTCTCATCCTCGGTCGCCAGGTCAAGATCACCGGTCGCGACGTTCTTGAGCTCCAGATGACGATCCTCGACCTCGGGCTCGGCACCGTCGGCCACAGCCTTTTCGGCAGCCTCGCGAGCTGCGTCGTCCTCATAGATCTTGGGCATATCGGCGGCAACGTACTCACGCATAGCTTGGAACGTGAACTCATCCACATCCTGCGTCAGCAGCAGCACGTCATAGCCGCGGTCGAGCACGCCCTTTACCACGGGCATCTTGGCCAAGCGCTCACGCGAGTCACCGGCGGCGTAGTAGATGGCCTTCTGATCCTCGGGCATGCCCTTGGCATACTCGGCCAGGGTAATCATCTTCTGTTCCTTGGCAGACCAGAACAGCAGCAGGTCGGCGAGCTCATCGGCCTTCATGCCATAGCTCGAGTAGATACCGTACTTAAGGCCGCGGCCAAAGTTCTCAAAGAACTTCTCGTAGGCCTCACGATCGTTGTCGCGCATATCCTCGAGGTCGGCGGTGATCTTCTTTTCCACACGCTTGGCGATGGCCTTGAGCTGACGGTTCTGCTGCAGTGTCTCGCGCGAGATGTTAAGCGACACGTCGGCGGAATCCACGACGCCGCGGACAAAGTTGTAGTAGTCGGGCAGCAGGTCGTCGCACTTCTCCATAATCAGAACGTTGGAGCTGTAGAGCGCCAGGCCCTTCTCGTAGTCCTTGCTGTACAGATCGAACGGCGCGCGACCCGGCACAAACAGCAGGGCGTCATACTCGAGCGTGCCCTCGGCATGGAAGCTGATGGTGCGCGCAGGATCGTCAAAGTCGTGGAACGTGGACTTGTAGAACTCGTCGTAGTCCTTCTGCTCGACATCGGAGCTGCGCTTCTTCCAGATCGGTGTCATGGAATTGACGGTCTCGAGCTCCTGGTAGTCCTCGTACTCGGGCTTGTAATCGTCGCCGGCGTCCTCGGGCTTGGGTTTCTGGCGGCTCTTGGACACCATCATCTGAATCGGGTAGCGCACATAGTTGCTGTACTGCTGAATCAGGCTCTTGAGGCCCCACTCGGTCAGGAAGCGATCGTAGGTCTCGGCCTCGCCGTCGGCATCGAGCTTCTCATTCTCGCGCAGCGTCAGGATGACATCGGTACCGTGCTCGGCGCGCTCGCCGTCTTCGATGGTGTAACCCTCAAGACCATCAGACTCCCACACGTGAGCGGTGTCCTCGCCATAGGCGCGGCTCACGACCTTCACGTGGCTGGCGACCATAAAGGCCGAGTAGAAGCCCACGCCAAACTGACCGATGATGTCGACATCGGAGCCCTGCTGCTCGGCGTTCTCGGTCTTAAACTCCTCGGAGCCGGAATGGGCGATGGTGCCCAGATTGCGCTCCAGCTCCTCGGCGGTCATGCCAATGCCGTTATCCGAGATGGTAATGGTGCGGGCGTCTTTATCAAAGGAGACGCGAATGGCCAGGTCGCCCTGGTCGATCTTGACGCTCGGGTCCTGCAGGCTCTTAAAGTTGAGCTTGTCGACGGCGTCGCTCGCGTTAGAGATAAGCTCGCGCAGGAAGATTTCCTTATTGGTGTAGATGGAGTTGATCATGAGGTCGAGCAGTTTTTTGCTCTCGGTCTTAAATTGACGCATGTGCAGTCCTTTCGCGCTACCCCTGTCCGCAAAAACGGCCCGGTCGCCCGAGCCGCATCGCAGACCTGCTATGTTCAGACTTAGATTTTATAACCCATTAACGCGCATATATACATACGGAATCGAAAAACTGTATGTCTAAGCGCCCCGATGCGCCAATTGCCAAGGAGTGTCCCCAACTGCCGGCAGGAAAGGAACGTCCCTATCTGCCATCTACGCGCTTGGCCATCCAGACATGGGGTTGGCCCTCGTCTTCGTAATCTACCGGGGCAATTTGCGTGTAGCCCGCCTTGGCATAGAGTGGCAGCACGTATTCCTGCGCATGCAGCTTAATAAGCTTAGCGCCGGCATCGTACGCAGCAGCTTCGCTGGCTTCGATAATCTTGCATGCCAGTCCGCGACGACGCATAGCCGGCAGCACGGCGACGCGCCCCATAATGTAGGTCTCCCCCGCCGCAACGCCTTCGTCCATGTCGCATGCCGGCAACACCGGGGCCCCCGCGTCAGCCGCACGCTCCAGCTCCTCGGGAAACACGCGCGAGCAGCCGGCAAGCTCGCCGTCTACATAGAGCGTCACATGAATGCAGTTCGGATCCTCGTCGATAGCGTCGAACTCATTCTCGTAGCCCTGCTCGTCCATAAAAACGACGCGGCGCACCAACGCCGCGTCATCAAAGCATCCCGTCTTAAGTTGGATATCCATGGCTGCCCTTTCATTCAATGCGAACGTTAGGGACAGATATTAGCGAAAATGAGCTCCGCGCACGCTAAACTTCGCGCGAGCCTTCGCCAGGCAGTCGTAATGACCCACGTTATGGGCATCGCTCGCGATGAAGCTGTACAGGTTCTGATCGAACAGGCGTTGTGCCGGCTTTTTCTCGCGACCAAAGCGACCGCCGGCAATAAAGTCCGCCGAAGCCTGCAGCTTGCAGCCCATATCGACCAGGCGCTCCGCCACACTTACATCCTTTTGAACCGCACGATAGCGCTCAGGATGAGCGATGATCACCTGGTAGCCACGGCACTGCAAATCGTAAATCGTGTTCTCGTACTCTCTAAACGCATACGCATCGGCATGCGTCGAAAGCTCGAGCAGGAACTCATTGGTTCCATCGAAATGCAAGTGCTCCGCGGCATCGATACCAAGCTCAACGAGCTTTCGGTGGTTGACCTCGAAGCCCATCTGGAGCGGAAAGCCGTCAGCGTTATCACGCAGCAGCTCAAAGGCATCCCACATCTTGTCGTAATCAAAATAGGGATCACGGCAGTGAGGAGTGCAAACGATTCTGGTTACACCGGCCCGCTTGGCAGCCTCGAGCATCGCCAAGCTCTCATCGAGATCGGCGGCGCCGTCGTCTACACCCGGCAAGATATGGCAATGAATGTCACGCATAGGTCAGCCTTAATCAACTAAACGTTTGCTCGGTTGGTGAAGATGCCCTTTTTGGAAGTCCCCTGATCGTCGGAGCCCTTCTTCACCTTCTTACCGTCCTTGGTGTAGTAGGAGTAGTAGTACTCGCTGGTCTCGGTCTCGCAGTAGTTCATAACGGTACCGATGAGCTTGACCTTCTCGGACTTCTTAAGCTGACCGATGGCGTTGAGCGCCTCCTCGCGCTTGGTGAAATCCTCGCGCACCACGAACAGTGCACCGTCGGTCAGACTTGCGATCTCAGCAGCATCGATGAAGGTGCCGACCGGGGGAGCATCAAAGATGACGTACTGGAACTTGGCGGACAGTGCCTTTACCAGCTTGGCAAAGCGGTGAGAGACGATGATGTCGGCAGGATTGGGAATGTGCGGCTCAGCATCGAGGAAGTAGAAGTTCTTCTGACCCGTCTCGACAATCGCCTGGTCAATAGAAACCTGCTCGGAAAGGACTGCATAGAGTCCGCCGCGGGAGCGGACGCCGAGCATATCGGCAAGGGACCTGCGACGCATATCAGCCTCGACCAGCAGGACGCTCTTGCCGCTGGTGGCGATAGCCTGAGCAAGGTTAATGGAAACCGTAGACTTGCCCTCGTTGGGAATCGAAGAGGTAACGGTGATGGTGCGAATGGGGTCGTCCACGCTCGCAAAGCGGATGTTGGCCAGAAGGGTCTTGGCGGCATTCTGTACAACGAGCTTATCGGTGTTCTTTGCCTTAGCCATGCCTATTTACCACCTTTCATAGCCGGAATTCGGCCAACAACGGGAATGCCCAGGAGCTCTTCTGCCTCTTCGGCACCGCGGATGCGGGTGTTGAGCATGTCTGCCAAAACGACATAGGCAACTGCGATAAAGATGCCCGCGAGGAACGCGACAGCAACGTACAGCATACGCTTGGGACCGCTGGGGGCTTCGGGGGTCTTAGCCTCGTCGATAACGTTGATGCTCTGGGCAGCGCCGACGTTCTGAGCGACCGTACTCACCGAGCTGGCCATGGCCTTTGCGACCTTAGCCGTCTCCTTGGCATCGGTGCCGGTAACCGAAAGCGTAATGACACGCGTGGTGGTCTCGGAGGAAACAGACACCTTGTAGTCATCCAGATCGGTGAGGCCCAGTTCATTGGCTGCGCCGCTCTTAACGCTATCGCTATCCAGCAGCGTGGCGATATCGTTGGAAAGCATCTGACTCGCCGAGAGATCGTTGTAGCTCATCTGACCGCTATCGTCGGTCTTGGCGAGAATGTACATGCTCGTCGTCGCGGTATAGGTGTTGTCCATCGCAACGAAGGACACGATGCCCATGGCGATCGCGCAGACCACCGGAAGGGTGATGACCAGCTGAAGGTGCTTCTTCAGCAGCTGGAACAGTTCGAGAAGGGTCATGCAGCTTGCCTTTCATTTCCCCAGTTCGGATTGACAAAACTGTCCGTATGTTATCGCATCTTTTTACCGAGACCAAACTCTATACATAAGAAACAGGCTCTCCTGTAAAAATGTCGGAAGCAATCGTAAAATTGCACAACAACGCCGCACCCGAAAGTCAAATGCGGCGTCTGCATCAATATCTATGTTGTATCGCTATGCGAATGGCTCGTCCTGCCGTATGGGAAACGTCACCGTAATGGTGGTTCCCACGCCCAACTCGCTCGACAAATCGAGCGTGGCGTGATGATACAGGGCCGCATGCTTGACAATTGCAAGCCCCAGACCGGTTCCGCCGCGCGCCTTGGACCTACTCTTGTCCACGCGATAGAACCGCTCAAATACCTTGCCCTGTTCTTCAGGCGCGATACCGATTCCCGTGTCGGCGACCGCAAGGAACGGATGGCCTTCGTCGTTGGTGCCGCACTGCAGCGTAACCGCACCGCCGGGTCGATTGTAGCGGATGGCGTTGCTCGCCAGATTATAGATGAGCTCGTCAATCAAGCGCGACACGCCTTCGATGACCACAGGCTTGGTCTCATGACTTATCGTCACATTCGCCTGACGGGCGACCTGTTCAAGACGCTGCTCAACCGCGTAGATGGCACGCGAGAGCTCAATAGGCTCCGTGGAACCAATGGGCACTGCCTCGCCCTCAGTTGCACGCTCGGCCTCGTCCAAGTTAGACAGCGTAAGGATATCGTTGACAAGCGCTGCCAAGCGGCCCGCCTCACGATAGATGCGACCGCCAAAGTTGCGCAGGTCGCCCTCGCCCTCGACCATGCCGTTTGCGATGAGCTCGGCATAGCCCGAAATCGCCGTAAGCGGCGTCTTGAGCTCATGGGTGATATTCGCCGTGAACTCGCGGCGCATACGGTCGTTGTCCGCCAGCACCGCCATTTGGCGCTTGAGCTCCTGGCGCTGCGACTCAATACGCTCAAGCATGGGGACCATCTCGGCATAGGCGTGCTCATAGCTACGGCGTGGGTGGTCCAAATCCACCTCTTGCAAAGGCGCGATGATGGCACGGGACTCGCGGCGCGCCATAAAAAACGAGAGTACCGCACCCGCTGCTGCGATAAGCAGCATCGGCGCCACCATCGACAGCAAAATCGCCGCAACGCCAGGCTGGGCCTGCGCCAAGCGGACAACCTGGCCGTTATCAAGGGCGACGGCGCGATACAGCATAATCTCGTCGAGCGTAGAGCTTGCGCGCTCCGCGGAACCCGAACCACCCTCAAAGGCCTCGATGACCTCGGGGCGATCGCCATGGTTGGGCAGTGTGGAAGGCGACGCCTCGTTGTCGTAGGCAACCGATCCATCCTTGTTAATCAGCGTGATGCGCAAGTCCTCTCGATCGAGGCTACGCAAGAACGGGATGGGCTCCTGCTGCTCGTCGAGGGCGGCAGCAATGAGCTCGGTTTCCTGCGCCAGGTTGGCACTCGTGGCATCCGCCAAGGTGTTTTGCACAAAGAACGCACCCAGCACCGTAAACGCCACGATAACCGCCATGGCGCAGACAAAGATCGTCACAAAAACGCGGTGCGACAGCGTATGTTTTCCCTGGGGGGCGAAGACCACGGGTTACTCCTCCGATGCGGTGGACGCGGTGTCGTCACCTTCGGCACCATCACCGGCAGAAGGCTCGGCCAAGCGGTAGCCCACGCCGCGCACGGTCTCGATGGCACCGGCATGCTCGCCCAGTTTTTGGCGAAGCGTCTGCACGTGCACGTCAACGGTGCGCGAACCGCCGTCGAAGTCCCAGCCCCACACGCTCTGCAGCAACGACTCGCGGGTAAAGACCACGCCGGGCTTGCGCATGAGGTACTCGAGCAGGTCGAACTCGCGCAGGGTGAGCTTAAGCGGCTCGCCGGCAACGGTCACCTCGCGATGGCTGGGCGAGAGCACGATGTCGCCCACGCTGAGCACATCGCTTGCCTGCTTGACCATGCCGCCGCGACGCAGCAGTGCGCGGCAGCGGCTCGCAAGCTCCATGAGCGAAAACGGCTTAGTCAGGTAATCGTCGGCACCGCCATCGAGCGCCATCACCTTGTCGAGCTCGGTGTCCTTGGCGGTAAGCATCATGATGGGCACCGTCGCCGTCAGGCGGTCGGCACGCAGGCGACGCATAATCGCCAAGCCATCGGTATCGGGCAGCATGATATCGAGCAGTACAGCATCGGGCACCCGTCGCGCCACGGCAGCTTTAAACTCGCCATCGCACGAAAAGCCCTCGGCCTCGATTCCCTGCTTGCGCAGCGCGTAGACCGTCAAATCCCTGATGTTGTCATCGTCCTCGACGTAATAGATCATGTTGAACCCCTTTGCGGCCGGCATGACCGCATCTTAACCCTAAAGGTACCTTTACTAGATGGTATCAGCCAAAACGTCCCGTCAAATAATCCGCCGTGCGCGGATCGGTCGGATTCTTGAAGAGTTGCGCGGTGGGCGCGTGCTCCACCAGCTCACCCAGCAAAAAGAATGCGACCGAATCGGAGATACGCGCCGCCTGCTGCATATTGTGCGTAACGACCACGAGCGTGCAGGTCTCTTTGAGCTCGCAGGCCAGCTGCTCCACCACCAGCGTCGACACAGGGTCGAGTGCCGAGGTCGGCTCGTCCATCAGCAGAATGTCGGGCTGCACGGCAAGTGCGCGGGCGATGCACAGACGCTGCTGCTGGCCGCCCGAAAGACCCAGACCCGACTCTTTGAGCTTGTCCTTGACCTCGTCCCACAGGGCAGCGCGACGCAGGGAGTCCTCGACCAGCTCATCGAGCACGACGCGGTCGCGCACGCCCATACCGCGCGGCCCATAGGCGACGTTGTCGTAGATGCTCATGGGAAACGGGTTGGGGCGCTGGAACACCATGCCCACGCGCTGGCGCAAACGGCAGATGTCGTAATCGCCCAGGATATCTTGACCATCGAGCGCAATCTTGCCCTCGATGCGGCAATCCTTGATGCCGTCGTTCATGCGGTTAAAGCAGCGCAGCAACGTGGACTTTCCGCAGCCCGAAGGCCCGATAAACGAGGTGATCTGCTTGTCGCGAATCTTGATATTCACGTCCTTGAGCGCATGATGGTCGCCATAGAACAGGTCGAGGCCCTCGACATCGATGCGCGTCGGCGAGGCGGCAAGATCCTCTGCCGTGGGGCGAGTCGCATCCCCAACTTCGCGCTCGTGCGCGGCCTCGGCCTGCGCTTTCATGAGTTCTTCAAGCTCCGTGGGCTCCACAGCCGCAGCAGCCGTCATACCGCATACCTCCACATCGATATCAATTCAGCAGTATCGATAGTAGAAATCGCGGCTCATATGCACGTGAGCGCATTGTCAAGTGTTTGTAAGGGCACGCTGGCTATGCGGCGGGCAGCTCGATGGTGAATATCGTGTGTTCGGGCGTCGATTCACATGCAACGGTACCGCCGTGTGCCGCGATGATCTCCTTGGCGATAGCAAGCCCCAGTCCAGCGCCGCCGCGATTGGTCGCACGCGCCGCATCCAGGCGATAGAACTTCTCAAAGATCACCTTGAGCTTTGCCTCAGGGATGGGATCGCCCTGATTGATAAAGCGCACGCGCACGCCACCGTCGTCCCGGCGTCTGGCCTCGATCGTGATGGTCGAGCCTTCATAGCTATAGGCAATAGCGTTTTTCATGATGTTGTTAAACACGCGGGCCATCTTGTCGCCATCCACGAGCACCGTCAGGTCCTCGCGAATATCAACTTGGACTTCCTTATGCTGCTCGTTGAGGATGGGATAGAACTCGTCAGCCACCTGAGCCAGCAGCAACCCCAGATCAACATAGCCGCGCGTGAGCACGATATCGTGGAAGTCAAAGCGCGTGATATCGAAGAACTCTTCGATGAGCGCATCGAGCCGGTGAGCCTTGTCGAGCGCCACGCCCGTAAAGTGCGCACGTTGCTCAACCGGCAGCTCGGGAGCCTCTTGCAGCAGCGAAAGATAGCCCACCACACTGGCAAGCGGGGTGCGTAGGTCATGCGCCAAGTACGTGACCAGATCGTCCTTGCGATGCGACTCGTCACGCAGAGCTTGCTGCACCTTGCGCTCACGGTCACGCACGCGGTTAAGGGCGCCCTCGACCTCCAAGAAGTCGCCGTCAATGTTGTCCCAGGTGTCGGGGTGATCGATCAGGCGATCTTGAATACGAGCGGCCAGCACACAATCGGCATGCTGCTCGCCCTGCTCGTAGCCCTGGTAGTACAGGGCGCGGCCACACAAGAACAGCACGCACGCGGCAAGCGCCAGCACAAAGCCAAGCATGTTGAATACAAAGCCGGCATCGAACAACACCGGCCCTTCGATGCCGCCGAGCGCCATGGCGCCAATCGCCAACGTCATGGCCCACGCGGCGCCGCCAATCACCATGCAGCGGCGCACGATCTCAAATCGATCGATCAGCAAAAAGCCGACAAGCAGCACCGTCAAGATTCCAGCGATGTTATCGATGCCAATCAGCAGCAGGCTCAGCAAAAAGAGCAACACCGTTGCAAGCGCGCGGTTGTCGACGACCGACCTCACGTATTCAAAGAGTCGATCGGGCACCTCGAATGCCTGCCTATCGTCTTTTGTCATATCCACTTCCCCACCATCAAAGGCGCTATTCGATTATGTAGCCGACGCCCCAGACGTTTTTGATAAAGCGCGGCTTTTGTGCGTCGTCGCCGATCTTTTCGCGCAGGTGGCGAATGTGCACCATCACCGTATTGTTGGAGCCGGGCATAAAGTCCTCGTTCCACACCGCGCGGAACAGGTCCTCCACGGCCGCCACGCTGCCGCGATGCTCGACCAGATACAGCAAGATGGAATACTCGATGGGCGTGAGGCGAACCGGTGAACCGTCCACTGTCACGGAACGAGCATCGCGGTTGATCTCCAGGCCGTCGAGCTGGAGGGTCAGCGACTCGGCCGCCTGTGCGCGGCTACCGTAGCTGGTGTAGCGGCGAAGTTGAGCGTGCACGCGCGCGATGAGCTCCAGCGGACGGAACGGCTTAACCACGTAATCGTCCGCGCCAAGCGAAAGACCCTCGATCTTGTCTTGCTGGGCATCGCGCGCCGTCAGCATGATCACGGGATAGGTATGGCTGGAACGGATCGTACGCAGCAGCTCAAACCCATCGATATCGGGCAGCATGACATCCAGCAGCGCCAGATCGAACTCCTGCTCCAAGATTGCCTTGGCCGCATCGGCCCCGCTATAGGCAATCTGGACATCAAAGCCCTCTTTTGTAAGGTAGATACCAACCAAGTCGGCGATGGCCTTTTCGTCATCAACTACCAAAATGCGCTCGTTCATGCGTGCTCCTCTCGCGCTCCATTATGCCCGAGGCGACGCATGCCACACACAACAAGCGTGGGTGATTAAGTCGGCCTTAAGCACCCTTGTGCCCGTTCGGGCGCGGATGTGGGCCACGCACGCACGCGATGATCGCCGACGCCGGCAAACGATATACTCTAGTTCCAGAAGAGACCATCCCGTCGAAAGCGAAATCCGTGAAGTCCCTCACCTCTTTTGCAAAGCGCTCAGCCCAGCTTGCCGCCGGCTTTGTCTGCGCTATCGCCCTTGCCGCTGGCGTGCCCACCGTCGCCGGCGCCCAAGTGCTCACGACCGACAATGTTTGCGGCAAAACCGCCGATGCGCGCGGCATCACGGCCGAAAACCTGCCCGATATCGATGCGACCAATGCCCTCGTCATGGGCAAAGACGGCACCGTCTACTATGCCCGTGGCGCCGATGAGCAGGTCAAGATCGCCTCGATCACCAAGGTCATGACCGCGATCCTAACCGTCGAGAATTGCAAGATGGACGAGAAGGTCACGGTAAGCAACGCCGCAGCCACCGTGGGTAATTCGACCGCCGGCTTGCTCGAAGGCGACGAGCTTACCGTGGAGCAGGCACTGCGCGGCCTGATGATTCCCTCGGGCAACGACGCCGCCATCGTGCTCGCCGAATATGTGGGCAAGAAGATCGACCCTAAGACCAAAGACGCCGAGGCCACATTTGTGAAGGCCATGAACGAGCGCGCTAAGAAGCTCGGCTGCACCGGTACGCTTTTTGAAAACCCGCATGGTCTGGACTTTGATGAGTGGGCTGGCGATATGCACTCAACCGCACATGACGTAGCGCTAATGATGCAGAAGGCCATGAAAAACGACACGATCCGCGAGGTCGTAGCGAGCGAGGATTCTTGGATCGAGGTCACGGGCGCCGACGGCACCGACCATTCGCACTCCATGGACACGCATAACTATTTGCTGGGCCAAGATGGCAACATCGGTGGCAAGACCGGCACCACCGACGATGCAGGCTATTGCTTTACGAGTGCCTACAACCGCGATGGCGACGAGATCTACACCGTCGTTTTGAACTCCACCACCACCGACCAGCGCTTTACCGATACCGCAACCCTTGCCAATTGGTACTACGGTCACAAGGTGACGGTCGCGATCGCCAACACGCAGGAAAAGACCGCCAACGGCAACCCGCTTATGGCGCGCATTGGCCAAACCGACTGGACGGATAAGACGATCGACGCCACACTCGCCGATCCTACGGCGCAAGCGACCGTGTTTTCCCTTGCCGGCGAGGTGACCGAAAAGGTTAGCTACGACGATCTTTCGGGCACGGTGCATGTGGGCGACAAGGTGGGCAGCGTTACGCTCAAGCAGGACGACACCAAGATCGCCGTCATGGACCTAGTTGCCGACGAGGAAGGTGCAGGGCCGAATCCCATTGAATGGCTCCTTGTGAAGCTCGATCGCTTGGGCCGCCGCATCGACAACCGGCCACTCACGGCAGAGAGCGAGACCGTAGCCAAGGCACCCGAGGTGTAGGGTCGAAGAACAATACGCTCGCTGAAAGGAGGTGTCCGAAAGGACGCCTCCTTTTTTGAGGGTTCGAATCCCCAGTTAACATTCTCCTAATTAAAAAAAGGGCCCCAAATGGGACCCTTCTTTCAATTCATACTGGCGGAGAGCTGGGGATGTCCGGGCATGCTACGCATGCCCTCCGGCTTCAAAGCCTGGCGGCTTTTCGCCCACGGGCTACAAACGCTTTCGCGTTTGCTTAACGCCCGTGCCCTCTCGGGTTCGAATCCCCAGCGCCCTTTCTCGATAATAAAAAAGGGCCCCAAATGGGACCCTTCTTCAAATTCGTACTGGCGGAGAGCTGGGGATTCGAACCCCAGATGCCCTTTTGGGGCATACTCGCTTAGCAGGCGAGCACCTTCGGCCTCTCGGTCAGCTCTCCGTAACAGCCGTTCTATAGTAACCAAACAGCCAAGGATGGGCAAGAGGAAATTTTCTAATTGCCTAGCATCCTTTCCTCCTTGGAGGCTTCGCCTACCCCAGCGAGCGGTTGAGGGAGCCAAGCTCGTCGTTGCCCATGGTGCGCCACATTTGGAAGATGCAACCGCGTGCCAGGAAAAAGAAGCCGTTGTCGACCAGTTGAACAGCGGCATCTGCCAGCTGATTGGTCACCGCGGACACTGGCGGCAACTCGAGTCCAGCCTTGCGGATGGTCTCGACCGCTTCCTCGAACGTCGGAGGCTCGCTGACGCCCATCTCGTTCATAAGGCCCTGCATTTCTTCCAGCGCGCTGCTGCCCGACTCCTCGCCGCGCGGCACCAGACGGTAACAAGCCAGCGCCAGGTCGAGCTGATCGCAATTCCAATAGGCAAACGCCAAGCGATAGAATAGGTAGCCGATTGCAGAACGATCGCTGGCAATACGTAGGCCGTGGCGCGCCACCTCGATAATCTCGTCAAAGCGCTCCAGACGCGCAAGCACGTTGATGAGCGCAAAGTGCGATTGCATGGACGAGCGCGCCAGATCGTAAAGATGGCGCACCTCGGGCAGTGCTCGTTCAAAGTCCTCTTGCTCGGCGTAAAAGCTGCAGATCTCGTGCTGGGCAAAGTACAGCGCATCGGGCGCACGAAGGATCCGCACAGAGCGGTCTTCTTCCAACACCGGTAGCACCATGCGCACCAGCTGGTTATCGCAAAACTGCGTTTGAACCGGACCTGTCGCCAAAAGCTCGGCGACGGCGCACTTAGCCTCCAACTCCTCGACAAGACGGGAAAAGCCTTCAAAAGCACCTGTACGGTCGACTTTTGTCTGCTCGCGCAATTCAACAACACGGGCCACGTATGGGTCGTCGTCCTCTTCCATGACCTCCAACTCGTCAGCCGTATCGGCAAGCAGCAGATCGCGCAGCGCCGGCGGCAGCGTGCGATGGTCATCACGCGGACGAGCATGAACCTCCGCAGGCTCAATCGTCTCCGGAGCGGTTGACTCATACGCCTCAAGCACACGCTTGCACGGCATATCGTCCATGTCCATGCTCTCAAGATCCTTGGCGACAGGCACGCAATCGGCCAGATAGGCCGCGCGCCCAAAGAAATACGTTGCGACAACGCGCTCGCCCTGCTCACTGTCGGGAGCAGCAATCTGCACATAGCAGCGCGTGATGCAGGCGCCCGCGGCAAAACACGCTGCCGCAAGTGTGAGTGCCACGCGCGCATCGTGCTCCGCGGCCCAGATCGCACGCGTGTCCTCGTCCAGCTCGCGCCAGGCGTCATCTTGGGCGTCGTATTCACGTTGCGGCATGGCATCCACGACAGAGTGCCCAAACCGAACGAGCATAATCCCCTCGGCAACGTTTGCCCGATAGGTATAGTCGAGCCGCGTGACCACGTTGAGCGCCTCAACGATTCGCGCAAAACGCGTGCGCACGTCCCACTCGCCGCCCGGCTGGCACGAAACCGTTCCCGGCTTGGCCCACGGGTTATCGCTCGAAGCCGTATCGAGCAGTCGGGGAACATCGTTGGTCGTCTTGGCGATATGCCACGCATCAAAGAGCGCGCAGCCCTCAAGGCTCGGCGAGGATGCCGCGGGGGCCAATCCGGCCCCGATGCGCTCAAGGATGCCGGAGAGGCGGTTGAGACGGCACTCGATGGCAAGCAGCATGTCAATCTCGTCCTGGTCCAACAGGCTACGATCAAAATTGAGATAGAAAATCTTTGAGCGATCAATGCGAGCCAGGCTCATCTCGGACTTGGCAGCGATGGTGCGCAGGCGGGGCAAGTCAATTTCGCTCATAAGGGCGGCGGCATAGCGCTCGATACCGCTCGGATTCTCGGCATGGTCAACGCGGTAAAGCAGCGTCTCGATAGCGTCAGGTAGCGGTGCCGTGTTAAAGCCCAAAAACACCTCGACCGGCTCGGGCAACTTTACGAGCTTGATCTTGTCGACTACGTTTTGCATACCCTCGTCGAGTCCGCCGGCGTCCGCCGTGTTCACAATAGCGCTTTCGGAGTTGGCAAATATCACGTAGCGCAAGAACATCGAGGCCATGAACTCGCCGTAAGGAAGGGCGCGGGTCGAATTCCATGTCTCGTGGTCGGACTGCTCGCGCATGGGGCCTTCGGGAGAGCCGGCAGTTTGCGCACACGCGCGCATTGCACCGTTGGCTTCCCTTACCATAATCTCACCAATACTGGAATCCGACTCGTCAAGGACCAGTTCCATGTCGGGATCGTTGGGCAGCGGAGCCTCGCAGACGGGGCGGTCCACCTTGTACACCTCACCCGAAACGCTTACGTAGCCCAAAAGCGACACATGACTTTTGCCAACGAATTCGACGACATAACAAGATTCATGCTGGTCCTCGCCAAAGAGTTTCCAGACCACGCCATATGAGCGCCCCGCAGGCTGCTCGGGCATCGCCGGAAAGCGCTTTTTGGGATCGAGAAACCTGAGCCTGTATGTCGGACGCTCTGCCACGAAATATCACCCTGATCGGTCGTTGAGAGAAGGAGTGGTCGCGGATGGGCCGCGACACCTACTCGGAATCTTACACGAGTCGACAGGAAATCGTCCCTTTGGACGAAAGCACTCAAGCTGGCGCAAAAGAAAAGCCCCCGTTGCCGGGAGCTTTAAAATCAATTGGTGCGGCGTATAGGATTCCGCGCATCCGCTGCGCGGATCCGCACCGGCTTCGCCCGCCTGCCGGCGCGCTCGCCCGCGGGCTAAAAACGCTCCGCGTTTTCTTTACGCCCGCGCCTCGACCGAGGTTCGAATCCATGCAGTGCTTACGTAAAAGAAAAGCCCCCGTTGCCGGGAGCTTTAATCTCAAATGGTGCGGCGTATAGGATTCGAACCTATGACGTTCTGATTCGTAGTCAGACCCTCTATCCAGCTGAGGTAACGCCGCGACTTGTTGATTATTATGCACACCGACTGAATAAAGGTCAAGCGTTTTTCAAAAAAAGTTATTGAATTTGATTTTTACTCATTTGACGCAATCGATCGACTCGATACTTTCAAACACGGCAAAAGCAACTTCTCAAGTATGTCGACATATAAGAAAAGCCTCCGTTACCGGAGGCTTTAAAGTTCAGTTGGTGCGGCGTATAGGATTCGAACCTATGACGTTCTGATTCGTAGTCAGACCCTCTATCCAGCTGAGGTAACGCCGCAGCGCAAGACATATAAAAC
>CABURV010000028.1 GCA_902494035.1 uncultured Collinsella sp.
CCGCATCATCGAATGGCAGAGCCGCCGCAATGGCGTCGAGGGCCTGCGCCCTGAACATATCGGTTACGAAAACGGCGTGCTGGGCGGTGTCGTGTCGACGCTGCGCGCGTATGTCCAGCCGGGCGATGCGGTGCTGGTCCACAGCCCCACCTACATCGGCTTTACCAAGTCCATTGAGGCCGCGGGCTATCGTATTGTCCATAGCCCGCTTAAGCTCGACGATCAGGGCGTGTGGCGCATGGACTTTGAGGACATGGAGTGCAAACTCGCCCAAAACCACATCCATGCCGCGGTGTTCTGCTCGCCGCACAATCCCTGCGGCCGCGTATGGGAGCGCGACGAAATCGAGCGCGCCATGGACATCTATCGCCAGCACGATTGCGTGGTGATTTCGGACGAGATTTGGTCCGATATCATCCTGCCGGGGCACAAGCACATCCCGACGCAGTCGGTGAGCGAGGATGCCCGCATGCGCACGGTTGCCCTCTATGCGCCGAGCAAGACGTTTAACCTGGCGGGCCTTGTCGGCAGCTACCACATTGTCTACAACGAGACGCTGCGTGACCGCATCTGCGCCGTGTCCAACAAGACCCACTACAACGAGATGAATGTCCTCTCCATGCATGCGCTTATCGGTGCCTACCAGCCGCAGGGCTACGAGTGGGTGGACGAGCTCAACCAGGTGCTTGCCGGCAATATCGAGTACTTCTGCGATTACGTGGACGGGCATTTTGAGGGCGTGTCCTATTCGCGTCCGCAGGGCACGTACATGGTGTTTCTGGACTGCACCGAGTGGTGTCGCGAGCATGGCCGCGATATTCAGTGGCTGCTCGACGAGGGGGCGCGCGTGGGCGTGGGATATCAGGACGGCCGCCCGTTCCACGGGCCCTGCCACATTCGCGTGAATCTGGCGCTGCCGCTTTCGCGCGTAAAGGAAGCGTGCGACCGCCTGGACCGCTACGTTTTTAATGCACGGTAAGTGAGCACTGCATGCGGGGCCTTCTGCCAAGTCGGCTGGAAGGCCCCACATGGTAAAACGTCTGTAGCCATTGGGCACTCGTGTGGTTTTGTTTGCTATTATTTTTTACCATTTCAGTCTGTAAACAGGATCGTATGGAGCTCGATGAAAAGGTCCCGTCGCTCGGTTGCCATTTCGTTGTTTGTTGCGCTTGCGGTAGCGTGCGCCTTTGTCGTAGCGATAGCCGGCTGTTCCGGGTCGAATGGCAGAGCCTCGACGTCTGCATTAGAAGGCCTGGATGCCTCGCAGGCCAAAGACGACAACCTTAAGACGCTCAACGTCGGCAGCGACCTCTATCCACCGTTTGTGTATACCGACGAGTACGGCGATATCGTTGGCCTGGATGTCGAGATATTGACCGAGGCTTTGACTCGCATTGGTTACAAGCCAAAATACCAGCTGATCGACTGGGAAAGAAGAAGGAGCTGCTGGCGAGCGGCGAACTCGATTGTGTCATGGGCAGCTTTAGTATGACGGGTCGCGAAAACGAATATCGTTGGGCCGGCCCGTACCTTGCGAGCCGCCAGGTGGTCGCGGTCGATCCCCAGAGCGATATCTACACGCTTGCCGATCTTGAGGATAAGATCGTGGCGGTTCAGTCCACCACCAAGCCCGAGGACATTTTGCTCAATCGCATAAATGAAAACGTTCCGCAGATCAAGGAACTCTACAGCTTTTCGGACGGTTCATACCTGAACCCGGCGCTCGTCGAGGGCCTGGTCGACGCTATCGCCGCGCATGAGTCCTCGCTGCTCACCTACGAAAAAGACTATGGTGTGACGTATCGCATTTTGGATGAGCCGCTGCTAGAGGTCGGTTTGGGTACCGCTTTCGATCTAAACGATACGCGCGGCATCGACGCTAAGCTTACCCATGCCTACCAAGAAATGCTTGCCGATGGCACCATGGAACGCCTGGTGTCAAAGTACTTCGATGACCCTTCGCCATTTTTGAATATGGAGGGCCTGTCATGATCGATGCGCCCGACCACGCCGCTCAGGAGCGGGACAATCGTTCGACAGGGGCATGGCTCCTTGTCGCTCTGCTGGGGATAGTGCTCTCGGTTGTTGCCGGCATGATGAGCTACGATTACACGACGGCCCAAGCCGAGCAGCGCTTTGCCGACGTTGTCGATTACGTGGCGACGCAGAGCCTTTCCTACGATGCATTCAACAGCGCCTATACGACCAAAAACCTGATTCGCGTTATGGAGATCGCCGGAGAGGCTGCCCGCGATATGGAGCGCGACGGTTCGGTGGATAACGCCATGCTGGAGCAATACGCCGACCAGTTCAACGTGAGCGCGCTGATCGTGACGGACGCATCGGGCAATTTGGTGTCCGAGTCCTCGACGGGCGATGTGGACTACGGGTCGCTCGCTACGTATCTCAAAGAATCACCCGTGCTTGAGGTGGCAACTCATCCGCTTAAGTCCTATACTGCCCGCATCACGCTTGCGGATGATTCGGTCGCAGACATTGGCTGCGTGACTCGGCAGGATGGCGAGGGCATCGTTATCGCGGTAAGGCATCAGAGCGCGAAAGCGGTTGCAAGCAATACACTCAAACTGCAGAGCTTGCTTGATGGCTATGAAACCATCGATAGCGGCAATATCGTGATCGAAAGCGACGGCAAGGTCGTTGCGACCAATGCCGTTGAACCCACCGTATTGGGCGTGTTCGATCTGCCTGCGACGGATGTCTTTATTGTCGACGGTATTAAGGATCGATGCCTGGCTGGTAAGGTTAGATTGGTTAACGCCGACGGCGAGTGGTATTTGGGCACATTTGGAAAAGCGCACAAATTCTATGTGTACACCTATGCCTCGGCGCAGCGCTACTTTGAGGTCGCCGCGGCTGTTGCCGCCGGCGTGCTGGTGCTCTACGGCGGTGTTATAGCCGTTGTTGTGACGGTGCGTCGCCGCGCTGATCGTCGACGTTTGACGGACTTGCTGCAGCAGGAGCGCGACTATGGCGACAAGCTGGCAAAGGCGGCGTGTGAGGCCTCGTCTGCCAACTCGGCAAAGACGGAGTTTTTGCGTCGCATGAGCCACGATCTGCGCACGCCCATCAACGGCATTCGCGGCATGGTCGAGGTTGGCGATGCCAATGCGGACGATCTGCAAAAGCAGACTGAGTGCCGCTCAAAGATCTGGACGGCATCGGGACTGCTGCTCGACCTTGCCAACGAGGCCCTGGATATGAGTCGCCTGGAGAGCGGGCAAATCGATCTGGAGCTTGTTCCCACAAACTTGGTGACCCTCAACCACGAGGTGCGCGATATTCTGGAGCGCCAGGCCGAGGAGCGTCTGGTGACAATTATCTGCGACCAGCAGACGCTTAATCATCCCTATGCGCGGGTGAGCGTGACGCACCTCAAGCGCTTGTTGCTCAATATTGCCGGCAATGCCGTCAAGTACAACCGCCAGGGCGGCTATGTTCGCCTGGTGTGCCGCGAGGTGGAGCCAGCGGATGGCGTCCCCGTCTATGAATACACGATCGCCGACAACGGTATTGGCATGAGCGAGGAGTTCCAACAGCGCCTCTACGAGCCGTTTTGCCGTGAGGGGCAACAGGTGGAAGGCGCTTCATCGGGAACTGGCCTGGGCGCGCCTATCGCAAAACAGTTGGTCGAGCTTATGGGCGGAACCATGAGTTTTACGAGCGTCTTGGGGCAGGGGACGACGTTTACCATCCGCCTGCCGTTCGAGAAATGCAAGCGCTCCGAGATTCCTCAGGCTGTGCGCGTGGACGCGGGAGACGGCGATGCACTCCAGGGCTTGCGCGTTTTGCTCGTAGAGGATAACGATCTGAATGCCGAGATCGCGCAGTTTACGCTCAGCCGTGCCGGTGCCGTCGTGACACACGCTAGGGATGGTGAGTCTGCCGTCGAGATGTTTGCCGCGAGCGTGCCGCACGAGTACGACGTGGTGTTGATGGACATCATGATGCCGGGCATCGATGGCCTTGAGGCCACACGTCAGATTCGAGCACTCGATCGCGAGGATGCCGCGACCACGCCGATTATCGCCGTGAGCGCCAACGCCTTTGCCGACGACCGCAGGCTTTCGCGTGAGGCGGGCATGAACGCGCACCTGAGTAAACCCGTGAGCTCGCAGGAGCTCATTGAGGCGCTTGCGCACATAGCCGCCGACGCTCTATAAGCATATGGCCTGGTTCCAAGGTGGGTTGGAACCAGGCCATATTGTTATTGATGAGGCCTGCTGAGGGGCTTACTTTTCCTGAATCTGCTTGCCGCAGAGATGCTCAATCGTAATCTCGTAGAGCTGGACGCCCTTAATGTCCTTGGCGATTTCCTCTTCGACTTCCTCGGCGGAAGGGTAGTACTTAAGGGCGAGCTGGCGGACTTTGTCTTCGATAAACGCGGGAGTGTCGTTCGCCAGGCGACTGCGGCCAAAGACCACGGTACTCATAACGTATGGAGCCCAGTCACCGTCCTGGTACCACTCGTTGCCGTAAACGGTAAAGCAGACCTTGTCATCGCGCTTGAGTGCGTCGACCTTGTGGCCAGCCTTGGCGCCATGGAAATAAATCTTGTCGTGCTCGGCGTCAAAGAAGTAGTTGACGGGAATGGCGTACGGGTAGCCATCGTCGCCGTTGACGGCAAAGACGCCGCGCTTGCAGGTAGCGAGCAGTTCGCGCGCTTCCTCGTCGGTGATGGCGCGTTTCTTTCGACGTAAGGGCCTAAACATCGTTGGCTTCCTTTCTGGTCGTGCGTGGTGGTTGAGCACAAACTATAGCGAAACGGATCCGTTTTTCTTGATGCGGGCGAGTATGTTTTTGAGCTTGTTAAAGTCGAGCGGTTTGGACAGATGGGCGTTCATGCCGGCGTCGTGTGCCGCCTTGGCATCCTCGGCAAATGCGTTGGCGGTGAGCGCGATGATGGGGATATCGGCTGCATCGACCTTCTCGCTCAGACGAATCGCGCGGGTTGCCTCATAGCCGTCCATGCCCGGCATCATGATGTCCATCAGAATCGCATCGAAGCTGCCGGCGGGATGTGACAGGTACAGATCGACGACTTCGTTGCCATTGGCGGCGCGGGTGACCACGACGCCCTCGGATTCTAGCAGCGTCTGGGCAATCTCGGCATTCAATTCGTTGTCTTCGGCGAGCAACACGTTCATGTCGGCGAGCGAGCAGTCGAGCACCCCCTCGACCGTATCTGCCCGCGCCTGAGGGTTCTTGTCGATATCGAGCGGAATCTGGACGTTGAACGTACTCCCCACGCCAACCTCACTCGAAATCTCAATCGTACCGCCCATCAGTTCAATAAGCGACTTGACGATTGGCATGCCCATGCCGGTTCCTTGGAACTTGCTGCGCGCATCGTCACCTTCTTGGGCAAACGGTTCATAGATATGCTTTAAAAACTCGGGAGCCATGCCAATGCCGGTATCCGAAACGCTAAAGCAAAAGAGCGCGCGCCCATCATCGAGTGGCTTGGTCTTTGAACTAAAGGTGACGGAGCCGCCGCGCTTGTTGTACTTAATGCTGTTGTCTAACAGGTTGATTATGATCTGTCGGATATGGGTGGGACTGCCGATCATGTATGGCCCCGTGGCGTACGGCAGACTATTGTCCTGCATTGTGATGCCGTTATCGGATGCGCGGAGCTTGCACAGCAGCAGCGTATCGTCACAGAGCTCTTTGAGGTTAAAAGATGCATGTTCCAGAGTTAGCTTGCGGTCTTCGATTTTGCCCATCTCAAGGATGTCGTTGATTAGCGAGAGCAGGTGATTGGCGGCAACACGAGCCTTGGCGCGGCTTTCGCGGGCGACCCGGATATCGCCTTCCTTCAATTCCTCGATATCGATAAGGCCCAGGATGCCGTTGAGCGGCGTACGGATGTCGTGGCTCATGCGCGTGAGGAATGCCGTCTTAGCGGCGTTGGCGGCGTCGGCTTTTTCGCGCTCGGTTCGAGCGCGCACGAGCGCCCAGATGAGCAGGACGATGCTGACCGACAACATACCGATGAGGGTGGAGGCAACGGCGGTGCGGTTGCGATAAAGGAATTGAAGCGTGTTGGATTCCTGGGCTGTGTACGACGTAGAGGAGTAATTGCTTGCGGAGAGCGACTCTCCGGCATTGATGATGCCCTTGTTGATGATTCCCAGCAGCTCAGGCTTTCCGCGCGAAATCCAGCACGAGAGCTCGCAGGTGTCAGGGAGCTCGACCGTCTCGCAGTCCTCGAGATCATAACGATCGCCGAGGGTTTTTACGCGTGAACTGGGAGCGACGACGCAGCGCGCCGTTCCCCTCCTGAGGGCGTCGAACGCTTCATCGTCGGATCGGTATTCGGTCACGGTCGCTGTGGGGAACAGACTTTCAAGTACGTTTCGGTTGATAAACGATGATTTGGTGCAGGCGATGTTCTGAAGGTCTTTGTTCAGGTTGCTTCCGCTGTGGATGGCGGTGAGGGATATGGTCCCCAACGATACCGACTGCACAACGCCTGATTGCTCGGCAAACCAGTAATCTCGGTATACCGGCAGCGCGACGTCTATGCTTCCCTTTGACAGGGCCTTTGACATCATCTTGTAGCTATCAAAGGCGACGGTTTTGACCGTAATGCCAAATTTATCGTGCAACGTCGTCGCAAGCGATGCGAGCGAGCCTTCCATTTTGCCGTCTTCGTCTTCGTTGCAGTAGGGGAGTTTGCCCGTAATGTAGCCGAGCGTGATGGTGTTGTTGTTTGCTTTGAGCCAGGCGCGCTCATCGCCGGTGAGCGAGGATGATCCGCTGTTTTGCGCTGAATAGTTCGATTTGACCTCGTCGTTATAGCGGGGGTTGACGCGGTTGATTGCCGCCATTGCGGAGTTGATGTTGTCCATCAGGTCGGGGCGGCTTTTGGGGACGGCAAAATAGTAGTCGCTCGACCCAATGTAGAACATGGGGGAGGCACTGGGCGACGAGGTCGTGTCGTTCATGATGACGGCATCGACCTCGCCGTTTGCCAGCGCATCAAAGAGAACGGAGTTTCCGTCATACTCCTTGTATGTGCAGGCGATTCCTTCGTTGGCGAGCCATTGCTGGCCAACGAAGGTTTGCATAACGCCGGGGTTGCAGCCGATGGTAAGGCCTTGGAGCGCTCGGGGGTCACCCTTGGCCAGATCGTCGCGCTCGGGCCTGGCATAGATGTAGTAGCGCTCGGTGCCCTCGGGGTTCGAGGAAAAGAGCAGCTTTTGGGCGCGTTCCTCGGAGTAGGAGATGTTGGGCATGAGGTCGATCTCGCCCGTCTCGAGCTTCTCCATAAGCTCGGTGAAGGTGCCGGAGACGTATTCGTACCGCCAGCCGGGCGTGTAGTACGAGAGGGTCTGGAGGTATTCGTAACCCCATCCCGAGAGACGCTCACCGGGGATGCCGTCCTGGAAGCCCTCGTTGTTGACGAGCCAACCAACGCGGACCGTTTTGACCTGCTGACTAGAGTCATCGGCAAAAGCCTGGACAGGCGCGATAGAACTCAGCGCGGCAAGCGCGGTAAGCACAATGGCCAGGGCGCGATATATAACTGAACGAAGGACAGCGGAAGCTCTCACATGCAATCCTAACGAATCGAGACATTACCGCATGAGGATACCAGCTCAGCCTGCCCAGTCGGCAGCTGCATCGCTAAACGATCCCGCTCGGCAGTTGGGGACAGTCTCTTTCTGCCGGCACAAAAGGAACGTCCCTAACTGCCGGTTGTGGGACAATACCGAGCGAACGTGATTGGTTGTCCGTGGAAAGGGTCGCGATGAACAGGTTGAGGACGCTTGCCGATGTACTGCGACAGGCTGGCTTTGCACGCATCACGGGCCTGTTTCTTATCTTTTACCTGCTGTGCTCGACGGCTGTCTGGCTGTCCGAGCCTACGACCCTCACCTTTGGTGATGGTCTCTGGTTTAGCTTTGAGACGGTCTCGACGATCGGCTTTGGCGATATCCCGGCAGAAACGCCGGTTGCCCGCGGCATTACCGTCATCCTAAGCGTCATCAGTATCTTCTATATCGCCATGCTTACGGGCGTGGCGGTGAACTACTGCAATACGCTCATCAAGCTGCGCCAAAAGGACACCATGGCGCGCTTTATGGACGATCTTGAGCATTTGGAAGAGCTCGATCGTGACGAGCTCGCCGATCTGTCGCGCCGCGTACGCGAATATCGTCGCCGCCAACGCTAGAACGGGCGCCGCGCGTCACGATGAGGGGGACTGAAATGAATATCACCGTGTATCTGGGTGCCAGCGTCGGTAATGACCCGGCGTTTTTACCTGCGGTACAGGAGCTGGGCAACTGGATTGGCACCAACGGCCACGCGCTGGTATACGGCGGGTCCAAATCGGGCCTGATGGGCGCGCTCGCCGATAGCGTGATCGATGCTGGCGGACATGTGACGGGCGTGGAGCCGAGCTTTTTTATCGAGGCCGAGTTTCAGCATGACGGTATCGACGACCTTATCGTGACGAGCGATATGGCCGAGCGCAAGGCCAAGATGATTGAGCTCGGCGATGCGTTCATCGCCTTTCCCGGTGGGACGGGCACGCTCGAGGAGATTGCCGAGGTCATGTCCGCCGTGTCGTTGGGGTATCTCGATGCGCCGTGCATTTTGTACAACCTGAACGGTTACTACAACGACCTCAAGGCGCTGCTCGGGCACATGATTGATAAGGGGCTTTCGAGCCTGAAGCGCCAGCACGGCATCTACTTTGCCGACGATTTGCGCGAGATTGCCTCGATTATCAACGGATAAGCCTTGAGCCTGCCCCACTATGGCTCCCAATGGTGCCGTTTGCGGCGCAGACGGTTGGCTTGTCTGGGCCACACTCGCTCTACAATAAAACGTATCTATGTCGACTTTGACCGCGGGAGGACCCGATGGATAACCTTGCCAAACCCACAAACCGCGCGCTGTTTTTAGTTAGCGTTGCCGTGACCGGTGCGTTCGCAGGTGCCGCAGTCTGGCTGTTCTTCTTTGCGATGGAGCACGGCATCGACTATCTAGGGACCGAGATTCCACACGCGCTGGGCGTCGCTTCGCCCGAGCTTGCCAGCGGCCCGTTTGGCTTTCTGCCATACCCGTTTTTCGTCTGCCTGCTGGGCGGCCTGCTGATCGGTCTGTACGAAAAGACGACGGGCACCAAGACCGATGACCTCAACCAGGTGATGGCCAAGGTAAAGCAAGACGGTCGCTACCCGTACGACAATCTGGGCAAGCTGTCGATTGCGGCGCTGCTGCCGTTGCTGTTTGGCGGAAGTATTGGACCGGAAGCCGGTCTGACCGGCGTCATCGCGGGCCTGTGCAGCTGGGTCGGCGACCGCATGCGCCGCTTTGGTGCCGAGTTTAGGGAGCTTACGCTGCTGGGCACCCAGGCTGCTCTGACGGCGCTCTTTACCGCGCCCGTGTTTGGCTTTGTGGCGCCGCTTGCCGGAAGTACTGACGGCCAGGGCGAAGACGCCGACGATGAGTCCGCGTCCGACGAGATCACGATCAAGCTGCCCAAGGCGCAAAAGACGGTGGTCTACGGCATTGCGATTGCCGGTGGTCTGGGCACCTACCTGCTGCTCGGCCAGCTCATGGGCGGCGGCATGGGCATGCCGAGGTTCGAGGCTGCCGTGGTGGGCAACCTGGAACTTGTCTGGCTCATCCCTCTGTCGCTGATCGGAACAATCTGCGGATGGCTGTACTTTGTCTCTGAACATGCGAGCGAGGCACTGTCTCATGCAATAGGGGAGCGTCCTGTCGTCAAGGCCATGCTAGCCGGTCTGGCGCTCGCCATCTGCGGCACGGTCCTGCCCTACACCATGTTTGCCGGCGAGACCCAGGCCGACGTGCTCATGGAAACCTACCTGACCATTCCCGCTGGCGTGCTTATCGCGACCGGTCTTGTTAAGGCCATGCTGACGCCCGCCCTCATCAACCTTGGTTGGCGCGGCGGCCACTTCTTCCCGGTTATCTTCTCGGGTGTGAGCCTGGGCTACGGCCTTGCCATCCTCACCGGCGCCGATCCGGTCTTTTGCGTCGCTGTCTGCACGGCATCGACGATGGGTGCGGTCATGCGCCAGCCGGTCATGGTCGTGGGCCTGCTGCTCATGTGCTTCCCACTCAAGGGTATCGTCTGCATGATCATCGCGGCTGTCATCGCCGCCGGTATCCCGCTACCCAAGCCGCTGCGCAAGTAGTACGGTGGCGCACGCCAGGGACATGCCGTTTGCCACGGATTTGCGGGGAGGGGCGGCGATCGCGCCCTTCGTGGATTGAGACTCGCGTGGCTACAGATCGCGTGCTCGATAGACCTTGGTGCTGACGGTGCAGCTGATTGCACATAGCGCGAGGGCCAGTACGGCAATTCCTGCGCACAGACCGCCAAGGACGGCAGGATCGGGATTCGCTCCGGCAATCGACATGAGCCAGTTGCTAATGGGGTTGGAAGAGCTCAGCATTGCCATGGTACCGCAGCCCATCAGGGCAAACAGGCCGACGGAAAGGCGCAGCGCCTCCATGTGTCCAAATCGAAAGAACAGCGGCTGTGCCAAAAACACCATCATGAGGGAGATGAGCATCGATGCGGCGGAGGCTATTGTGATCTCAAAGACGGTCTGTCCCGTCGAAGGAATGCCCGTGTGATCGAAGAACGGAAGGGCGATGATGCTCAAAAGCACGGCGGCGCATGCCATGACGGCCGAGAAAGCAATAATGCACAGGTAGCGTGCGCAGATGATGTCTTTGCGCGAGAACGGCAGCGTTGCCCGATAGCGCTCCCAGCCGTTTTGGTTATCGTAGCCAGCCAGTGAGTTCATGATTATGATGGGTGACATGGCGCTGACCGCGCAGGCGCCGGCGCTCATACCGGAATCGCCGTCCGATGCGTTGGCAAGGGTTAGCACGATGAAGATGAACAGGCCGACGCCCGCAATGCTCGGGATGAGCGTGCGAGCGATGGCGAGCTCGGACATAAAGGCGCGTTTCATTTTGAAGCCCCTTTCAGCGTGAGGCGAAGATAGTCGTCAATGGTTACCCGATCGCAGGGAATCTCGGGAAAGGCCTCGAGCGTTTCGCGACGGTTGGGCACGAGCACGTCCACGCTGTAGGCGTGGCGGGCGGCATGGGCACCTTCGACGCAAGCCATAAGCTCGGCGGCCTGCGCTTGGGTGCAGTGGGCGATGCCGGCTCGGTCGGTAATGTCCTCGCGCGGCAGGTCAAACACAATCGAGCCGTTATCGATGCAGATGACGCGGTCGGCGGCGCGATCGAGGTCGGACGTAATGTGGCTCGAGAGCAGCACGCTGTGCTGGCCGTCGGCGACAAAAGCAAGCAGCTCATCGAGCAGTTCCTCGCGCGCCATGGGATCGAGGCCCGCGGTGGCTTCGTCCAAAAGGAGTAGCTTGGCATTATGGCTGAGTGCACAGGCAAGCTGCAGTTTCATGCCCATGCCGCGGGAGAGGTTCTTGACCTTTGTCTTGGGATCGAGGCCAAATCGGTCGATGAATCCGGCGAACGTTTTGCGGTCCCACGTGAGGTACGCCTGGCCTACGAGTGCCTCGATCTGGCCCACCTTGAGCGTTGAAGGGAAGGGGCATGTGTCCAGGACGAGACCGACGCGGGAGCGCAGGCAGCGCTGTGTCTCATCGGGCGCGTCGGCGCCACAGCGCTGCCCAAACAGGCGCACCTCGCCGGCATCGAGCTTGATAAGCCCGAGCGCGGCGCGAATGGTCGTTGTCTTGCCGGCACCGTTAGCGCCCACAAAGCCAACAATCTGGCCGGGCTCCACGGCGAACGTGACATCACGCAGCGAAAAACGGTCGCTCACGCGGCGTGAGACACCTTTGAGTTCTAACAAGTTTTGCATGGTATAGCCTTTCTTGCAGATGGCTACTGCATGGTTTCGGGGGCTACCAGGTCGAGCATCTCGTGCAGTTTGTCGCGCGTGACGCCCAGGGTTTCGGCTTGGCTCGCCGCTTTCGCAAGCAGCTCTTCGATATGGCAGAGCTGGTTTTCGCGCAAAAGCTCCTGGTTGCCCTCGGCGACAAAACAGCCCTTGCCCTGCACGGTGTAGATAAACCCGAGTTGCTCCAGGTCGGCGTAGGCGCGCTTGGTGGTGATGACGCTCACGCCAAGATCGCTCGCGAGTGCACGGATGCTGGGGAGTTTGGCTCCCGCAGCGAGCGTGCCCGATAAGATCTGAGCTTTGACTTGCGAGGTTATCTGCTCGTAGATGGGCTTGTCGCTCGAATTGGATAGGATGATGTCCACAGCGGCTCCTTAGCTGTTGGGCTACACGTGTATATAACCGGTAAGCACAGTATATATACACTATGCACAGTTATGCAAGAGGTAAATACGGATTGGGCCGGCTACCCAGGCCCCAACTGATGAATTTGTCCTGATAGGCGCTCTAGAGCGGGATTTCGCGGCTACAATAGGGCGGTTACATCGACGTAATGCACTCAATGCAAGAAAGGATCCGCATGGCAAGCCTGTCGGATGAAATCTCGTCGCGCCGCACATTCGCGATCATCAGCCACCCGGACGCCGGTAAGACCACGCTTACCGAGAAACTGCTGCTCTATACCGGCAGCATTCAGACCGCCGGCTCGGTCAAGGGCAAGAGCTCGGCCAAGCATGCCGTCTCGGACTGGATGGACATCGAGAAGGAGCGCGGTATCTCCGTTACCTCCTCGGTGCTGCAGTTCACCTATAACGGCGCCTGCGTCAATATCCTCGATACCCCCGGTCACCAGGACTTCTCGGAGGATACCTACCGTACCCTTATGGCTGCCGACGCCGCTGTCATGGTTATCGACGGCGCCAAGGGCGTCGAGGCCCAGACCAAGAAGCTCTTTAAGGTCTGTACGCTGCGCCACATTCCCATCTTCACCTTTGTGAACAAGCTCGACCACGAGGCTCGCGATCCGTTTGAGCTCATGGAAGAGATCGAGAACGTTCTGGGCATCAACACCTATCCCATGAACTGGCCGATCGGCAGCGGCCGCAACTTCCGCGGCGTGTTCGACCGTCAGACCCGTCGCGTTATCGCCTTTGAGGGCGACGGCCACGCCAACGCCACCAAGAAGGTCGCCGAGGTCGAGGCCGAACTGGGCGATTCTTCCATGGACGAGCTCATCGGCGAAGAAAACCATAAGAACCTGATGGACGATATCGAGCTGCTCGATGGTGCCGGCGACGAGCTCGATTTGGATGCCGTGGCCTGTGGCAAGCTGAGCCCGGCGTTCTTTGGCTCGGCGCTTACCAACTTTGGCGTGGAGCCTTTCCTGAAGGAGTTCCTGCGTCTGGCCCCGACGCCGCGCGCCTATACCGATACGCTCACCAGCGAACCGGTCGATCCCTGCCGCGACGACTTTAGCGGCTTTGTGTTTAAGATCCAGGCCAACATGGACAAGAACCACCGCGACCGCATCGCCTTTGTGCGCATTTGCTCGGGCAAGTTCGAGCGCGGCATGGATGCCTTCCACGTGCAGGGCAACCGCAAGCTCAAGCTTGCCACGGGCACGTCGATGATGGCCGATGATCGCGCCATCGTTGACGAGGCGTACGCGGGCGATATCGTGGGTCTGTTCGATCCAGGTATCTTTAGCATCGGCGACACTGTGTGCTCTGGCAAGCACCACGTGCAGTATCCGCAGATCCCGACGTTTGCCCCCGAGATGTTCGCCCGCATCACGCAGGTCGACACGCTCAAGCGCAAACAGTTCGTCAAGGGTATGGAAGAGCTTGCCCAGGAGGGTGCCATCCAGATCTTCCGCGAGCTAGGCGCCGGCATGGAGAGCGTCATCGTGGGCGTGGTCGGCGTGCTGCAGTTTGAGGTGCTCGAGCGCCGTCTCAAGGCCGAGTACCGTGTTGAGGTTCGTCGCCAACCGCTGCCCTATACGGACATCCGCTGGATCCAGAACGACCCCGACACCATCGATATCCCGGGCCTTTCGCTCACGCGCGACACGCTGCGTGTCGAGGACATGCGCGGCGGCAAGCTGCTGCTGTTCACGAGCCCGTGGAACGTGGATTGGGCAACCGACCACAACCCCGACCTTATCCTGTCGGAGTTTGGCAACGTAGCCTTTTAACGCATCGGCGCGGTGGCCCTGCGAGGCTGCCGTGCCGCTTGCTTGCCTGATGCCGTGTGAGCGGCTATCATACCCACCGTCGTCTCAAGACCGGGGCGTCCGAGCAGTTCGGGTCCGATATCCTGCTCGTTAAACCTAAAACCAAAGGAGTACATAATGATCAAGAAGGTCATGGAGGACTACAAGGTCCTGTTGCGGAGCATTCCCGCGGCAACGGTTTCGCTGTTTTTCGTGAGCGTCATCATGATGAACCTGCTGGCCAACAAAGAACTTATCAGCCTGCCGTATCTGGCGCTCGACTGTGGCTTTGTGGTGAGCTGGGTTTCGTTTTTGTGCCAGGACATGATCTGCAAGCGCTTTGGCGCCAAGGCATCCATCAAAATCTCTATCCTCGCGCTGCTGGTTAACCTGGCCGTGAGCCTGTGCTTTTGGGCATGCTCGCTCACGCCCGGCATGTGGGGTGCTTACTACGACACGGGCATGATCGAGGTCAACACTGCCCTTAACGCCACCATCGGCGGCACCTGGTACGTGGTACTGGGCTCTTCGCTGGCAATGCTCGTTTCTGCCGTGGTTAACTCCACGCTCAACCAGTCGCTCGGCCGTATGCTCAAAAAGAATAACTTTGCGAGCTTTGCCTTCCGCTCCTATGTGTCCACGGGTGTTGGCCAGTTTATCGACAACCTGGTCTTTGCCATTGTAGTGAGCCACACGTTCTTTGGTTGGACCTGGGTGCAGGTCCTTATGTGCTCGCTGACCGGCGCTGTCGCCGAGCTGCTGTGCGAGGTCTTCCTGAGCCCCGTGGGCTACAAGGTCGTGCGCGGCTGGGAGCGTGAGAATGTGGGCTCCGAGTACCTCGAGCGCCACGCAACCGCCTAAGGAGCAAGTATGCGGGTTTTGATCACGGGCGCTTCGGGCGGTATCGGAGCCGCGTGCGTGCAGCGCTTTTTGGACGAGGGCCACGAGGTCGTGGGCTTTGATCTGCTGCCGGCGGCGATCGAACACGAGCGCTACCGCCATCTGATCGTTGACGTCCGCGAGCCGGACTCGTTTCCAGTTGACCTTGAACCCCAGGTAATCGTCAACGTTGCCGGTACGCAGGATTCGGCCGACGACATCGCCGCCAACCTGTGTGGAACCATCAACGTGACCGAGCGCTATGCCTTTGTGGGGGAGGGGCTTGCCGCCAAGCCGACGCCGGCTATTAAATCCGTGGTCAATGTGGGGTCGGCGAGCGGGCATACGGGATCGGAGTTTCCCGCCTATGCTGCCAGCAAGGGCGGCGTTATCGCCTACACCAAAAACCTTGCAAACCGCCTGGCGCCGCAGGCCATCGCCAACAGTGTGGACCCGGGTGGCGTTATCACGCCGCTCAACCGTTGTGTGATGGAAGACGAGCACCTGTGGAACCAGATTATGGAGCTCACGCCGCTTAAGCGCTGGGCCACTGCCCAAGAGATCGCCGAGTGGATCTACTTTGTGGGCATGACCAACCGGTTTATGACCGGGCAGAGCCTGTTGATCGATGGCGGCGAGGCCGGCCGCACCCAGTTTATCTGGCCCGAGTAGTAAAACGCGCCCGATGGAAAGCCGTCGGGCGCGTTTTTGATGTATCGATTTTTAGCCGAGGCAAGTCCAGTTGACGGGGGTCGAGCCGTGCTGTTCGAGTAGCCGATTGGCTGCCGAGAAGGGGCGCGACCCCATAAAAGCGGGGAGTTCTGCCGTGGCACGGTTGGCCGAAAGCGGCGAGGGGTGCGTAGAGACCAGGCAGAACTTGCCGGTTGCCTTGCCCGCACCAGTTGCGACGAGCTTGCCTTCGACCATCTGTTGGGCAAAGCGGCCCCAAGCCAAAAAGACTACCGGTTGGGGCAGCTGGCAGCAGCGTTCGATAACGTAGTCGGTGAGCGTGCTCCAGCCCAGCTTGGCGTGCGAGTTGGCGGCATGCTCGCGCACGGTGAGCGTAGTGTTGAGGAGCAGGACGCCCTGCTGCGCCCATGGCGTTAGGTCTCCCGTGGCGGGAATGGGACTGCCCAGGTCGGCTTTGAGCTCCTTATAGATGTTGCGCAGGCTTGGCGGCAACTTGGTTTGCGTCACGGGGACCGAGAACGACAGTCCCATGGCCTGGTTAGGTCCGTGATAGGGGTCCTGACCCAAGATGACAACTTTGACCTGGTCGGCCGGCGTGTAGGCGAGGGCATTGAGGATGTCGTCTTGTGCCGGGTAGATGGTCTGCTCGGTGCGCAAAAGGGCGATGCGCTCGAGCAGCCGGTTCGTAGTGTCACGTACCAGCTGCGGCGCATCGCCCAACCAAGTTGCTATGTTGCGGTCGCGGGTTGCGGTTTCCATGGGGCTCCTTTACGTCAGATGCTCTGTTGACATCTATTGTAAAGGCGCACCGGTTGCCTTTATGCCGCGGCTGTATGAAGAGCGGGGTCTACGAGGCGCGCTCGGGCGCTCCTGCCATACGAGCGTGTCCATGTGCGCGGAGGCGCGGAAGCTCGACGGTTGCCACCATGACGCCGGTGAGGATGAGGGCGGCGCCAAAGAAGGCGATGGGGCTCAGGACCTCGCCGACTAGGAAGAACGAAAAGACGGCGGAGCAGACCGGCTCGAGCGAGAAGGCAAAGCCGGTGGTCTCGGCAGGCACGTGGGGCTGCACGAGCGTCTGGGTGATAAAGCCGTAGGCAGAGCAGATGAGTGCGAGTGCGACGACGACCACGACCTCGCCCGGCGTGCCGGGAAGCGTGAAACCGCCAAAGGTGAATGCGGCGATGCCCGAGAATAAGCCGCCAAAGCCCAGCTGCCAAACGCCCAGAGCCAGCGGATTGACTTCTTCGACAAAGCGCTTGGCCACGATAATGTGGCTGGCATAGATAAAGGCCGAGAGCAGCATGATGAGCGCGCCCGGGTTCAGGCTGGTAAAGTCGGCGCCCGAGAGCAGCAGCATGCCGCAGGTGACGATGGCGGTGCCGACGAGCACTTTGCGCTCGGGGGCACGGCGCAGCAGGGCGGCGTTGGCAAACGGCACGATCACGACCGTCAGGCTCTGCAAAAACCCGGCGGTGGAGGCAGAGGTGAGGCTGGAGCCCAGGCACATGCAGGTGAGCTCGGTTGCCATTATGGCACCGATGATAGCAGCGCGAACCATAAGGTCGCGGTTGATACGGAAAGCGCGCTTGTGGAAGAGCAGCAGGCAGGCCACAAAGGCGATGATGCAGCGCAGCGCAACGATGCTCGTGGCGTTCATGCTGTCCATGCCGATCTTCATGAGGGGATACGAAAAGCCCCATGCGACGGGAACGGAAAATGAGAGCGCGATTGCTTTTTTGCGATCCATGGGACTCCTTTTGTTACAGAACGGTTTCGTAAAAAGGATTCTGCTCCCAGATATAGATGTAGTAAAGCGAATGTATCTTCAGTATGATTAAGAAATGCTAAAGTAGGTGCGAAAAGCGCTGGCAAAACGTTTTACGGCTGCATTGATGTGGAGGCACGATGGCATCGCGGTATCAGATCGTTTGTATGGTGGTCGACTGCGGAAGTCTTAAGGGCGCGGCGGACGAGCTGGGCTACACGCAAAGCGCGGTGAGCCAGGCCGTCAAGGCACTCGAGCGCGAGCTGGGTACCACGCTTATCGAGCGCGGAAAGCAGGGTGTGTCGCTTACACGCGACGGTAAACAATATCTGCCGTACCTGCGCCAGATCGTGACCGCCGAGGCCGAGCTCGAGGGCAAGCGCCAGGAGCTGCTGGGGCTTTCGTCGACCGATATTCGCATTGCGACGTTTACCAACGTGAGTCGAACCGTGTTGCCGCGCGTGATTCGCGACTTTGGAGTCCTGCACCCGGGCGTACACTTTACCCTCAAGCAGGGCGATTACACGCGCAACGCCCAGTGGGTGCACGATGGCGTGGTTGATTTTTGTTTTACGGCACGCGGATTTACCGCTGGGCTCGAGAAGCGTGTGGTCTATCACGACGAGTTGGTAGCATTGTTGCCGGCCGCGCATCCGCTGACGGCAAAGGAAAAGGTGACACTCGCCGATTTGGCGTCCGAGCCGTTTGTGCTGCTGGATGAGGGCGAACAGAGCCTGGTGCTCGATGCATTCGCGGCGTATGGCCTGTCGCCGCACGTGACGAGTGAGGTGACCGACGACTACACCATCATGGCGATGGTGGAGGAGGGCCTGGGCGTGAGCATGCTCTACCGTCGTACCGTTGAGGGCATGCGGGCCGATATTCGCGTACGTCCCATCGCGCACGCCCCCTCGCGCGACGTAGTGGCAGCCTGGCGTAGCTGGGATACCATGCCCATCGCCACGAGGCGCTTTATCGACTATATGAGCTCGCATATTGTCAATAAATGACTGACGTGGCGTTGAGTGCGGTGCTTAACGGGCCGTCGCTTTGGCTTGGGTGGCGCGATAGGTGCGTGCCGGGTGGCAAAGTAGTACCGCCACGACCATAAAGAACGCCGTGGTGCCCAGGCTGATGGGGTAGACCATCATGATGTTCGCAAAGGTGCGGAAGTGCGGGAACACGCAGAACACCCAATAGAAGCGGATGCCGCAGACGCAGATCATGGTGATGAGGGCGGGCGTGAGCGAGATACCAAAGCCGCGCAGGTAGCCGGACATGTTTTCGTAGAACATGCTAAAGGCGTACGCCGGGAAGATCGAACACACGCGGATATAGCCGATCGAGACGATGTTGGGGTCGCTGTTAAAGAGCGACAAGATCTCGCGTCCCAGGCCGACAATAACGATAATCGTGGTGAGTGCAACGATACCGCCTTCGACCAGGCAGACCTTGAGCGTCTTGGTGCAGCGGTCGATCTGGCGGGCGCCGTGATTTTGTCCCACAAAGGTAGTGCAAGCCTGGCTAAAGCTGTTGAGCAGGTTGTAGCACACGTACTCCAGGCTCATGGCAGCGCTCGATGCCGCCATGACCTCGGTGCCCAGGCTGTTGATGGCGGACTGGATGATGATATTGGCGACGGCAAAGACGGCGCTTTGGATACCGGCGGGCAGGCCGATCTTGACGATGCGCTTGAGGGCGACGGGGTCGATAGCCAGGTCGCGTAGGGTGACGCGGACGACGGAGTCGGTCTTGAGCAGGCGGATAAAGAGCGTAGCGGCGCTGACGGTGTAGGCGATGGCGGTGGCGATGGCGACGCCCGCGACGCCCCAGTGGAGTACGGGGACAAAGATGAGGTCTAGGCCAATGTTGAGGACGGTGGACACGGCAAGCGCCTGTAGTGGCATGCGGGTGATGCCGACGGAGCGGAAGATCGCGGCCTCAAAGTTGTAGAGCAAGATCGAGGGCAGGCTGAGCAAAAAGACGCGCAGGTAGAGCGAAGCGAGTGGCATGGTTTCGGCGGGAACGTTGAGCGCGGCGAGCATGGGCTCGGCAAAGATCTCGCCCAGTGCGATGACGACAAAGCCCACGAGCGCCATTAAAATCGAGGTATGGACGGCGCGTTTGACCATGTTCTGATCGTTGCGGCCGATAGCGTTGGCGATGACCACGTTGGAGCCAAGTGACATGCCAATAAACAGGTTGAGCATAAGACTGGTAAGCGGAACATTGGAGCCGACCGCCGCCATGGCGAGGGTTCCCTGGTCGCCCGAGAAGTTACCGATGATGACCGTGGCGATGAGGTTCGACAGCTGCTCCAAGATGCTCGTGGCGGCCACGGGGAAGGCGAACAGGGGAATATTGCGCCACAGCGAACCGGTGGTCATGTCAATGTGCTTAGATGCGGTATCAGCCATACGCTCTCAATCTCTAATATGCTTTTCCGTGCTTATTTGCGCAGATGATGATACTCCTAATCGACTAGTTATTGGGTGTTCCTATCGGCACTTAGGGACGTTCCTTTTCTGTCGGCAGCTGGGGACACTCCTTATCTCTTCTAACTGGTCATTGGTGACGTTCTTAAACGACTAGTCATTCAAGAACGTCTCCAATGACTAGGTGGGGGAGGCGTGCGACAATAGTGGGCGTTGTGTCGTTCGCGCTAAGGAGTTGCCATGTTGTTGTGTCCCGTTTGCCATGAGCCGCTGGTGGACGACGAGCGCGGTGCTGTATGCGCGGGCGGGCACCGGTTTGACCGTGCGCGCGAGGGCTATCTATATCTGCTGCGCTCGTCCAAGAGCGGCGACTCCATGGGCGATCCCAAGTCGCAGGCACGCAGCCGTCGTGACTTTCTGAACCGTGGATACTACGCACCGTTGCGCGATACGATGGTCGAGCTGGTGTGCAAACAGGTGTCTGGGCGTACCGCGTCTATGAGCGGCCCCATGACGTTGCTCGATATTTGCTGCGGCGAGGGCTATTACACGAGTGCCATGGGCGCGGTGCCGGGCGTGGACGCTTACGGTTTCGACCTGGGCAAAGAGATGGTGCGCCTGGCCGCCAAGCGCGGCGATGCGACCTATTTCGTGGCCAACATGAAGGATATCCCCGTGGCCGATGGCGCCTTCGATATGGTGACTGAGCTCTTCGCCCCCTTTAACGAGCGCGAGTTTGCCCGCGTGCTGGCGCCAGAGGGCTCACTCTATACCGTGGTGCCGGGTGCCCGTCATCTGTTTGGGCTCAAGGAAGTGCTCTACGATACGCCGTACCTTAACGACGAGAAGCTGCCGAAGACTACCGAGCTCGAGTTGGTCGGAACGCAGCGGGTATCTGCGAATATTACGCTTCAGACCCAGGCCGACATCGAGGCGGTGTTCCAGATGACGCCGTACTACTACCGCACACGCCCTGCCGACAAAGAGCGCCTGGCAAATTTGGATACCCTTCAAACCGACATCGACTTCATCATCGCCGAGTACCGCCACAGCTAACAACCTGCCAAATAGGGACAGGTTTATTTTGGTAGGTTTTATCTGGGCAAACGTAAAGGGCCGACCGCGGAGATGCGCGATCGGCCCTTTTTAGTTGCTTGGCTGCAGAGGTTATGAGAAGCGAGCGCTTATAGGCGGTCCTTGTTCTCGGCCTTAACGGCGTGTGCCTGCTGAACAAAGAACAGGTCGTACACCACGATGACAAAGGCGCCAAAGTTGATGGCGTCGCCGCCAAACGCGGGAAGCGTGAGCACCGCTTGGGCAAGCGTGGCGACCGCGGCAACAATACCGAGCTTAAACGCGCCGTCCACCTGCGAAGGCTTGTTGGCGCCCTTGATACCGGCGACGCCTGCGGCAAGGTCGACGAGACCCTTGGCGATAAGCACGACCGCTGCGAGCGTGGCGTACGAACCGTACGTGGAATCGAGACCGCCCGTGGCGATACCGACGCCGGCGGTGACGAGGCTGGCGATGCCCAAAACAAAGTAGATGAGAGCAAGGATTTTGAGAGTCTTGCGAGTGAAGCTCATGGCTGGTCCTTTCGATACGAGTACGCCAACTTGGCGTACCCAATGTACTGCACATATGGTGAAGCACATTGTAGTTCAACGCGGCGATGCATGCGTTTGAAAGCGCATTGAGCCCGCGCAGCCAAACCCAACCTTTCAAAAAGGAAAGCTGGGCGTAAGTCAAATCGATGGCAGCGTATGCGCGGCGCTGCGATGATGGGTCCATGGTAAGAGCTGGTCTCAAGGAGGAGCCATGATGTACGGAACAGGGCAAGTGCATGAGCCGCGGTCGTTGGGAAGGCGCATGGGTGATTCTGTGATCGCTGCCGTGTGCACGGGATTGATGGCGGTGCTTTGCATTGGGATGCTGTGGGCCATGTCGCATGTGGGACAATAGCGGACGGTTGGGTGTCGTCATGAACGGCGCTCGCGTATTCGTTTTGCTTGTTAAGGAGTGTCCATGGGCGTCGCCGATCCCTTTTTTGTTGCTCGGGCCGCGGGGCTTGAGCTGACCGGGAAGTCCGAGGGCCTCACGCTCACCGACGGCACAATGGAGCTGCGTGCCGATTTTGGCCGCATGCTTCCACGGCTCAAACAGGGCCGTCTGCAGCAAGAGCTGCTGGTAAAGGCTGCGCGCGCAAAAGGCATCGAGAGCCCATGGGCGATTGACGCCACGGCAGGCTTTGGCGAGGATTCGCTGCTGCTGGCTGCCGCGGGCTTTACCGTCGATCTATATGAACAGGATTGTGTGATTGCGGCGCTCCTCAAGGATGCCTTGGATCGCGCGGCAGATGATCCGGCGCTTGCGGCTGCCGCGTCGCGCATGCGCTTACATGCGGGCGAGGACAGCATTGCCGGCCTTCGCCATACAGCTGAGCTGATTGGACAGGGCGAGCTTGCCGCTCCCGATGTGGTTTATCTGGATCCCATGTTTCCTGAGCGCACCAAGAGCGCGGCGGTTAAAAAGAAGTTTCAGCTCCTGCATCATCTGGAGCAGCCGTGTGCTAATGAGGAGACGCTGGTCGAGGCAGCGCTTGCGGTGCATCCGCGCAAGGTCGTTATCAAACGACCGGTGAAGGGGCCGCTGCTTGCCGGCGTTAAGCCGAGCTATCAGCTCGCGGGCAAGGCCGTTCGCTACGATGTTTTGGTGCCGCCGCGCCTGTAGCTTGTGTGCGATGGTTGGCGCTCCGTCAGTGCCGTGCCGATGCGGACCCTATTTCCAAGGGTGCGACGTCAGATGCCAGCCGCCGCAGTACTCGCATTTGTAGCAGGCTAAACCGCGCCGTCCGCGGTTTTCGCAATCGGCCATAACGGCTTCGGCCTCGGCGCGTGTGTCGTAACGGTTTTTGCGCTCGCACGACTTGTAACGCCAGGCTTCTTCGCGCTCGGCGTCCAGGGCGTCGCGGCGCTCGTCCTCACGTGCAAACAGGTCGCTCATATCGCCGCCGGTGGCAGCGCCCAAAAACTCGCTTTTGGCTTTTGACCAGGCGGCTCGCTTTTTGCTCCCCATCTGCTTCGCGCCCCTCTCCAAACGTTGGTATCATTGCTCAATCAAAGTGATACCAATAAACGTGAGGTCGCCGCGTGATGATCAGAAAAACCCTCGATACCGACATTCCCGCCGTCATGGCTATCTATGGCGCGGCCCGCGCCTTTATGCGTGCGCATGGCAACGCCACGCAGTGGCCCGAGGGCACGCCTTCTGCCGAGCAGCTGACTGCCGATATCGCCGCCGGTGGCAGCTATGTGTGCGAAGTCGACGGCCGCGTGGTGGCGACGTTTGCCTTTTTACCGGGCCCGGACGAGTGCTATGACGTAATTGAGGACGGTCAATGGCGTAGCGACACTCCGTACGCCGTGCTGCACCGTGTGGCATCCGACGGCACCGTGCACGGTATCGCGGCTGCGATGTTTGCCTTTGCCAAAGAACGTGCCGATCACTTGCGCATCGATACGCACCAGGACAACCTGCCCATGCAGGGCGCGAGTATTAAGGCAGGGTTTGAGCGTGCCGGCGTCGTGTATGTGTCAGACGGCACGCCGCGTGTTGCGTTTGACTGGCTGCGCGAGGCATAAGAGCGAGAGCTCGTGTCAGTAATGCGCGTGAACGAAAATGGCCCCGGGCGGGGCCGTTTTTGGTTGCTGCGCTGTTTTGCAAGATAGTAGACGCTGAGCGCTATCGGCTTTAAGACCCTACGCCCGGGGTAGCTCGCTTCCGCAGTGGCAACACTTGGTCGCGCCCTCGTGTACCTCTTCCAGGCAATACGGGCAGACGGGCGCTGGTGCGGCTTCCTCGGCGGTGGCACCGGCGAGCCTGTCGCCAATCTCCTGCGCCTTGTTGAATGCTTTGACGATGGCAAAGACGATCGCCGCCACAATCAAAAAGTTGATGCATGCGCCGATAAAGGCGCCAAAGTCGATATTGGTGCCCGGCACCACCAGCCCCGAGATCTCGGTGGCGCTGCCACCGGCAATCACGGAGATAAGCGGGTTGATGATGTTGTCGGTAAGCGAGGTCACGATGGCAGTGAATGCGCCGCCGATAATCACGCCGACGGCCATGTCTATCACGTTGCCGCGATTGATGAATTCCTTGAACTCGTTGAGCAATGCCTTCATGGTGGTTCCTCGCAGTTGTGGGGCTCGCGTTGTTACTGTCCCAGATGAGCCCGGGCAGACAAAAAGGGGAGGTGCCGGCTTTCGCAAGGCGCGAACCTACGAAAATCGCCGCGCGGCAACGCGGGGCGATGAGCTCGGTCGGGGGATAGGGCCCGCTTCGCCCGCCGGCCCGTAAATTGTATCATCCAGTGTGGAACGAGGACGCCCGTTGCCGCGTGCGATGGGCTTGTAATAAGAGGAGAGCCATGTCGAAGCAGGCAGTCGTTGGAATCTTGGCGCATGTCGATGCCGGCAAGACCACGTTGGCCGAGGCCATGCTGTTCAACGCGGGTCGCATTCGCAAGCGCGGCCGCGTGGACGATGGCGATTCGCATCTGGACACTAACGCGATCGAGCGTGAGCGCGGCATTACGATCTTCTCGTCGCAGGCCGTGCTCGACCACGGCGATACCCGCGTCATGCTTGTGGATGCACCAGGGCATGTCGATTTTTCTGCCGAGGCGGAGCGTACATTGCGCGCACTCGACTACGCGATTTTGGTTGTGGGTGCCAACGACGGCGTGCAGGGGCATACCGAAACCCTGTGGCGCCTGCTTGCGCGCTATGATATTCCGACGTTCATCTATATCAACAAAATCGATTTGGAGAATCCCGGCCGTGATGTTTTGCTGGCACAACTTGGGCAGTGTCTTTCCGAGGGTTGCCTGGATGCCAACGAACTGCTGGCGGGCGGCGTCGTTCAGGAGGACGCTGCTGCGTTGGACGAGGCGGCGCTTGAGGAGTTTCTTGAGGCGGGTGAGCTTTCTGTCGCAACGCTGTC
>CABURV010000029.1 GCA_902494035.1 uncultured Collinsella sp.
CTCGGACATGCAAAGGGCTCCGCTGCGCGCTTCGCGCGGCGGAGCCCTTTGCGTCCTGCGGAAATGTTTAGGAAAGTAACCCAAAGCGGCCCGGCGGGGGTCCTGTGTAGTCACCCTTTAGGCGGAACTCTCCTAATTATTTGGATGAGTCGTTTACTTACTTGTACTGTTACCGTCTTCCTGCTGTTGTTGGGGTATGCTTTGTTCGTATGTAAACGTTTGACATGTTGATGGGGGAGGGTGCTATGGCTCGCGAGGGCGCTCGTTCTAAGGATTCTGCTAAGCCTGGCATCAAGGAAGTTGCAGCGGTGGCGGGGGTCTCGCCTACTACGGTATCTCGCGTGCTTAATAATCGCGGCTATATTAGCCAAGAGACCCGCGATAAGGTCCATGCCGCGATGGAGCGCATCAACTATACGCCCAACGATATCGCCCGTGCCATGCTCAACGGTCGCCTGAATCTTATCGGTATGATCGTTCCCTTTGTGAGCAGCCCGTTCCATGCTCAGGTTGTGCAGGCGGTCGAGCGCACGTTAGCGGAAAACGGCTTTAAGATGTTGCTGTGCAACAGCGCCAATCGACCCGATCTTGAGCGTTCCTATATTGACATGCTCCGCCGCAATATGGTCGACGGCGTCATCGTCAACTCCCTCAATATCGGTGCCGAGGCATATGCCGAGATGGGCTTGAGCCTGGTTGGCATCGACTGCGATCTTGGCGAGGGCTCTGTCCAGATTGCAAGTGACAGCTATGGCATTGGCGAGCTCGCCACGCGCCGTCTGATTGATGACGGCTGCAGGCGTATCCTGTGCCTGCGCAGCAATAGCCGCATGCGCATGCCTGCCAATAAGCGTACCGATGCCTACCTCGATGTTGTTGAGCAGGCCGGTTTGTCCGCGCTTGTCCGTGAGGTCGAGTTCGTTAAGCCCGACGACGAAAAGGGCGCGGTCGTTGCGAAGATCCTCGATGAGAACCCCGATATTGACGGCATCTTTGCGGGAGACGATACGATGGCGGCCATCTGTCTCAACGTGATGAAGCAGCGCGGCTTGAGCGCTCCGGACGATATTAAGGTCGTGGGCGCGGATGGTGCCCGCCGCACCATGACGTTTATGCCTGACCTAACAACCGTACGCCAAGATATCGATCACATCGGAGAGCTCGCGGCGCAATCCATCATTGCTCTTATTAACGGGGAAAAGCCCGAGTCGAATATCAAGCTTCCCGTTGAGCTTATCGAGGGCAAAACCGCGTAATTCGCCCCGTGCCAAAAGAATTCCTCAAACGCCTCTGATGACCGTTCGCCGGCATATGTCAACCGTTTACCGACGACTGGAACTGCGAAAAGACGTATTGGTGTGAAAACGTTTGACATATGAAAACGATTGACATATCTTGCCATTGTACCGAGTTAGTATGTCGTGGAAAGGAAGTCTCGGATGCACAAGGTGTATTACCAGCCTGAGGGAATTTGGGTAGGCGACATCATGCCGTACGGCGAGGACGGCACGTTCTATCTCTATCATCAGCGTGACACGCGTAACCCCGAACCTTTCGGAGAGCCGTTTGGCTGGGCACTCGCTACGACCAAGGATTTCGTCAACTACAAGGACTTTGGCGAGAGCCTTGAGCGCGGCGGCGACGAGGAAGTCGACCAGTACATTTATGCCGGCACGGTGTTTAAGGTGGGCGACAAGTACCATGCGCTCTACACTGGTTGCAATCGCGATAAGGTCCGCGCACGTTTGATGAAGCAGGTTCTTCTTCACGCAACGAGCGACGACGCCGTCAAGTGGGAGAAGAACATCGCCGAGACGCTGCTTCCGCCCCAGGAGGGTTACGATGACCGCAACTGGCGCGATCCCTTTGTGCTTTGGGATGAGGAGAACGAAGAGTACATGCTCATCCTCGGCACGCGTGTGGGCGAGGACAAGCGTCTGATGACCGGCCGCCTGGTCAAGTTCACCTCCAAGGATCTGACCAACTGGGAGTTCCAGGGCGACTGGTGGAACCCGGGCCTGTACACCATGTTTGAGATGCCTGATCTCTTTAAGATGGGCGACTGGTGGTACCTCGTCTTTTCCGAGTACAGCGACGGCAACAAGACCCGTTACCGCATGTCCAAGTCCATCAACGGTCCTTGGATTACCCCCGCTGACGACTCCTTCGACGGCCGCGCGTACTACGCCGCACGTACCGCATTTGACGGCGAGCGCCGCGTTCTCTTTGGTTGGGTTCCTACGCGTGACGAGGGCGGCGACCCCAGCTCTTACCTGTGGGGTGGCACCTTTATGCCCCTCGAGATCGTTCAGCGTGACGACGGAACGCTCGGCACCAAGCTTCCCGACAGCATGCTTGGCGCCTTTGGCGAGGCTAAGGCAGTCGAGGCCTTTGAGCTTTCCTGTGAGTCGGGCAAAGTCGAGGAGGTGCTCGCCGCGGATGCCGGTTCCACCTATATGCTCGACGCCGACATCGAGCTCGCCGGTGACGCTGCCGGCTTCTCGGTGAAGCTTGCCGAGGACGCCGAGTCCGGTCTTGCCTATGAGTTCCGCGCCAACCTGCGCGAGGGCAAGCTCGAGTTTACGGCGGCCCCCCAGTATCCGTGGTTCCAGGTCAACAACATGGGCCTCGAGCGTCCGTTGCTCTTTAAGAGCGAGGGCACTCATCATGTGCGCCTGGTCGTTGACGACGATATCGCGACCATCTTTCTCGATGATGTTGCGCTTAACGCTCGCTTCTGCAATAAGCAGGGCCAGGGTGTGGCGCTGACGGTCACCGACGGTACGCTCAAGTGCGCAAATGCAACGATCGCATCTCTGTAATGGCCGCAAAACGTCTTATGATTTCGTAAGGGAATGGAGAGGAACATGGACTACAAAGTAGTGTCCCAGCAAGTCGTCGATAACGTCGGCGGTCTGGAGAACATCGAGGGTGCCACGCATTGCGTTACGCGTCTGCGCCTGGTGCTCAAGGATACGAGCAAGTACAACAAGGCCGAGCTCGAGAACATCGATGGCGTCAAGGGCGTGCTGTACAACAGCGGCCAGCTCATGATCATCTTCGGTACCGGTACCGTCAACAAGGTCTACGATGAGTTTATGGCTCTGACGGGCGTCAAGGAGATCAGTGCTTCCGAGGTCAAGGGCGCCGAGGCGGACAAGAAGGGCAAGATCTTCTCGGTCCTCAAGGTATTCTCGGACATCTTTATCCCCATCATTCCCGCCTTCGTCGGTGCCGCTATCATCATCGGCCTTAAGTCGCTGATCGTTGCCAACGGCCTCTTTGGCATGGAGGGCAGCCTCGCCGATCACAGCGAGTTCCTCAAGAACCTCGCAAGCTTCTTTGCCATTATCGCCACCACGTTCGACTACCTGCCCGTCCTGGTTATGTACAGCGCGGTCAAGCGTTTTGGCGGTAACCCGATCCTGGGCATCCTCGTCGGTATCGTCATGGTTCACCCGAGCCTTATGAACCGTAACACGTTCGTTATGGACCCGACGGGTGCTGAGTACTGGAACTTCGGTCCGCTCTCCATTCCCATGGTTGCTTTCCAGGGCGGCGTGTTCCCTGCAATTCTGACTGCCTGGTTTATGGCCAAGGTCGAGCAGATTGCCCAGAAGTACATCCCCGAGGTCGTCTCGTTCGTTTTCGTCCCGACCGTTACCCTGATTCTTGCTAACGTCGCCCTGTTCACCGTGTTCGGCCCGCTTGGCAACCTGATCGGCGACGTCCTCGCCGGCGTGATCGACATCCTGTACAACAGGATGGGCGTCTTTGGTGCCTTTGTCTTCGCCGCGTTCCTGCAGCCGCTTGTCGTTACCGGTACGCATCAGTTCATCCAGGGTATCGAGGCAAACCTTGTTGCCACGACTGGCTTCAACTACATTCAGGCCATCTGGTCGGTTTCCATCATCGCCCAGGGCGGCGGCGCCATCGGCATGTACCTCATTCATAAGAAGCATTCCAAAGAGCGCAACATCTGCATGTCGTCCTTTATCCCGACGCTGGTCGGAATCTCCGAGCCCGCTATCTTCGCTGCAAACATGCGCTATTCGATCATTCCGTTCATCTGCGCATGCATCGGTGCAGGCTGCGGCGGTGCCTTCGTCAAGCTCTTTGAGGTGCGTGCTATCGGTCAGGGTCTGACCGGCGTGCTTGGCCTGCTCATCGTTACGCCCGAGACGCTCGTGTGGTATGTGACTGGCAATCTCATCGCCTTTATCATGCCGATCGTCTTGATCCTTGCCTACAACAAGGCAAAGGGCGTTCCGACCACCGATGAAGAGGGCGCTGGCGCTGGCTTCGATGTCAGCTTTTAGTTGAGCCGTTCAGTGTAATGTGCGGATAAGTCCATTTGAGGAAGGGCGTTCGGCTCGTGTGAGTCGAGCGTCCTTTCCTATAGACGAGAAGGTCAATGGCGATGTTTAATCAAAAAAACAAGGTGATGCGTGCGGACTATGAGCAGTGGCGAGCTGGACAGGATGAGACGGCGGCTCGCATCGCGTCCGACCCCGATAGGCTTCTGTTCCATGTGGAGCCTGAGCTTGGCTGGCTCAATGACCCCAACGGTTTGGTGCAGTTCGGTGATACGTATCACATCTATCACCAATACGATCCATTCGATGCTGCGCATGGCGGTCCAGTGCTTTGGAATCATCTGACAACAAAGGATTTTGTGACGTACGAGAATCACGGCCCTGTGCTGTTCCCCGATTCCGATTTGGATTCGAGCGGAGCGTATTCTGGCTCTGCCTTTGTACGCAATGGCAAGATTCACTACTTGTATACCGGCAACGTCAAGCATTTTGACCGCGATGATTACGACTACGTGTTGATGGGCCGCGAGCAAAACCAGATTCATATGGTTGCCGAGAACCCCGACGAATTGGGCGAGAAGCGCATGGCTGTTGGGCCGGTCGATTACCCCGACGATATCGGTACGCACGTACGCGACCCCAAGATCCTTGAGCACGATGGTATCTACTACATGGTTCTGGGCGCTCGTACGAAAGACGACCGTGGCTGCGTACTTGTCTATACCTCGCGCAATCTTGAGGACTGGAGCTATGCGACGCGCATTGAGTTGGGCGAGAAGTTTGGCTTTATGTGGGAGTGCCCCGATCTGTTTGAGCTCGATGGTGAGCTTATTCTCGTTTGCTGTCCGCAGGGTGTGCCCGCCGATGGATGGCGTTACCGCAATCCGCACCAGTGCGTGTGGTTCCCCATCGAAGCCGATTGGAAGGCGCCGAGCTTTAAAATCGTCGGGCAGGGCATGCCCCCGATGGTCGATGCCGGTTTTGATTTCTATGCTCCGCAGTCCTTTGAGGATGCTGCAGGCCGGCGTTTGATGATCGGATGGTCGGGTTGTCCCGATGCGACGACAGAAAACCCGACGGTGGCGCGCGGGTGGCAGTGCGCGTTGACGGTGCCGAGAGAGCTGAGCATGCGCGGCGGCAAGCTCTGCCAGCAGCCGGCGAACGAGATTGAGAGGATGCGCGGCGACTGCGTTCGCGCGACAGGCGGTGAGACCGTTGAGGAGCCGGGGCGCCTGTTTGATGTCGTGGTTTCCTGTGAGGGCGCCAAGATGGTCGAGCTTGAGATTCGCAGGGGCGTCTTTGTACGCTATGCGGACGGGATGCTTACCCTCGACATGGGTGATGAGGGCTATGGGCGTGACCGGAGGTCGATTGAGCTCAGCGAGCTTCGAGACCTGCGCGTGCTTTCGGACACTACGATGGTCGAGATTTTTGCAAATGGCGGCGAGGCGGCACTTACGAGCCGTACCTATTCGCCGGCGGTTCCGGCGATGGGGTTGCATGCCGAGGGTGCGGCGTCGATGGATTTCTACCGCCTCGCGCGTTAACCGTGCGGGGAGCACGATTGGACTTGCTGGGCGGAATGTATCGTAGTTGCCGCAGCGAACTACCGTTTATCTCGTATAGCGACCGTTTGCGGAGTAAGTAACACTTATATATAAACCGTGTAGAATCTCAGGTAAGCACGGAGTTTTCCAGGGAGACGCTGTCCTTTGTTGTACACAAGGGGCGGCGTCTCTTTGGCGCTTGAGGGCAGTTCTGCAGCAGGATGGCGGACGTGCGCAACATATTAAAATGCCAATGTCGAGATGGGTCGTGATAAGAATGGGCAAGTACGTAATCGTGGTTGAGTCTGGGTCGGATGTGACACCGGAGCTCTGCGAGCGCTACGGCATCGTGCGCGTGCCCATGCATGTCACGATTAGTGATGAGACCGTCGAGGACGGTTCGATCGATCCGCTCGAGATTTATTCGCGCTGCAACGAGTTTGGCGTGATGCCCAAGACCAGCGGTTGTGCGCCGGCAGATTTTTCTCGTGTGTATGACCGCATTCATGCTGATCAGCCCGACGCGATCATTTTGCATCTTGCATATTCCGAGGCCACGACCTGTTCGCATCAGTCCTCGAAGATCGCCGCCAAGGGTCGCGATTACGTCTACTCCATGGACACGCGCTTTGTCTCGGTGGGCCAGTCACTCGTTGTCGTCGAGACCGCTAAATACATCGAGGCTCACCCCGATGCCACCGTTGATGAAATTTTCGACTTCACCAATTCGGTGATGAACCGCGTGCTGCTGGGCTTTGTTCCTACGGACCTTGCCTTCCTTAAGGCAGGCGGTCGCTTGTCCAACGTCGCGTTCCTAGGCGCCCATCTGCTCAAGCTTAAGCCCTGCATTGAGGTGAGAGGCGGTAAGTTCGTGGCAACCAAGAAGTTCCGCGGCTCTATGCTCAAATGCGCTCGTGCCTTTATTGACCACATGGTTGCGAAGGGCGAGATTGACTACTCGCACATTGGTCTGGCGTATTCGGTGGGTCTTTCCGAGGAGCTGCGCGACGACATGGAAGTCTATGCGCACGATCTGGGCTTTAAGGACGTTACCTGGACTCAGGTCGGCGGCGTCATCTCGAGCCATTGCGGCCCGACCGCCTTCGGTGCGGTGCTTACGCTTAAAGCGTAAGGCCTGGCCTCAATCGATTTCTATTGCCTCGGCGGCGGGCGGGTAGCGACAACCTTCCCGCCTCTCTTGCGTGGGGCCAAATAGAACAACCCAATTGACTGCTAAACCGTTTCGCCATCATGCGTATGGGCTAGAATGAGTCTGGCATTAAGTAGTTAAAACCAATGAGAGGCAAGGTAGCGGGAATGGCTGAGATGACGCTCGAGGGTGTGGACGCTCGTCCCGAGGACTCTGCGTTTGCCCTGGGCCGCGTACATTCGATTGAAACGATGGGTACGGTCGACGGTCCCGGCATCCGCTTCGTAGTGTTTGTCCAAGGCTGCCCCATGCGCTGTGCGTATTGCCACAACCCCGATACCTGGTCGGTTAGCGGCGGCACCATGGTGACCGTCGAGCACCTGATGGACGAGTTCCAGAGCAATCATGAGTTTTACCGCAGCGGTGGTATTACGGTGTCCGGCGGCGAGCCGCTCCTGCAGCCCGCGTTTTTAGCCGACCTGTTCCGCGCCATGCACAATAACCCCGATGGTCGCGTTCATACCTGCTTGGATAGCTGCGGCTATGCGTTCGATCCCGCGCATCCCGAGAAGTTTGATGCCGTACTCAACGAGACCGATATGGTGCTGCTCGACATTAAACACGCCGATCCCGTCGAGCATAAAAAGCTGACCGGTTGCGATCCCGCACGCATTCTGGCGTTTGGTGATGAGCTCGCGCGTCGCAAGATAAAGGTCGTTATCCGCCACGTGGTGGTGCCGGGCATTACCGACACGGTGGAGGAGTGCGAGGCACTCGGTCGTCTGATTGCCCCGTGGCATAACGTGGTCGGCCTGGAGATGCTGCCGTATCACACCATGGGTATCGTCAAATATGAGCAGCTGGGAATTCCCTATAAGCTTGAGGGCGTGCCCCAGATGGATGCCGCGCGCATGCCCGAGCTGCGCAACGCCGTCATGACGGGCATGAAAAAGCGCCGCGCGGAGCTCAAAAACGCCATCGGCTAGCGTGCCATTTTGCCCCTTTATGATTCCTGAGCTGTACTGGCCTAACGGCTTGGTGCTGACACGGTCGAGCCAAAATGCTGGTACCATACCGTGGATAAGCAGTTTTCACAGGTTTGGGGGATGGTATGCCTGCCATCGCGATTATCGGTGCGCTCGATAAAGAGGTTGCGCAGATTAAAGAAGAACTGAACGGTGCCCATGTGACGCAAGAGGCGGGCTTGACTGTTGTAAGCGGCGAGCTTGACGGTTTGTCTGTGGTCGCCACGACCGCTGGCATGGGAACTGTAAACGCCGCGGCGGCAACGCAGCATCTCATCAGCAAATATGCCCCGCAGGCCGTTGTTTTTTCGGGCATTGCGGGTGGCCTGAACCCCAGGCTCCATATTAACGACGTGGTTATAGGCAAGTGCTTGCGCTATCTCGATACCGACACGGCGCTCATCGCCGAGTCGGCGCCGGGACTTGAAGAATTTGTCTCGGCCCCGGCTCTGGTTGATATTGCAACTGCTGTGCTTGTCGAGCACGGGTTTGTGGACGCATCGTTGGATGTGGCGGCTGCGGAGAAGGACCCCAAGCAGTTCCTGGTTGGCACTATCGCTACAGGCGACCGCTTTGTAGCGGGCGACGCCATGCGCACCTCCGCCATTGAGGCGACGCATGCCGATTGCGTTGAGATGGAAGGTGCTGCAATTGCCCATATTGCAGCCAAGAACGGTGTCGATTGTCTGGTGCTGCGTGCTATCAGCGATAATTGTGACGAGGCGTATGACGCGTTTTGCGAGCGAGCGTTCGATTTGGACGAGTACGCCCGCACCGCGAGCGGCATGACGCTCGATATCGTCCGCCGCATCGCCGCTGCGTAATCGTGCATCTCTTTTGTAAGAACCTACGACCAAGGAGTATCCATGGCCGATTCCATTAACTACCAGCTTGCCAAGTTCGTCGCCAGCTATGGCAAGGTTTCGCAGATTCCCGAGTCCACCTGTCCTGAGGTGAGCTTTGTGGGCCGCTCCAATGTGGGCAAGTCGTCCATCATGAACAAGCTCTTTGGCCGCAAGAACCTGGTTAAGGTTTCGAGCACGCCGGGCAAGACGAGCAACATCAACTTCTTCGAGGCTGACGACGTACACTTTGTGGACCTGCCGGGCTACGGTTTCGCCCGCCGTTCCAAGGCCGAGCGCGATCGTTGGGCCGAGCTCATCGGCGACTTCTTCGACTCGGAGCGCAGCTTTAACTTGGTTGTGTCACTGGTGGATATTCGTCACGACCCCAGCAAGCTCGACCATGACATGATCGACTACCTGCAGGGCAACGAGTTCAACTTTATCGTCTGCCTCACCAAGGCCGACAAACTCAGCCGCACCCAGCAGGCCCGCCAGGCAGCAGCCATCAAAAAGCAGCTCAACGTTCCGGCCGAAAACGTGATCATCACAAGCTCCCAGACCGGCACCGGCATCGACGAACTCAAGCGCCGCATCGCCGAGGCCTGTCTCTAATCGAGCTACAACCCCTCAAAAGCGCTCATCTATATCACCTCAGTGATAGTTTTTTAGGAGACCTAGGTATTCAATATGCGCTTATGAGTGAGCGCGCGTTCTCGGCGATCAGGTTCCGCGATTGGAAGCAGGCCTCGGGAGCTGAGTTTTATCCCAAACGATTTGAGCGAGAACAGAACGCTCGACGCAAGTACCTGGATACGGTAAACGGATTTGACACCGAGGGTGTCGACATTAGGGATTTGATGGCAGGGAGGGTTGATTAAAATGATCCAAGAGTTAACGGATTGTGGGCCGAGTAGGACATATCCCGTCTACTACCTCGAGGACGCAATGAACAACCTCGGCGACTGCTTTGACTATGCCGTAAACGACTATGGAGCAGAAGGATCAGAAGTCGCTGAGCTCTTTTGTTTGAGCGGCGTGGCCCGTGAGTTTGAACGTGGAAACGCATGGGTCGTATCGGGAAAATCGGGCGTTGAGTTATTCGCACTCATTGCCGAAAGGTCTGGTTACCAAGCGGGGTCGATGCCAGATCGTTCCTATCGATTTGAGAAGACACCGGAATACTGGACGGGCTGGATATTGGCGTATCTACAGTGGCGTCTAGGAGAGCCTTTTGAAAACCTGCTGCATGTTGTTCCGTTTGATGTGCTGTGCGGCCTGTACTACCCCTGGCACGAAGCCTCGGAGGAACGCGTGGCGCGTCTTGTATGCGATATGGCGAAGAAAATACCTCGTCAAACCAAGTTGGCGCTGGCAAGAAAGAGGATCAAGAAAACCCAACAAGACCTGGCATACGAATCGGGCGTATCACTCCGCTCAATCCAAATGTACGAACAGCGCCAGAGAAACATCAATGAAGCCTCGGTAACAACCGTAAGGGATATGGCAAAAGTCCTACACTGCAACATCGAAGACCTCCTAGAGCCAGTCTTCGAATACAAAGAAATCAGCGCTGCGTAAAACGGGCATATTGCCAAGGCCCATTACAAGAAAGTGCTCCATGCCAGCAAAAGCCCCCACCAATAAAAGCGGCTTAACGGCCCCAAGCATCGCATAAATGGTATTTACGTTGTATCAACTATTTCTTGTTTTTAAACCATTTGCAGATACGCCAAATAACCACTCCGATGAGAATCCAAACGAGAGCGATTGTAATGTCTGAGTGTGCAGGAATAGGGGTCATCGAACTTCCTCAATTGATGTGAGTCTAGTTTGCATAGGTGTGGAGCGTGCTGCCTTCCATGGTCGCTTGCAACACGGCGATACCGGACGCCATCCCCATCGATTCATAATTGAGTCGATATGTCGCCTGCTTAGAGTTCCATTTAAAGGACTCGTTTGTTACCGTGCAACCGAAAGTTGAATAGTTTTGTCCCCAAGCGCTGGTAATGAGCGAGTTCGCTATCTTGATCTTGAATTCGCGATAAATAACAGGACTGTTGTAATAGATAGTCCAAGTTCCAGATGCGTTGTTGTAGTAACTGTCCCATATCAGGCTGGGTTCATTAGTTTTTTAATTCCTATTACTGCAACGGTCCCATCCTTAAGCTTGATTTGATGAGACTGCTCGGGACCTTTCGTTAAATCAAAATCTTGGGTTGCGCCAGAAATTGCGACAGCATCGCTTTCTGCAGCATAAGCAGTCGAAGGGCTAAACGAGAAAAATATCGGTAATATCAAAAGTATCGAGAGGAAAAACGAAGCTTTGAGTGTGCGTAACACTTTGACCACCTCCATACTGCGATGCTTAATTAATAATAGCATAGATAAACAGTTTAGAGTAAGTTGCATGTACGCAATGCAACTTGTACGGTTTTTGCCCGCAGGGAGATAGGCCTTGCAAACGACATGCGGCCTGAAATACGATGGCGCCTCCCCTGATAACAATCCGCAGATCGAATTGCCCCGTCGCTCGAAGCGCACGACGGGGCAATTCATGATCGAGGACGTTTTCAGGGGAGGCCCCAAGGGGACCGGTGAGGGCAATGAGGCAGGGCGCTACAGGTACTCGATTTGAGCGCCCTCGGTGTCGCACGTCAGAATATGCGTCGCACACCTGGGGAACTGCTCACGCAGCTTGACCTGTAGGAATTTTGCCACGATGGTGTCATCGGTCACAGCCATGAGAGTCGAGCCCGAACCGCTGATCCAGATGGTCTTGGCGCCTCCGTTAAGGCAGGTGTCGCGCACGGCGTTGTAATCGGGGATGAGGCGGCGGCGATAGGGCTCCTGGATGCGGTCGTCGTTGGCGGCGGCAATCAGGTCGAGGTCGCCGGTCTCCAAGCCGCGCGTCATGCCGGCGATGCGGCCCATCTGCCACACGGCGGTGGAGAGCGGAATCTCCTGCGGCACGACCTTGCGCGCCTCACTCGTGTGTACCTCGTATGGCGGAATCACGGTAATAAAACGCAAGCGATCGCTCACCTCGTAGCGCAGGCACTGGGGCAGCGAATCGGTCGGCGTAAAGGAACAGACGGCGCCGCCCAGGATGGCGGGAGCGACGTTATCGGGATGGCCCTCGACCTCGGTGGCAATGCGGACGAGCTCGGCGCGATCGACGGTGTGGCCCGTCAGCGCGGCGGCTGCCATAATGCCGGCGACGACGCAGGTGGAGCTGGAGCCCAGGCCGCGGGCGACGGGAACGTCAGTCTGAATGTCGATGGCGACGGGGAAGGCCGGTTCGCCCCATGCGGCCAGCGCATCGACAAAGCTGACGTAGACCAGGTTGTTCTCGTTTTGGAACTCCTCGGGGCAGCCCGTGATGGTGAGCTTATCGGCGTGCTCGAAGGTAAAGTGCGAGTAGAGGCTGACGGCCATGCCGAGGGTGTCGTAGCCGATGCCTAGGTTGGCGCTGGTTGCTGGGACGGTGATCTTGATCATGTGAGTCCTCCTGGCGTGCCTGGCTGTTTAGTTCGCTGCTTGGGCAGTCCTGCGCAAGACGGAAAGCACATTCAGTGCTTTCCTTTGCGTGCGGAACTCGCGACGAACTAAACAGCCAGGCACGCTGTGCGCGTTCGTCATCATCCCGGGGGATATCTGATAAAAGAAGGTGCGCCGGCTTTCGCCGGCGCCTTATAAGGGGTTTAGTTGGTGGCCATCTTTTTCGCAGCCTGCTCTACGTAGTTGGCCATGTCGGCTACGTCGCAGACGCCTTCGAAGCGGACGGGCTTGGACTCGAGCTCGGCGAGCTGGGTCGGGGCGATCGTGTTGGTGGCCTGCTCGAGCACACGCATAGCCTCAAAGTCGTCCTCGGGAACGTCGAGGTCCAGGGCGTCGCAGCAGGCGCGCGGGAACTTGTAGGGGCTGGCGGTCGAAAGCAGCACGCGGGCCTTGGCTCCCTCGGCGGGAGCGACCTTTTCAAAGACGTGATAGCCGCAAGCGGTGTGCGGATCGATTACGTAACCGTTCGCATCCCAGCAGCTCTTGATGGCAGCGCGGACCTCGTCCTCGCTGGCCCAGCCGCAGCCAAAGACGCTCTGAATCTTTGCCAGCAGGTCGGCGGGAACATCGTAGCGACCAGTCTGTGCCAGTTGCTCCATAAGGCCGGCAACGAGCTCGCAGTCGCCATCGGACAGGAAGTACAGCATACGCTCCAGGTTTGAGCTGATGAGGATGTCCATCGACGGCGAGATGGTCGTGAAGAACGGACGGTTGCGGTCGTAGACGCCGGTGGTCAGGAAGTCGGCCAGCACGTTGTTCTTGTCGCTCGCAACGATGAGCTTAGCGACGGGCAGGCCCATGCGCTTGGCATAGTAGCCGGCCAGGATATCACCAAAGTTGCCGGTCGGCACGCAGAACTCCACGGCGTCGCCTGCCTCGATGGCGCCGGTGCGTAGCAGCTGCGCATAGGCGGCAAAGTAGTAGACGACCTGCGGTACCAGACGGCCGACATTGATGGAGTTGGCGCTCGAAAGCACGGTGCCGGTGGCCTCCAAGCGCTCGGCAAGCTCCTTATCGGCAAAGATGCGCTTGACGGCGCTCTGGGCATCGTCAAAGTTGCCGCGGATGCCGCAGACGGCGACGTTGTCGCCCTCCTGTGTGGACATCTGCAGATTCTGCACGCGGCTGACTTTGCCCTCGGGATAAAAGACGGTGATGCCCGTGCCCGGAGCGTCGGCAAAGCCGGCGAGCGCGGCCTTGCCCGTGTCGCCCGACGTGGCGGTGACGATCATGATGCGCTCGGCGCCGCCGTCCTTGGCGGAGGTGCGGGCCATGAGGCGGGGGAGCATCTGCAAAGCGACGTCCTTAAAGGCGCTCGTGGGACCGCCAAAGAGCTCCATCACATAGGTTTGAGGAGCGTCGGTGCCCGGCGCTACGTCGAGTTTGACGAGCGGCGTGACCTCATCGCTTGCAAACGTACCGCGGTAAGCCTCATTCACACAGGCCGAAATTTCTTCGTCCGTGTAATCGTTCAGTAACATTCCCAACACATCTTGAGCGATTTCAAAGTACGATTTATCTGCAAGCGAGCTGATATCGACCTGTTGGATGCCCAGCTCGTCCGAGACAAACAAACCCCCGTCGGGAGCGATGCCGGTACGGATTGCCACCTTACTTGAGCACGATAAAGTGCGTCCTCGTGTACTATGATAAGTTCCCATATAACACTGCTCCTCGGATGCCTTGGTCCCAATCGGTGAACCCATGGTATCAGAGCACGCAAAACAGGTTTGCAGAGGCTTTTAGAAAGGTAACCTCCAGCCCATGATAAAAATTGCCAAGTTTGGCGGCTCGTCGGTCGCCGACGCCGAACACTTCAAGAAGATCAAGGCCATCGTCGATGCCGACCCTGCCCGCCGTTTTGTGGTGGTTTCCGCCTGCGGTCGCCGCTTTAAGGGCGACACCAAGGTGACCGACCTGCTCTACCTGGTTAACGCGCACGTTAAGTATCACGTGTCGTGTGAGGAGCTGCTCGAGGACATTGGTCAGCGCTATTTTGATATCGCTGACGAGCTGGAGCTCGCCTATCCCATCCGCGAGGAGTTCGCAGCCTTTGCCGAGCGCGCCCGCTCGGGCGGCTACTCCACCGAGGAGCTTGTAAGCCGTGGCGAGTACTTTACCGCCCGCCTGATGGCCGAGTACCTGGGCCTGCCGTTCTTGGACGCCGCGACGGTCGTAGCGTTCCATCACGACGGTACGCTCAGCATGAACCGCACCTCCGAGCTGGTGCAGGAGTACGGTCAGCAGGGCGGCTTTGTTATGCCCGGTTTCTACGGCGCGACGCGAGAGGGCCAGATCAAGCTGCTCGACCGTGGCGGCGGCGATATCTCGGGCTCGATCCTTGCCAAGTGCCTGGGCGCCGACCTGTACGAGAACTGGACCGACGTCTCGGGCTTCTATTCTGCCGATCCGCGTATTGTTCCCGAGGCTCAGCCCATTGCGCGCGTTACCTACGAGGAGCTGCGCGAGCTTTCGTACATGGGCGCAAGCGTCCTGCACGAGGAGGCCGTGTTTCCCGTGCGTGAGGCGGGTATTCCGCTGGTCATCAAGAATACCAATGCGCCGCAGGACCCCGGCACCATCATTAGCGAGACGGCTGACGAGGGTGAGGCCGAGCCCATCATTACCGGCGTGACCGGCAAGCGCGGTTTTGTCGCCATCAACGTGGCTCGCGACCGCACCAAGCCCCGTGTTGGCTTTATGCGCCGTGCGCTTTCGGTCTTCGAGCGCTATGACGTTTCCGTCGAGCACATGCCCACTGGTGTGGACCGCTTTGGCGCCGTAGTGCAGGAGCAGGACGTGCACGACTCGCTGTACTCGCTCGTGGGCGACATTCAGCAGGAGGTCGAGCCACTCGAGATCGAGGTTGTCGAGGGCTTGGCGCTTATCGCTACCGTTGGCCGCAACCTGCGCGGCCGCGCGGGTATCTCGGGCCATCTGTTTGGCATGCTTGGCCAGGCCGGCGTGAGCGTGCGTATGATTTCGCAGAGCTGCGACGAGATCAACATCATCATCGGCGTGGAGGAGAAAGACTTCGATCTGGCGATTCAGACCATTTACCGTGCCTTCTCCGACGAGAACGGCATTGTGAAGGTCTCCGACCTGGAGGCTTCCGCGCCGGTCGATCCCGCCCTGGCCGCGCTCCACAAATAGTTGACATCCCGGTGATGTTTTTGGGACATGTCTCATAAATCTACGGCGGGGCGTTTCGTTTCGGTTTCATCTCGACGGGGCGGGTTTTGTGTCCGCCCCGTTCTTGTATACACTGGCAACAATAATCGGCCTGCTCGTCGTGCGGGCAAAAGCCAAAACCTTTAAAGGGGGAAGCATGAAACAGTACACGGTTGCTATTTTGGGCGCGACGGGAGCCGTGGGCACCCAGATGCTCGAGTGCCTCAACGAGCAGGAGTTCCCGGTTGGCAAGCTCAAGCTGCTGGCGAGCGCGCGTTCTGCGGGCAAGACCGTCGAGTTCCGCGGCGAGCAGATCGTGATTGAAGAGGCTTGCCCCGAGGCCTTTGAGGGTTGCGATATTGTGCTTGGCGCCGCCGGCGACGACATCGCAAAGGAGCTGCTGCCCGAGGCCGTCAAGCGCGGCGCCGTCGTAGTCGACAACAGCCACGCCTTCCGCATGGATCCCGAGGTGCCGCTGGTCGTGCCCGAGATCAATGCCGACGATATCAAGTGGCATCACGGCCTTATCGCCAATCCCAACTGCGCGACCATTATCGGCCTGGTTCCCACGTGGCCGCTGCACCAGCTCGCCAGCGTGAAGCGCATGATCGTCTCGACGTATCAGGCGGCTTCGGGTGCCGGCGCTCCCGGTATGGCCGAGCTCGAGGCTCAGCTGGCCGCCCTGGGCCGCGGCGAGGAGATTCCCGAGCCGCGCGCGTTTGCCGCCCAGCTGGCGAGCAACCTGATTCCGCAGATCGGCGGTGTCAAGGAGGAAGGCTTTACCTCCGAGGAGATGAAGCTGCAGAACGAGGGCCGTAAGATCATGCATCTGCCCGAGCTGCGCGTGAACTGCACCTGTGTGCGCGTGCCCGTGCTGCGTTCGCACTCCGAGAGCATTACGCTCGAGTTTGAGCGCGATATTACGGTCGAGGAGGCCCGTGCTGCGCTGGCTGCTGCTCCCGGCGTCAAACTGGTCGACGATATGGCTGCCGAGGATGCGCACGACCGCTTCCCCATGCCGATGGATACCTCCGACCAGGACTTGATTTGGGTCGGCCGCGTGCGTCGCGACATCTCGAACCCCGAGGCCGCGCGCGGTATCACCTTCTGGTGCTGCGGCGACCAAATCCGTAAGGGCGCGGCAACCAACGCCGTCCAGATCGCTAAGCTGCTCTGCGAGTAGTGTGACCTGTCCGGCGGGGGCCGGGCTGAGCTTTCAAAACGTCCTCGACCATGTGCGGCGCCTTGCCCTGCTCCTTCGGAGCTGCGGACAAGGCGCCACACTGGTCTGCGGAGTGTTCTGAAAACTAAGCCCGGCCCCCGTCTGCGGTGACGTTGTTGCGAGTGGCTTGCGATGGGGTCGTTGTTGGTTGGGGCCGCTGGGCTGATGTGGGGGCACGTGGCCGTTGCAGGCCCTAGTCCCGGCGGCGGCCCCGGCGCTTTGCGCCTGCCGCCTTGGGGGACTTTGGGGCGCGGCCGGGAGCCGCGGCGCGCTGCGCCTGCTGCCTGGGGTGACTTTGGGGTTAGTGCGAATCAAAGGTGAATGGTTTCCCGGGAAGTGAATGACCTATTTTGGACCCTTGAAGCATCGGCATATTTTGGTCGCCATTTCCTGCGGTTTTATTGCATGAATCCTGCTGTTTTGCAATCAAAAAATGCGAATGCTTCGGGGCTCTAGTTTTACTCGTTCACTTCCCGGAAAACCATTCACCTTCGTTTTTGCCGGACATCGTTTTGGGCGTTTTGACTCGGTATCGGTCGATATTGAGAGGGAAAACGCCCTCCCTTGGACAATCGAGTCTGTCCGAGTGTATCTGCGGGGGTTGTCTGCACAGTTCGCGGTATTATGTTTGCGAAGTTTTGAAAGGAGCCGCTGGTGGTCACGACGACATTTGCTTCGCCTTTGGGCGAAATCTTGCTTGCCGCTGATGGCCGCGGTTTGACGGGGCTTTGGTTCGACGGGCAGGAGCACTTTGGCTCTACGCTGCTTCGGGAAGACTCCGAACGTGTCGCAGGCGCCGATGCGGTTTCCGGCACTGGTGGCATGTCGTCGGTAGGTCCGGCAAACGGTGCGGCATCTTCGGTGCTCGAGCGTTCATGGGCTTGGCTGAATGCTTATTTTGCGGGGCAGGAGCCTCGGTTTACGCCGCCGTTGCATATGATTGGCACGGCGTTTCAGCGTGAAGTTTGGTACGAGCTGCTTTCAATTCCGCGTGGCGAGGTCGCTACGTATGGCGAGATTGCGCTTCGTGTCGCCGCCCGCCACCGGGTTCCGGGGAATGAGGACCCTGTTGTGTCTCCTCGTGCGGTGGGGGCTGCGGTTGCGCGTAATCCCATTTCGATCATCGTGCCATGCCATCGCGTAGTTGCCGCCGATGGTTCGCTCAACGGATATGCCGGCGGGCTTGATCGCAAGGAGTGGCTGCTTCGGCTTGAGGGCGCGTACGAGGAATAGTGCCCGAGCACTTTGCATAGCCAAGACGCTGTGAAAGAACGGGACGCGCTTTCCGAATGGAGGCTCAGACGGAAACCACGTCCCGGAATTCCGTTTTAAAGCGGGGTGCGCTTTCCGAATGGCGTCCCAAGCGGAAACCGTTTCCCGGAATACAGCCTCAGAGTGGGGCGCCGTTTCCGGTTGAGACCACCTGCTTGGACATCTATCTACGCTTGCTCTTGCAGGGCGTAGATCGACTTATCCATGTTGAACAGGTAGGCCACGACGCAGACAATAAAGAACATCGGCAGGTTGCCAATGCCGAAGACTTCGCAGCCAATAAGGATGGGTGCGAGCAGCGTATTGGTGGCGCTGTCAAAGACGGCGGCGTATCCCAGCGTGGGAAACAGCGCGCGGTATTCCATGCGTCCTGCGACCAGTACTTCGATAGCAAAGACCGTGGCGGCGAGTGGCGTTCGAAAGAGCCCGGCAAAGCCGGCAGCCATGCCAATACGCAAAAACGTGTTGCCGGGGTCTCGGAAAGGCGGGCGTCGGCCGATCCAATGTGAGATGGTGGCGCCGATCTGCACCGCTACGCCCTCGCGTTCCGCACTGCCGCCAAAGAGGTGCGTTCCCCACGCGCTCAGCATAACGAGCGGCACGAGACGCGGGGAGATGACGTCTTCGCGCCCGTGGCCTACGTCGAATACCAGGCTCATGCCCCGATCGGTGCCTTTGCCCCAGGTGCGGTAGGCAAATACGATGGCCAAGCCCATGAGGGCGAGGAAGGGAAGGAGCAGTACGATGTGCTCGTCGCGGATGGTGCCGATCGCCAGAAGCACGCGTCCAAAGAGCGCACAGACGGCGCCAACGATAATGCCGACGGGGATTCCGGCAGCACCCATGAGCACGAGACCGCTATAGGCGTTGAGCAGGCGTTTGATTCTGCTCGATGCGCTGCTTTCTGACATTTTGCTTTCCGACACTTGCTCTCTTGATAAAAAAAGAGCTGGAGTTGCGCATCGTTGAGAGGCTTTCCAACTTTAGTAATACAAGATTATAAGATGCGGTAGCCAGCGTCAAGGAAACTGCCGGATGACCTTGGAGTGGCTGGTTGACTGGCCTAAAACCTGATGCGCGGGGCAGCGTTCCACGCTATTCAGCACGCTTGATAGGATGACGAACCACGGTCTTAAGTTTCTCCGGTGCACATTTGCGTGGATCGGAGAGATAGATTTCGTGGTGTAAACGGGTGTCTGAGAAGTCGGGGACATAGCCCTGCTCGGCCGTGTATTCATGCATGGCGTTTACGGTTGCCGGCTCGCTGTCATAGGGTCCGGTATGCATGCATTGAACGCAGAGACCCTCGTCAACTTTAAGCAGCTCGACGGCGGAAAAGTCCAGTTTCTTTTTGGTCGTGGCTTCCGCGACTGCCCAGTCAAAATCATCTCGGCTGACGAAATCGGGCAGGCGGATGCACGAGATAAAGTTGAAATCGTCCTTGCGTACATAATCGATGTCGCCGCTCGGGGAGTCTTGCCACCAGAAACCCTCGAGCGGCGGTACCACAAAGTCGAAATAGCCCTCGATACTCCTTGAGCCTTTCTTCGACATCTTGACGGTATAGGCGATGCCGTAAAGCAGCGGCAGGGCGTTTTGATACTCGCCACCTTCAGTATTTGGGTCGCCCTTTCCGCGAACGGCAACGTAGCTCATAGGCGGGACAGTTACGATACTCGGCTTGCTTGCAGGTTTGTAGAGCTCCTTGCATTCCTTCTTAAAGTCGAACGCCATGTTGGCCGCCTTTCTGCGTATTGGCCTGCTTAGATAACGGAATCATATCATAGAAACGAACAGCTGTTCGAATAATTTGGCTGACAGATTGAGATGCGTGCGTGGTGTTTGGCGGTCGGCCTGACCCCGTCGATGATTTCTCTGCCTTCCCGGCGCCTCATCTATGACTGCCGTTTCCCCATATAAAACCTGCCAAAATGAACCTGTCCCTTTTTGGTCGGTGCGAAATGGGTAATACTAAAGAGTTATCCGACCAGATGGGAACCGATCGATGGCCTATATCGAATTCAAAGACGTCATCAAAGCATACGGCGAGGGCGATGCCCGCATTCATGCACTCGACGGCGCGAGCTTTACGGTCGAGCGTGGCGAGCTCGCCATCATTCTGGGTGCTTCGGGTGCCGGGAAGACCACGGCGCTCAATATCCTGGGCGGCATGGATACGGTAACCTCTGGCACCGTGACGGTGGACGGGCGCGACGTGAGCTCCTCCAACGAGGCGCAGCTCGTGGAATACCGCCGCGCCGACGTCGGCTTTGTTTTCCAGTTCTACAATCTGGTCCCCAACCTGACGGCGCTCGAAAACGTCGAGCTCGCAGCTCAGATCTGCCCCGATTCGCTCGATGCCGAACAGACGCTTCACCAGGTTGGTCTGGGCGAGCGCCTGGGCAATTTTCCGGCACAGCTTTCGGGCGGCGAGCAGCAGCGCGTGTCCATCGCCCGCGCACTGGCCAAGAATCCCAAGCTGCTTCTGTGCGACGAGCCCACGGGCGCACTCGACTACAAAACCGGCAAGCAGATTTTGCAGTTGCTGCAGGACACCTGCCGCAAGCAGGGCATTACGGTCATCATTATCACTCACAACTCCGCGCTGGCGCCCATGGCCGATCGCTTGATTCGCTTTAAGAACGGCCGCGTGGAGAGCGAGACGGTCCAGCAAAATCCCGTGCCGATCGAGACGATCGAGTGGTAGCGCCCATGGATCAGGACCGCCAAAACAGCCAACGCCGCGACGCGCAGAACACGGAGCGCGCGCAGGATTTTACGACCTATCGCACCGCCCAAAGCTCAAACGACATGGTGCCGACGGTTTTCCGCCGTGGCATCTACCGCACGGTTCGCGGCAGCCTCAAACGCTTCTTGTCTATCGTCGTGATCACCGCGCTCGGCGTGAGCGTGATGTGCGGTCTTAAGGCGGGTTGCGAGGACCTGCGCGATTCGGTCGATGCTTACTTTGACCAGCAGAATGTCTATGACATTAACGTGCAGTCGACCTATGGCCTTACGCGCGACGATCTTGCAGCCATTCAAGAGGTCGACGGCGTCGAGACGGCCGAGGGCATCTACACCGAGACCGCCTACACCGCCGTGGGTACAACGCGCGAGCGCGTGGTCGTGCAGAGTCTTTCCAAGGAGAATATCGATCAACCGGTGCTGGTGAGCGGCGATTTGCCCGAGAGCGCCGGTGAGGTCGCGGTGACTTCGAAGTTCTTGAAGGCTTCGGGCAAGAAAATCGGCGATACGGTGAGTTTTGCCGCCAATGACGCGAGCTCGTCGAACCAAAGCGCCAAGGACCAGTTTGCCGCGGGCGATTACACCATTACGGCCGAGGTTCTCGATCCCACCGACGTGAGCTCCGACTCGACGGTCAACGCCTTTCGCGCTGCTTCGGCGGCGGACTATAAGTTCTATGTGAGCGAGGATGCCGCGACATCTTCTTCCTACTCCGCTGTCCACGTGATCGTTGAAGGAGCCAAGAGCCTCAACTCCTATTCGAATGCCTACACGGCAAAGATCAATGAGGTCAAGGGCAATATCGAGAAGATCCGCGAGGAGCGTGAGAAGGCGCGCGCTCAGGAGCTGACGGTCGACACGCCGGCAAGCTTGGATGCGGCCGAGCGCCAGACGAATATGCTCTTTGGGATTGAACAGGGCAACATTGACCGTATGGCCGAGGGCAGCGACGAGCGTGCGCAGGCACAAGCCGACCTGGACCAGCGCCGTGCCGCCGCCGACCAGCAGTTTGCCGATGCCCGCGCCGACCTCTCTGACCTGGGAGAATGCACCTGGTACATCCAAGACCGCGGCAATATCGCAAGCTACTCGAGCGTGGAGAGCGATAGCTCGTCAATTGAGGCCATCGCCACGGTGTTCCCGTTCATCTTCTTTATCGTCGCCGTGCTCATCAGCCTCACCACCGCCACACGTATGGTCGAGGAGGAGCGCACGCTTATCGGCCTGTACAAGGCGCTCGGCTATTCACGCGGGCGTATCCTGTCCAAATATGTGGACTACTCGCTGTGGGCGTGTCTGATTGGCGGCGTACTCGGTAACATCATCGGATTTGTGGGCCTGCCGCTGTTCTTGTTTACGGTGTTCGACGACATGTACTCACTGCCCCAGATGCTGCTTTCGTACGACATCGTGTCGTCGATCGTGTCGGTGGCGCTGTTTGCCGCGGGCGTGGTGGGCGCCACGATTATCGCCTGCCGCCACGAGATGGCCGAGACCCCCGCCTCGCTCATGCGCCCCAAGGCCCCGCGCGCCGGCTCGCGCATCTTGCTCGAGCGCATTGGCTTTATCTGGCGCCGCATGGGCTTTTTGAATAAGGTGGCAGCGCGTAACCTGTTCCGCTACAAAAAGCGTGCCTTTATGACCATCTTTGGCATCGCGGGTTGTACCGCGCTTGTGATTTGCGGTATGGGCATCCGTGATACGTCGGTCGCGCTTTCGCCCAAGCAGTACGGACATATCACGCGTTATGACCTGCTGGCGGTCGCCAACCCCGATGACTTTACGCAGGCGTGCGCGGCGCTCGATGAGCGCAGCGCGGCCAATGATTCCAACGTGACCGTGACTTCGACGCTGCCGATTATGACCGACAACGTCACCTTTACATTCGGCGGAAAGAGCGAGACCGTGCAGCTGATCGTGGTGCCCGATGACCGCACGAACGATCTGGACGACTATGTTCGCCTTGAGGATGAGTCCAAAGAACCGCTCACCCTGCGTGACGGGGATGTGTATCTGAGCAAGAGCTCTCAGCTGGTACTGGGGATCAAGCTGGGTGACACGGCTCACGTCCAGGATTCGTCGCTCAATGTTGCCAAGGTTAAAATCAGCGACATTTCGCTCAACTATCTGGGCAACACGCTTTACATGACGCAGGGCACCTATGAGCGCGCGTTTGGCCGAAGCGCACGCCTTAACGGCATCCTTGCGCTGCTTAAGGGTTCGTCGACCGATCAGATTGCGTTTACCAACCGTCTTAAGAGCGATGGGTGGATTACGCTGTCGAGTACCGCCGAGCATTGGGAAAACTATGAGGCAAACTTTACGATTATCAATTCGGTCGTGGTGCTTGTGACCTTTATGGCGGCGTGCCTATCGTTTGTGGTGGTGTTTACGCTGTCTAATACGAATATTTCGGAGCGCGAACGCGAGCTAGCGACCATCAAGGTACTGGGCTTTCGCCGTGGCGAGGTGCACCATTACGTCAACAAGGAGACGTTGATTCTTACGGCGATTGGAGCCGCACTGGGCGTACCGCTGGGCGGCTTGCTGGCCGAGAGCTTTACCTACATTTTGCAGATGCCGTCGCTGTACTTTGACGTTGAGGTCGAGCCGCTGAGCTACGTGCTATCCGTGCTGCTGGCCTTTGCCTTTACGTTTATCGTCAACCTCGCTACCAATCGCACCCTCAATAAGATCGACATGGTCGGCGCCCTCAAGAGCGCCGAGTAACCTGCCAAAAAGGGACAGGTTCATTTTGGCAGGTTTTATCTGGGCAAACGCCGGACAACCATTGTCGCTGCCACAATGACAGGATAGGGAACAAGGGCATTTTCCGGGTAGCCGGGTTCGTTACCATTCGTCCCATTCATCAGCATTTTCCTCCAGATATTTTCTTAATTTCTCAAAAGA
>CABURV010000030.1 GCA_902494035.1 uncultured Collinsella sp.
CGGAAACGGAAGGGCAAAGCGCCAGCACACGGCCATGATCGACTGGGAGCACCAGCGACGGCACACAAGAACCGCTCGTCGTCGCATGGGCAAACGCTTGAGAACCCTCCCGCTCAATAAGCGCGGCGACATCCTGACCGGCAAAACGAAGCAGCACAAACAGACGGCCCTGACTGCGGCAAAGTGCCAAACGCTTGATACTCATCTACACTTCTCGCTTTCCCAGGGCGTTCGCTGCCATGCGTTTGCAGGCACCCAGGCGCCCAAACCTCAAGACGTCGTAATCGAACATGAGCTTTTTGCACTCACGGGCATTGGGGGCCTTGCTGGTAAGCGCCGCACGCACCATAGCGGCAACAGACGGGGCACATTGCGCGAGCGCGGCATCGTTGCCTACGGCAGAACCGGCAAGGGCCGCGGCGACGGCAGCAAACACCTTGCCACAGTCCGAGCCCAGCAACCTGAGCGCGTCGTAAAGCACCAGATCGCACAGGAAATATGCCAGATCATCGGCGTGCTGTACATCGAGACCGTCGCGCTGCCAGTCAGCCAGCACCGCGGAGTAAATCTTCACGTGCTCCAGCAGGCGCGTCTCGTCGTCATAGCGCATGGTGTCCATGAGCGAGCCCTTGCGCGCCACGCGGTAGTCGTACAGCCTGTTCGAAATAAGCGCGGTCTTGCGCGAGCGACCGTACACGGCAAAATCGAAGACCTGGTCCTCGCCATACTTGACGGTTTCGTCGAACACGATCCCGTTGCCCAACAAAAACTCACGCTTGCAAGCGGTGCGCCATGCAAAGGGGCGAGACGCTTCCTTAAACAGCAGGTCGGAGCTATAGCCTTCAAACGACACATCGCGCGGGCTCAGCACATAGTTAAGCCACGGATACCCTGCCTCCAGCGGATACGGATTCGCGCCAAAGGTCAAAACGTCGCAGTCCTCGCGCTCAAAGGTATCGACGATCACGCGGCATGCATCGGGCGTAAAGCGGTCGTCGGAATCCAAAAACGCGACGATAGACGCCGTGGACGCAGCGATGCCTGCATTACGTGCACTCGACAGGCCGCCGTTCTCCTTATCGACCAGCCTAAAGCGCGCGTCCTTTTCGCAATAGGCAGCCGCAATATCGCGCGAACCGTCCGGCGAGCCATCGTTGACTAACACGCCTTCCCAATCGGGCATGTCCTGCGCAAGCAGGGAGTCCAGGCACCAGGCCAGGCACTCCTCCACTTTGTAGATGGGAACGACAACGGAAATCTTGGGGGTAACCATAATCACGCGCTCCTACTGTGCCGCCGGCACGTCATCGGGATGCGGGTTGTCGCCGTAGGTGCGCTGATACGTCAGCACGCGCCAGACCAGCGGCAGGCCGCCAATCTTAAAGTAGTGCTTAAACGTATTGAGCTTGCCCGGCTTCTTAAAGTCAAAGCGCGAATCGATATAGGCGCGGGGCGACTTGACCATCAGGCGCAAGTCGGTCTCGCCGCGCGGATCGAACAGCGACAGGTCAAAACGACCGGCATCCCAGTCGGCCTTGAGCTCGGGAGAGGCCTTCTTCCAAAACTGCCCACGCAGCTCATCGACCAGGCGCTCGTCATTCCAACGGTACGTATCGACCTTCATGCGCATTAAAATGCCCTGGAGCTGAGCCTTGAGCTCGGGGCGCTCTTCCAAAAAGCGCTGCATCTCGGCATATTCGTCGCAAACGCAAAACACCTTGTTGGGCGAATTAACGGAGCTCTTCTCGTTATCCTGACGATAGCACAAAATGGGGTCCGCAATAAACGCGGCACGTTCGGCACAAGCCCAAACCTTAAAGTTAAAGCCTGCGTCCTGATACGAGGCACCCGGCGTGGGAAGGAACCGAATCTGATTGGCGTTGAGGAACTCGCGCCGATAGATGGCAGACCAAATGGAAGGTTTGCGGTAGAAGATGCCCGGGCGGTCGACGGGGCGATACGCGGCGCCCGTCATATGCTCGTCGATAATCCCAAACAGTTCACGGCGCTCGCTGGGCGTGGACCAATACAGGTAAAAGTCGCCCTTTACCACATCGGCATGCTCAGCATCGGCCTTGGCGACCAACTTCTGGAGCGAATCCTCAAACATGAAGTCGTCGGACTCAAGGATGCCCACGTACTCGCCGCGCGCCATCTCCAGGCCGCGGTTCATCGAGTCGCCGTAGCCGCTGTTGGCCTTGTCGATCATCTTTACACGGGGGTCGCGCTCCATGTACTCGCGGATGATATCTGGCGAGCTATCGGTAGAACCGTCGTTGATACAGATGATCTCGATGTCTTTGAGCGTCTGCGCCACGGCGGAATCAAGGCACTCGCGCAGGTAGCGTTCGACATTGCAGATGGGGACAAGCAGCGAAACTTTAGGGGTATCAGAGTTCTGCAAGAGAACCTCCTGTTGAATAGCGTGTAACAGGGTTATTTTAGCAGCCGAGTTGCGGCGGGCGGCAGCGCTTGGAATTAGATAAAGCGCTCCAGGCAGGCTTTGAGACCACGAGTCGAAAGATAGAACAGCGTGGCGTCTGTCATCGAAACGCCCGAGGTCGCCGCAACGAGCTTGTGGGCAACACGGCGAACGGCGCCCTTAGCAGGCATATCCGCCCACTCCGTTCCCAAAAACGTCGTGAGGTCCATGTTGACGCAAGCCGCCACGCGATGGAAGTCATCGGCATCCAAGCGCGCCAGGTCGAACACAATTAGGTCCAAAAACCAAGTTATCAGCTCGCCGGGACACAGGTCCAAAAGACCGTAGGCCGCCCAGTCCTCCAAGACCTCCTCGAGCATTCTCATATGGGCATCGAGCTTTTTGGCGCGAGCCTCGGCACTGTTGAACTCGTGCGTCGCCGATTCACTCTCCATCACGTAGTGGTAGAACTTGTCCGGCATGACGACGGTCCTGCGGGCAAGCGCATAAGCCGCAAATTGGAAGACGACGTCCTCGCCCAAAGCCAAACCGGGGGCGAAGCGAATGCCTTCGCGATTGAGCAGCTCGCGCGAAAAAGCCGCACGGCAGGCATAGGGCTGCGCATTCGAATGGAACAGCAGTTGGGGATCACGGGCGCCGAAGGTACCAGCTTTGGGGCTCATGAGTTGCTGGACGCGTTTGGGGGCAGCATCGGCGGGTTCACAGACGCCGCCAAAAACGGCGGCCTCGGCATCCGCAGACTCCATGGCATGCAGCACGCGCTCGACCGTCTGGGCATCGATGCAATCGTCGGCGTCCACAAAAAAGACGGTCTCGCCCTCGGCGGCATCGATACCGGCATTTCGAGCACACGAGACGCCCGCGTTTTCCTGGTCAATCACCAGTACGCGATCGTCGGCCTGCGCGATCTGGCGCAACACGTTCAACGAATCATCAGTCGAACCGTCGTTGACGCAGACAACCTGAATCGAACACTCAGACTGGATCAACAGCGAATCGAGGCATCGCTGAATGGAGCGCGACGAATTGTAGACGGGAACGACAATGGTCGCTTTGGGGGTCAAAGTCTCTCCCATGTCGACCTACCCCCTCAGCGATTCGATGAGGAAGGCAGCAACCACACCTGGGCCTCCAACCGAGGCGTAATACTTAGCACGCCCCAAGGCACCATCCGTCGCAAAGCTCGGATGTTCGTCAACCCAGCCCTCAGGATCTTTGAGGATGGCAGCGAGGTTCGCGCGCTTCCACGGCTTGAGGTCGTCAAGCGAAAACTCGCCCGCGTCCAAGGCCGCCTGAAATTCCTTGGCCATCTGCACCAGGAACTCCTTATAGAACTTAGGCGCCAGGCGCACGTAGTTCCACATGTACGAATCGTACTTAATGAGCTGATTGAACTTGAGCATGCGCGCGACGTCATCACTTGCGTGGTCACGGGCATAATCCTCTCGAATCCAACGATCAATCTCGGCATACTCGGTATTGACGCAAAAGACCTTAGCCGAAGAATTGACCGAGGAATTCTCGTTGTCCTGGCGATACGACAGCACGGCATCATGCAGGTAAACAGCCCTATCGGCGCACGCGATCACCTTAAAGGCGAATGACGTGTCCTGAAAGGATGCCCCCGGAGTCGGCAGGAACGTAATGCCGTTGCGCTCAAGAAAAACGCGACGGTACACGGCAGACCAAATCGACGGCTTTTGCTTAAAGAACTGCGTCGTATCGCTCGGGTGCACCGGCTTGCCGCAGTCCTTGGCTTTAAACATCTCGTGCAGCGAACGGCGCTCCTCGGGCTTAGACCAGTAGAAATCAAAATTCGCCTTCGCAAAGTCGGCATTATTGCTATCGGCGGTCGAGACAAGCTTTTCGAGTGCGTCGGGCGCCATAAAGTCATCGGACTCTAAGATGCCGACGTACTTGCCACGCGCCATCTCCAGGCCGTGGTTCATCGAGTCGCCGTAGCCGCTGTTGGCCTTGTCGATCATCTTGACGCGCCCATCGCGATCCATATACTCGCGGATAATCGCGGGCGAGTTGTCGGTCGACCCGTCGTTAATGCAGATGATCTCAATATCCTTGAGCGTCTGCGCCAGGGCAGAATCGAGGCACTCGCGCAGGTAGCGCTGAACATTATAAATGGGAATAAGCAGCGACAGAACAGGGCTGCCAGAGGCGTTAGTAGACAAATGTGCTCCTTAGGAAATACCTGTCGTTTCATGGTATCAAAGGGCCAGCGCGCCAGCGGGCGTTTATATAATCTATGGAGCTCGCAGAGGCAAACCGATACGAAAGGACGTCATGCAGCCCAAAGCCGCACGCAACATACCCATCGAAGCGCTGCGCTTGGTCGCGGTCGCTGGGATTGCCATATTCCACACGTTTCAGTGGACCTTCCAGGCAACCTGTGTCGGCGCCGTGGAATATGCCCCACTTGCGATGTTCCCCTATTCCGGCGTGCTCGGTTTTATTAACTTGCTGGGCTGCTGGGCCAACGAGGTCTTCTTTATGATCTCGGGCTATTTTCTCATCGCTTCGGCCGCGCGTGCTTGGGACGGTGGAGCAACGTGGAAGTCGCAAATGCAACGGACGGCGCAGCGCCTCGGCAAGGTCATCTTGCCCACTACGTTTTATTGCCTCGTGGCGCTCGCATGGTCCACGGTCGTCTCTCCCATTCCCGATGTTACCCTCAACACGCACTACTGGTACACGCTAGGCCTTGAGTTTATCTGGGTCTATGCCGCCACGGTCTTCATGGCGCCGCTGTTTGGGCTGGCCAAGAGCCGACTCTCTAAGAAGAGCTACACGGCGACGGTCATCGCCGTTGGCATCCTCGTATTCGTTGTTAACGGGTATTTGGCCGCCATGAGTGCGACAAGCGCCGGCGAGTTTTCTTGGCTGCAGAAGCTCATGAGCGCCGTCACGTACGTTATCGCGTTTTTGATCGGCGGACTGCTCCGCGACGTAACCGACGCCATGGATTCGGACAGGGCGGCCGCCTTGGGCATGCGCTCGCTCGTAACGGTTTTAGTGCTCACCATCATCCTGGAAGGAGCACTCTCCTTCACTGACAACCTCACGGCGATGACAATCCTTTCCTACAAATCGACCTCGCTGATCTCGTTTGCCCTCGCTGCCGCCTCCCTGCTCTTTGCGGCTACCCGACGCAGTGCCTCAGGCAATTCGCGGACTGCAGGTGCCATCGTCACCTTATCGACCGCCACGCTCGGTTTCTATGTGATGCAGTCGCTCACCAATAGCCTGTGGCGTCCCGTCTTCAATACGTTGCTCGCAAACATACTGGTCAGCCAAAACAGCCCGGCAGCTATATGTATTATCACGGGCACCGTCATTAGCATCATCTTTGCCTTAGCGCTCCTCAACATCGATGCAGTTAGAAGCCTTATCGCTCGCCAGCTCAAGCGGCAATAGACACGCTGCCGTCAGACGCTAAAGCCGCTACACCCGTGGCAGGTTCCTGCGTTTTATTCAAAGCTTGCCGCCAAGGTGCGCCGAGCCTTTACAATAAGACAGTCCCAAGGACGTATTCGATAGCTTCCGCGCTGCGTTCGCCCGCCGCGCGTGAAAGGATATATTGCCCCATGACTTCAACCCTCCCCGCCCCCATCGATAAGCTCGCCATCGTCGTCGTTACGTACAAGCGCCAGGAACTCCTGGCCAACTTGTTCGACTCTATGACCGAGCTCACGGCCGCGCCCTGGCGCATCGTGATTGTCGATAACGAGAATTCACGCGAGACCGAGGCCATGTGCACCGCATTCAACGAGCGCCTGGCCAACCTGTGGGGCATCGACACCGAGAAACCTGACGCACAGGGCGGCACCGACCGCGTTATCTACGCGCCGCAGCTTGAAAACGGTGGCGGCGCGGGCGGCTTCTCCGCAGGCACTAAATGCGCCTACGACCTGGGCGCCCAGTGGTTCTGGGTGATGGACGACGACGTGCTCGTCATCCCCGAAGGCATCGAGCGTCTTGCCAAGTGGACCGACCGCTACGATGTCATCCAGGGTTCGCGCCTGGACTTTGACGGCGGCGCCTTCTTTTGGCAATACCAGCTCATCCTTTCGCTCGGCATTCCCAACCCTGTCGCCAAGTGGGACCTGGGACCCGAGGGCTACCGCGCCATGAACCAGCTATGCTTTGAGGGCGGCATGTTCTCGCGCCGCGTGGTCGACAAGATCGGCCTGCCCGATGCGCGATTCTTCATCTACGGCGACGATGCCTGCTATGGTTATGTGGCCAGCCAGCACTTCCCCGCCGCCGTTGTGGCCGACGTGGTGCTCAAGCGCGCCCGCGCCGTCTCTAACTGGGATATCGCCGGCAAGCGCCAGCTCAACTCTACGAGCGACACCAACCGCTACTACATCATGCGCAACCGAGGCTTCCTCGCTCGCTATATGCAGATCTACGGTGACTACCACCCCATGCTGTTCCGCCTGGGCAATGCCGCGACCTTCTGCAAGGAATTCATTCGCCTGGCTGCGGTCGATAAGTGCTATAAGACCGGTATTCCGGCGCTGCGCCGTGGCATGAAAGACGCCCGCAAGATCATCAAGGATCCCAACTGGAAGCCCATGCCACCCATGAAGGACACCGAGTAACGGAAGCCGGAAACACCTCAGCGCTTAAAGCCGCTGGTACACCGTAGCCACATGCTGTCCATCAAACCCAAACCCCCAGCGCATGCGGCCAACGCCGGGTCGCGGCACACGGATTTCGTCGATGCCGTCGCGCTCTATGTCGAGCAGCGCCTGCACGGCCAGCAATTCCAGGCCCAGCGCATCCACACCGGGGTCATACATCAAGTTAATCGTTATCAGCGGGCGCTCGTCCAGCATGCCAATCGTATCTGCTACGTCGAACACAGCACCCGTAGGGAAAACCTGGATGTCCCAGCGACCTGCGCCACACTTTCGCCTCGAGGCAGGATTGGCATAGCCCGGTAAGCCAAAGCAGAGCCCCTGCAAGAGCAGATGATATGGCAGCGGCTTATCTGGGTCGGTCTCACCGATTCCCGCATCCCCCAGGATGCGGCTTAGCGCCCGCCTCACGGTATCCTCGTTCCCACGGCACAGCCCGTCGCGAAACGCATCGACGTCTCGAATGTCTTCGGCAGCGCACTCAAACCACTCAACAATCACTAGACGCAAGGCCTGTCGAAGCTCGTTATTGGGCAATCGCAAAGCACGGAGGCGATTGCCATGCTCTGGCTCCTCAGTCATATCCGTCGTGAGAAAACCGGACAGATACAGCGCTGTCCACATGCCATCGTCAGTCGAGACATCTGGCTCTGCAGTGCCCAAACAAAGCGAGACCTCAGCGCACCCATGGGCCTCGAGCAAATCAAACAAGACCGAAAGGCGGTCGAGATTCCACCCGGCAACTACCCTACTCAGGCAATCGGCATATCCATACAGATCGGCACGCACAGGCGCCGTGCAGCCTCGGCCAAGAAAACCGATCACACGCTCTGGACTCGAGCAATAGGCCCTGCCAAACCGATACCCCTCGAGCCATTCACGCGCATCATCCAGGTATTCCTCGCGCCCAGCATGATTCAAAAGAGCCTCGACCTCGGCATCCGAAAAACCGAAACATCGGTCACACCACGCCGACAGCGGCGTCGTCAGACAATACGAGCAGCCGCGCGAAGAAAGCGCCGCTTCGGCAGGACCGGGACACTCCCCCATCAGACACGTCAGCCGCAACGAATCGCGCCCAGTGGCAATGGCGTCAAACAGCACACGGTCAAGTAGTTCTGCCGGATCGGCGTCGGAAGCGTCCCTCGCGCTCGCACGGCGAGACCACGCCGCATCGTACCCATCAACGAGCAATACAACCTGCTCATCGCTGGCAATCTCCAGCAGCTCTATGAGCACGCCAAGCACCGAGGCGACCTCGTCCTCGCTCGCCGCGCCACGCGCAACACGTTCGATGTGACGCACCTTGTCTCGAGCTAAATCTGGAGCCTCCAAAAGCGCCAGCAGGCGGGCGCACTCGCCCGAAAGAGCATCGCGCACGACGTCGGCAACAGCGGGGCCACGCCTCGCAGCGCCAGAAAAGTCCAGCGATATCACCGGATAGCAAGCGTACTCATCCCGATAGCGCCCGCCGTCTGCATCCCAAATCTGAGCATCGGCAAACAAACGCTGACCAGAGCGACCGACCGCTGGACGCTCCAGAAAAGCCCTGAGCATCGACAAGTTCATGCTCTTGCCAAAACCCTCGGGTCGACAGCACACCACAACGGACGCGTCGCAGTCCAACACATCGGCAATAAACATGGTCTTGTCAACCAGCATGCAGCAACCAAGGGCCTCCGCATAGTCGTGCATGCCAATGGGCAAAACCACATCGTCGGCACAGCCGATCAAGCGCACGCCAAAGCCAGCAGTACAATCAACATTTGCCTGTTCAGACACCAAAACGTTCCCCCTAAATCGCAACACGATGCCAATTGTAATGACCGCCTCGCGCGTACCGACGACGCCGCGCGAACATATCGGGCAACGGTAGCAACAAGAGGTATGAGGGGGCATAACTAATCGTTGCACAACAAAACGGGGCCCTATGCATTCGCACCGGACCCCGTCCCAACTCTTTAGTTATCTAGCAACTGAGAGGCTACTCCTCCGAGCTGTCCTCCCCAGAAGCTTTCTTCTGCTGATCGAGCTTATGCTTACCACTTACGATAGACGTAGCGCCCAGTGTGGCCAAGCTTGCACTGGCAAGGCTCGCCATAACGATAAGGTCGCCCGTCTTGGGCATGTTACCGCCAGATGACTTGGTCGTTGTAGTCGTCGTGGTGGTCACCTTTTTGGAGTCATTTTGCTCCTGGTTCCGGTTGTCAGTGTTGCCTTTACCGTTGTCCTCGCCCTGCTGCTTTCCGTCCTTGGTCTTGCCCTTGCTCTCGTCCTTCTCCTCAGATTCAGACTTCTTATCCTCGTCCTTCTTCTGAGTGGACTTGTCGTCCTTCTCCTCCGAGCTAGAACCTTTATCGGATACGGTCTTCTCGGAAGCCTCATCCTTGGAGTCGCCCTTTGCGGCCTCGGTCTTTTCCGTGGAAACCTGATCAGAGTTGTCCTTGTTCTGAGTCGAACCATTATTGACGCCAGCCATCAGCGAAGAGCCCAGCGTAGAACCAAGCTGCTCGGAGAAAGAAGGCTTCTTGTCCGGCGAAGCAACGGGAGCGCCCGGCGCCTTATTCGAGTCGTCCTTGGAAGCATCGGAATCAGGGGTTGCGTCAGAGCCGGAGCCGTTGTTAGAGCCGGTGCCAACGGACGAATCGCTCGAGCCGGTAGATGAGTTAGAGGTGTCAGCGCCGGTCGAACTAGAAGCGTCGCTGTCCGTATTGCCGGCAGAGCTTGAAGACGAATCGCCCGCAGCAGAGCCGTTCGAATTGGAGCCGTTCGGGGTAGAGCCGTCGTTGGTAGTGCCACCAGCCGAGCCATTACCGTCAGCATCGGTCGAGGGCGTATCCATCCTGTCATCGTTGGGATCGTCACTCGAGTCGTCATTCGAATCAGGTGTCGGCGAGGGCGCCGGTGTGGGCTCGGGCTGCACGGGCGTCGCAGCGGCTGCCTCGTCCTCGGCGATATAAGCCAAGCAGTCCTTCAGCTCATTCTTATAACGGTTCTTCCAGCCCTCATGATACTGGGGCTGGCTCGAATACTTGGTGGCGACATTGTTGACCACGCTATTGGAGAGCGCCGTCACAAACTCACGGTCAGTCATATCAATAGAAAGATTCGCCCAGCGGAAGAAGTCCCTGCAGCCACCGGTGCCGCACATGTTGGTAATGCTCCACACCATGCCCTTGACGCAATCGGCGCGGCCCGAAATATCAATACCCAGGCCGCTCTTGAGCCACGCCTCGGTCACCGCATAGTACGAGTTGTACGCATACGCATCTTGAAGTGCTGAGAACTCAACAGGATCGGTGTTGTACGCACCTTGGAAGGCATCCTGCGCGATATGGCCCAGCTCGGTGAGCTGGCCGTTCTCGTACATGACATTACTCGTGTTGGAAATCTCGCTGCCGCGATCAATCGCATCCTTGAGCATGCTGTATTTTTCGGGGTTGTAGTTGTAGGCCTGCTTCATAAACGGAATGAGCGACCAACGACGGTCGAACTGGTAATAACCCAGCGCGTTATAGCCGTCACCGTACGAAAAGCCCTGGTTGTAGTTGCCATGGCTCTCGTACTTGGTAAAGTACTTCATCTCGGGAGTCACGTTGACAAACGAAACGCCCTGGACCGACCTCAGTACGCCCGAGAAGGACTGCTGGGTGTAGAGACCCTTATCGATATCGGTGGCATCCGAGGCAACGCCCGGCGTGGGCTCCTCGGCAGCAGCGGGTGCCGGCGCGGAAATGGCGCCAAACGAAAGCGCCAGCGTCAGGCCCGCGACAATCGCGGAATGCTTGGGCTGCATAAGATCCTCCCTGCATTGGTATAGTTAAAGTGCAGTTTGCAAAGATAGAAATAAGTATTGCAGCTCGCCCGTTGTTGCACAACAACCCCTCGGTAAACGGCAACAACCCTCCGCGAAATCTTAAGGAATTAAACAAACTGGTCGTCGGGCGCCATCAGAAGCTCGCCGTATCGCTCCATCAGCCCGTCCCTCAACTGACAGAAAGCGGGGATATAGACGTTCAAGATGCGCTGAATCAAGTCTTGAGCGAGCTTGTTGTCGTAGATATGGACGTTCGTATTGCGGTCTCTGAGCATATCTAGCCAGGCCGCCTCATCAATAAAGTCGTAGAATCGGTACGACTCCTTCAAGATGGCACGAGGAGACCCCGACGCGGCAAGCGTGGCGCCTTCATACTCGAGCAGACGCTTAAGGAGCTTCCAGCTCAGTTCAAATTGAAGATTGAACTTATTAATCAATCCACTCTGAACAAAATCATTGTTGAGATCCTGATTGGGCGCATCCTCAAGATTCGCCAAGGCGCTGGCAAAGTTCTCATATTTTTTCATACAGAATCACACCATCCCTGGCAATTTCATCGAGCAATTGCTGCGATAAGGGCTCATCGAGATTGACGACATCTACATCTAAAAGAGTATCAAGACGCTCCTCGATCAAATTTGACAACCGGCCGAAATCCCGGCAACCTGCTACTGCGATGTCAATATCGCTCTTAGGCAAGTTGTCACCTCGAGCGCGGGAGCCAAACAGCACAACCTTCTCGGCGTCACACTCCCGAGCAAAAACTTCAATTTGCTTATACACCTTGTCGAGAGATGCCATTTGCAGCCCTACAGCTTAATGTCAAAGTTGATTTCGGGGACGGCGGCCAGGTCGGCCAACGTCACGCCGTCGACGTACTTTTCGATCACGTCATCCAGACCGCGCCAGAACTTGACGGTCGAGCACAAATCGCTACGGGTGCAGCTGTTGTCGATGCCGTCGCACGCCACGGGCGCCGTGCTGCCCTCGACAGCACGCAGGATGTCGCCGGCGCGCACCTCGGCCGGGTCCTTGGCCATCATGTAGCCGCCGCCCTTGCCGCGCACGCTCTTAAGCAGGCCCGCCTTCATAAGCGGACGAACCAGCTGCTCCAGATACTTTTGCGAGATATGCTCGCGGTCGGCAACCTCGCGCAGGGCAATTTTGCCCTCGGCGTCACCGAGCGCCGCGATATAGATCATCAGCCGGAGGGCATAGCGGCCCTTGGAAGAAATGAGCATACCTACCCTCCCATCGCATCTGGGACAACATAACCAGGTTTGTTTGTCCCAAATCTTAAGTAAGTGGGACAAACACAACAGGTTATTTTGTCCCAGAATTTGAAAAGTCGAGTGGATTAGTCGGGTTTTCCCTTGACTAACGCCGAACCCATAGTAACTTTATTCCGAGAAGATTCCTAGGGTTTAGTACACCTATGAGTACACCATATACAGAGAGGGACAGCATGAGCGCAAATCCGCTGCTTTCCATCGAAGGTCTGACCGCCTCCGTGGACGAGAAGACCATCCTCCACAACGTCAACCTCAACGTCGCCGCCGGCGAGACCCACGTGCTGATGGGACCCAACGGCGCCGGCAAGTCCACCCTCGGCCACCTGGTCATGGGCGACCCCGTCTATACCGTCAACGACGGCCGCATCGTCTTTGACGGCCAGGACATCACCGAGCTCACCACCGACAAGCGTTCGCGCGCCGGCCTGTTCCTGAGCTTCCAGGCCCCGGTCGAGATTCCGGGCGTGCCGCTGTCGAGCTTTTTGCGCGCCAGCATCGCCAGCCGCCCCGGCCTGGAGATGAAGGGCAAGGAGTTCCGCCGTCGCGTGAAGGAGCTCGCGGCCGAGCTCAACATGGATACCGCCTACCTCAACCGCGAGCTGGGCGTGGGCTTCTCGGGCGGCGAGAAGAAGAAGGTCGAGATGCTCCAGCTCCTGTTGCTGCAGCCCAAGCTCGCCATCCTGGACGAGACTGACTCAGGCCTGGACGTCGACGCCCTGTCCACCGTCAGCCACGGCATGGACGCCTACCGCAAGAGCTGCGACGGCTCCATGCTCATCATCACGCACAACACGCGCATCTTGGAGCACCTGGATGTCGACCGCGTCCACGTTATGGTCAAGGGCCATATCGTGCGCGAGGATGACGCCTCGCTGATCCCCTGGATCGACAAGAACGGCTTTGAGACCTTCGAGCGCGAGGCCGCCGAGCAGCGCGCCCAGGCCGAGGCCGCCGCTGCCGAGCAGCAGGCGTAAAGGGGCGACGCAATGACCAAGAACCGCACCGAGGTCGCGGACATCGACCGCAGCCTCTACGACTTCACCTATGGCGAGGAGGGATTCGAGCGCCTCGACGCCGGCATCACGCCCGACATCGTGCGCGAGATCAGCGCCAAGAAGGACGAGCCGCAGTGGATGCTCGACCTGCGCCTCAAGTCCCTCGAGATCTTCAATCGCTTCCCCGACCCGACGTGGGGCCCCTCCATCGAGGGCCTGGACATGGACAACATCGTCACCTACGTCAAGCCCAACACCGATCAAAAGCACGACTGGGAGTCGGTGCCCGACGACATCAAGAACACCTTTGAGCGCCTGGGCATCCCCGAGGCCGAGCGTAGCTACCTGGCAGGCGTCGGCGCGCAGTACGACTCCGAGCTCGTCTACCACAACATGCAGGACACGGCGTCCAAGATGGGCATCGTCTACTCCGGTATTGAGGAAGCCCTGCACGATCCGCAGTGGGAACCGCTCATCCACGAGAAGTTTATGACGCTCATCCCGCCCACCGACCACAAATTTGCGGCCCTGCACGGCGCCGTATGGTCGGGCGGCTCGTTTGTCTACGTGCCCAAGGGCACCAAGCTCGATTTCCCGCTGCAGAGCTACTTCCGCCTTAACGCCAAGGGCGCCGGCCAGTTTGAGCACACGCTCATCATCGTCGAGGACGATGCCGACCTGCACTTTATCGAGGGCTGCTCCGCGCCCAAGTACAACGTGGCCAACCTCCACGCCGGCGCCGTCGAGCTCTTTGTGGGCAAGCGTGCGCACCTGCGCTACTCGACCATCGAAAACTGGTCCAAGAACATGTACAACCTCAACACCAAGCGTGCGCGCGTGGACGAGGACGGCGACATCGAGTGGATCAGCGGCTCCTTCGGCAGCCACGTGGGTTACCTTTACCCCATGAGCGTGCTCAACGGCCGCCGCGCCCGCTCGAGCTTTACCGGTATCACCTTTGCCGGTGCCGGCCAGAACCTCGACACCGGCTGCAAGGTCGTACTTAACGCGCCCGAGACCTCGGCAACCGTCGAGACCAAGGGCATCTCCAAGAGCGGCGGCATCCAGACCTTCCGCAGCTCTATCGTGTCGACACCCAAGGCCGAGGGTTCCAAGGCAACCGTGAGCTGCCAGTCGCTGATGCTCGACGACCAAAGCCGCTCCGACACTATTCCGGCCATGGACATCCGCGCCAAGAACGTCGACATCGGCCACGAGGCCACCATCGGCCGCATCGGCGACGATAAGGTGTTCTACCTGATGAGCCGCGGTATCTCGGAGGAAGAAGCCCGTACCATGATCGTCAACGGCTTTGCCAACCCGGTCTCCAAGGAGCTGCCGCTGGAGTACGCCGTCGAGATGAACAACCTGATCAAGCTCGAGATGGAAGGAGCGATCGGATAATGAAACAGGAAACCAACACCGCTGCTACCACGCTCGAGCAGGTCAACGCGATGCCGGCTGCCACTTGGGGCTGGCTGAAGATGAATCAGACCAAGCTCGAGCTCTCTGACGAGCTTGCCGCCGCTCCCACCGAGACCATTGAGGTCGAGAGCTTGGACGAGCAGTTTACCGGCGTGGCAGACGCGTTCGACGCCGCCATGGACGCCATGGCCGAGCGCTTCCCCGAGCGCCGTGCCTCCGCCCCCGGTGATGCCGCCGACCGCGCCCGCATCACGCCCGAGACCGAGCTCGACGTGCCCGCAACCTCCGTCTACCAGGCCGGCGCCATTAAGCTCGAGGAAGAGCTCTCCCCTGCTGAGGCCTTCGAAACCGGCATGGGTGAGGCTGCCTACGCCTACTTGGCCGAGCACGCTACCAAGCGCATCGTCATCGATGTGCCCGCATACAAGCACGCCACGGTTACCGTGCGCGTGAGCGGTGTCGATGCAGCCGCGGCCATCGCCGCCATCGACGTCGTCGCCCGTCCGCAGGCAACACTCGATCTGCGCATAGCCCTGGACTCCCCCGTCAACGGCCAGGGCGTCGTGGGCTCTGTGTTACGCGTGTGCGCTTACGAGTACGCCACCGTCAACGTAACCTGCACGCAGACGCTCGATGACAGCTGGATCGCACTCGATGACACCGGTCTATTCCTAGACGAGGGCGCGCGCGTCAACGTGCAGCACACCGTCCTGGGTGCCGGTGCCAGCGCCACCGGCCTCGCCGGCGACCTGCTGGGCGACACCGCCAAGGTGACCATCGATACCGATTACCTGGGCGCCCGCGAACAGGTGCGCGACTTTAACTACGAGCTGCGCCACCGCGGTCGCAAGACCGAGTGCGAGATCGACGCCAACGGCGTGCTGACCGGCACGTCCAAGAAGGTCTACCGCGGCACCATCGACCTCGTGCACGGCTGCAAGGGTGCAACCGGCACCGAGCGCGAGACGGTGCTTTTGGCCAACAAGGGCGTCGACAACAAGACCGTTCCCGTCATTCTCTGCGACGAGGACGACGTCGCCGGCAACCACGGCGCCACCATCGGTCACGTCCGCGACGAGCAGCTGTTCTACCTCGCCTGCCGCGGCCTTGACCAAAACGCCGCCGAGGACCTGTTCATCCGCGCCAAGCTGGAGGACGCCGCGCTTTCCGCCACCGACGAGCGCACCCGCGCAGCCGTCGTCCGCCTGGGCAACAACCTGATCGACAACTTTGAAGAGGAGCTCGCATGATCGACACCGAGCACGTTAAATGCGACACCTGTACTGCCCCCGAGCCCATGGAGCTCGACGCCAGCGACGAGGCTTCGCGCGGCTGGCCCACTGTGGACATCGAGACCAACCCCTACAAGGCGCAGTTCCCGCTGTTTCAGCAGCACCCCGAGATCGCCTTCCTCGATAGTGCCGCCACCGCGCAGCGCCCTGCCTGCGTGTTCGACGCCGAGCGCGACTTCTACCAGCGTATGAACGCCAACCCCCTGCGCGGCCTGTACTCGCTGTCCGTCGAGGCCACCGAGGCCATCGCGAAGGTCCGCCAGCAGATCGCCGACCTCATCGGCGCCTCACAGGCCAACGAGGTCGTCTTCACCCGCAACACGAGCGAGTCGCTCAACCTGGTCGCCAAGAGCTTTGCGCCAACGGTGCTCGAGCCCGGTGACGAGGTCGTCATTACCATCATGGAGCACCACTCCAACCTGATTCCGTGGCAGCAGGTCTGCCGCGAGACCGGCGCCAAGCTCGTCTACCTCTACCCCACCAAGACCGGCCAGCTCACCACCAAGGAAGTTCTTGCCAAGGTTGGTCCCAAGACCAAGATCCTGGCCGTGGGCCAGGTCTCCAACGTGCTGGGCGTCGAGAACCCGGTCAAGAACCTCGGCAAACTCGTGCACAAGTACGGCGGCTACCTGGTCGTCGACGGTGCGCAGTCGCTGCCGCACATGCCGGTCGATGTGGCCGACCTGGGCGCCGACTTCTTTGCCTTTAGCGCGCACAAGGCCATGGGTCCCATGGGCATCGGCGTGCTGTGGGGCAAAATGGACCTGCTCAACGCCATGCCGCCCATGCTCACCGGCGGCGAGATGATCGATTCGGTCACCGAGCAGGACGCCGTCTGGGCGCCCGTCCCCGAGAAGTTCGAGGCCGGCACGCAGGACGCCGCCGGCATCTTCGCCACGGGCGCGGCGCTTGACTACCTGGTTAACACCGTGGGTTACGAGAACATCCAGGCCCGCGAGCAGGCACTCGTCCACTACCTGATGGGCGAGCTCATGCAGCTCGACTTTGTCCAGATCATCGGCTCCATCTATTGGGACAACCACCACGGCGTTGTGAGCTTTAACGTCAAGGGCATCCATCCGCACGACGTCGCGAGCATCATGGACATGGACGGCGTCTGCATCCGCGCCGGCCACCACTGCGCGCAGCCGCTGCTCACCTGGCTGGGCGTCGAGAACCTTGCCTGCTGCCGCGCCAGCGTGGCCTTCTACAACGACAAGGCCGACATCGACAAGTTCATCGCCGGTCTGCATCACGTTTGGAGCACGTTCAATGGGTAATCTATACACCTCCACCACGTTTATGGAGCACAACTCGCACCCCGACTATAAGTACGAGATGGATGCCCCCACGCACGAGCACGACGGCATCAACCCCAGCTGCGGCGACGAGCTCACCTTGCAGCTACGAGTCGAGAACAACGTGATCGAGGAAGCCTCCTTTACCGGCCACGGCTGCGCCATCAGCCAGGCAAGCGCCGACATTATGGCCGACCTCATCACGGGCGAGACGGTCGAGGAAGCTCACCGCTTGGCAGAGCTCTTCCTCGCCATGATCCGCGGCGAGAAGCTCTCCGAGGACGACCTGGAAGACCTGGACGAAGCCGCCCAGCTCCAGGACATCTCGCACATGCCCGCCCGCGTCAAATGCGCCGAGCTCGCCTGGCGCACCCTCGACGGCATGCTCGAGGGGCAAACAAACCAGTAGCTTATGCCCCGAATCCAAGGTTTTTGATTGCCGAGCCGCCCGATACGGGCGGCTCTGTTTTTACCTAATGAGCGCGAACGCACAAAGTCCGCGCGTCCGACGCCCCGTCTGACATTTGCCACACAGCCAGACGTGAACACGGGCGTTTTCCACAGCACCAAAGGCCTGCGGCAGGGCCCCGGGCCCGCCAAGCAATGCGCCAAGCCCCGTTCTGCGAAGCTCCGACTCGCTTCGCGCCTGCCGCAGACGGGTACCATGGGGTGCGGCGTGCATTTTTGCGAGTATTCAGCATGCAAAGCTGTGTGCATACGCATCGGAAGCGTTAATCAACGTCTTTAGCCGCATATATATTGTGTTTTAGAACAGACATCGCGGTCTGACGGGACGCAGGCACGTGCTTCAAGGGCGCTACGGCAGGGATCAATAGCTTCGGGGCCCGCATGTTGCAAGATTGCGGCGGTGCCGACAGCACCACGATGCTGAAAACTCCGTTTTTTGCACGGCGCAGACGGGGGTAGGCACGGGCAAACCCGGACTGAGCTGTTTTTTATGCAAGATAGCGATTGTTCTATGCATATTAAGAAGTGCAGTTACCGTACCAAGCTTTTGAACGCTGGTTGCAGCGTATGGACGACCCCAGCTGCGGTGAACAGGCGACCTTACATCACGTTTCCGCCAGCCCTCATCGCCGTTCGCGCGCGGGCGCGTACGATACGAGAGACGGTACTTTTGCTAATCCCCGTATATCGCTCAATCTGACGCACCGTAAAACCGGCATTGTTCAATCCAACAATAACGGCATCGCGCTGCGCCGGCGGTGCAGTTTTAACCCCGTTGAGCGGAACCCCGAGGCGCTTCGCCAACTTGCCGGCAAAGGCGTGGCGTTCCCACTCCGTCTCTTTCATATCGCGCAGCGCTGGTTCACTGCCGTCGGGCGTCGAAAGCGAATAGGCAATAAAGCCCTCGGCAGAACCAAAGAGCTCAAGCACGCAAGAAGGATCGGAAAATCCCCTCGCGACATCAGCCGCGTCACCGTCGTAAGCGCACAAATGCTCCGCAAAGCTGCTCCAGGGATAACGCTCGATTAGGCTAACGCCCGCCTCCTGCGGATCGGCGTGTACGGAGCGAATAGCCTCCATCACCTGCCAATCGGTATCGAGCGAACGCCGGTCAAAACGGTTCTGGAACAGATGGCCTGTGCGCCCCGTGCGTTTATTGAACCGCCGCGCGTACGTCAAAAGCAACCGGTGCATCGCCGCGCTCATCCTGTCCTCGTAATCTGCAAGCACCAAATGCACGTGATTGCCCATAAGGCACCAAGCGATAACCGTCACGCCCGCCTCCCGGCAGAAGTCGCGCATCAGTTCCAAAAACTCCCACCGGTCTTCGTCGCCCTCAAAAATGAGCTTCTTGCCCGTACCGCGGGCACAGACATGGTAAAAGCCGGTAACCGTTCTCCAAACGCGCTGCATGGCGCTCCCTTCGCCGGGACCTGCTTGCCATCCAATACAGCACGATTGAAGCGTGCGATTAAAACATTCACGCAAAACAATACACTCGCGCGGCCAAAGGCAGTAAACAGGCGGCGAACGGCACCGTTGCAACAGGTCAACCCCTGCAACGCTTACAAAAGCTGACCAAAAGCTTGCCCAAGACGGACCCCCTCTACGGAAGTGCGCGACCACAGAATATAGAGTTAAACCGTTTCAATTGAAAGTTCCGCGCATCTCGCTACGAAAACTGAGCCGTTCGCCGAATATTTCGTGCATTTCGCGGTATTATAGGGGCTGCATGTCATGTCCCTTTCGAAGGGTCGCCCGGCAATCGCCAGCCACGGCCCCCAGACGGGACGCCAACACGATAGAGAGGAGAGGCATGCAGTACTCACAGGAAGTGGAGAACATGTGCCCCGTTGCCAAGGGTGCATACCACGGCCCCGCACCCATCCCCGAGGAGGGCAAGTGGGTCCAGGCTAAGGAGATTTCCGACATCTCCGGTCTTACGCACGGTGTGGGTTGGTGCGCACCTCAGCAGGGCGCCTGCAAGCTCACGCTGAACGTCAAGGACGGCATCATCGAGGAGGCCCTCGTTGAGACCATCGGCTGCTCGGGCATGACCCACTCTGCCGCCATGGCTTCCGAGATCCTTCCCGGTAAGACCATCCTCGAGGCCCTCAACACCGACCTCGTCTGCGACGCCATCAACGTTGCTATGCGCGAGATCTTCCTGCAGATCGTTTACGGCCGCAGCCAGACCGCGTTCTCCGAGGGCGGCCTGCCCGTGGGCGCCTCCCTCGACGACCTCGGCAAGGGCCTTCGCTCTCAGGTCGGCACCATGTTCGGCACCAAGGCCAAGGGCGCTCGTTACCTCGAGCTCGCTCAGGGCTACGTCACCCGCATGGCTCTCAACGACAAGAACGAGATCATCGCGTTCGAGTTCCTGAACCTCGGCAAGTTCACCGACGCCGTCAAGGCCGGCAAGACCCCCGAGGAGGCCATCGCTGGCGCTATGGGCCACTATGGTCAGTGGGAGAACGCTGCCAAGTACATCGACCCGCGCACCGACGAGGAGACTCACTCCGTCGCCAGCGTGTTCCCGGTTCACGAGTAGAAAGGGAGGGAAATAACTATGACTGTTACGTTCGAAGGTTACGAGCGCCGCGCTGACAAGATCAACAAGTGCCTCTCCGACAACGGCATCGCCTCCCTCGAGGAAGCTCTGCAGATCTGCACCGACAAGGGCTTCAACCCGCGTGAGATCGTCAACAACACCCAGTCCATCGCCTTCCAGAACGCCGAGTGGGCCTACACCCTCGGTTGCGCTCTCGCTGTCAAGCGTGGCGCCAAGTCCGCTTCTGAGGCTGCCGCCATCATCGGCGAGGGCATCCAGGCGTTCACCGTTCCCGGCTCCGTCGCCGAGGACCGCAAGGTCGGTCTGGGCCACGGCAACCTGGGCGCTATGCTGCTCTCCGACGACACCGAGTGCTTCGCCTTCCTGGCTGGCCACGAGTCCTTCGCCGCCGCTGAGGGCGCTATCGGTATTGCCCGTACCGCCAACAAGGTCCGCAAGGAGCCCCTGCGCGTCATCCTGAACGGCCTGGGCAAGGACGCTGCCCAGATCATCAGCCGTATCAACGGCTTCACCTACGTCAAGACCGACTATGACTTCGCCACCGGCGAGCTCAAGGTCGTCGAGACCATCCCCTACTCCGACGGCGAGCGCGCTGCTGTCAAGTGCTACGGCGCCAACGACGTTCTGGAGGGCGTTGCCATCATGAAGGCTGAGGGCGTTGAGGTTTCCATCACCGGTAACTCCACCAACCCCACCCGCTTCCAGCATCTGGTCGCCGGTACCTACAAGAAGTGGGCTATCGAGAACGGCAAGAAGTACTTCTCCGTCGCTTCCGGCGGCGGCACGGGCCGTACCCTGCATCCCGACAACGTCGCTGCCGGCCCTGCCTCCTACGGCCTGACCGACTCCATGGGCCGTATGCACGGTGATGCCCAGTTCGCTGGCTCCTCCTCCGTCCCGGCTCACGTCGAGATGATGGGTCTGATCGGTGCCGGCAACAACCCGATGGTCGGTATGACCGTCGCCTGCGCTGTTGCTGCTTCCCAGGCCAACGCTTGATTTGAACTGAATCATTAGGCTTTTCGCCGCCCGCTCCGCCATGGAGCGGGCGGTTTTTTTGTGTGCGGCAAAGCAGCGCCTTTTTTGCCTTTTCCCTTGCTTTACGTCACATCTTGCTCTATAATAAAATGGAGTATATGTAAATTTTAGTTGGGAGAAGTTACCAATGCCCAAAATCGACATCGACAATTACATAGAGCAGAGCGGCATGCGCAAGGCGCGCTTTGGCGGCTATGAGCCGGAGGACGTGCATCAGGCCATGGAGGATCTCTGCGCCGATTATGAGCAGCACCTGACCGCCATGACGTCGGAGCTGCGCACGCTCCGGCAGGAGAACGACGCCCTGCGCCGCCACGCCCAGGGACTGGTCATGCAGAACCAGACCCTCTCGACCCAGAACGCCACGCTGGCCGGGCAGGTGGATAAGCTGCAAAGCTACCGCGCCAATCTCGAAACGCAGTTCTCCACCGTGAAGGAGCGCAGCCATTCGCTGACGAACCAGGTCGATATGCTGCGCCTGAAAAACAGCGACCTGACGCGGGAAAATAAGGAGCTGACCGAGCGCTGCGAGGAGGCAAACTCCGCGCTGCGCGTCAAGGGCCGCGCCCATGACCAGGCCCGCCAGCAGGTCATCGCGGACCGTGATAAGGTCATTGCCGACGCCGAGGCCGAGGCTGCGCGCATCCGCCAGCAGGCCCGGGACGACGCGGACCAGATTTTGAAGGACACGAACCTCAAGGCCGAGGCCATCGACCAGCTTGCGCGTGAGCAGGCCATTGCCCAGGCCCGCAAGATGGTGCAGTCCGCCACCGACGAAACGCGCGAGATCCAGAACGCCCACCGTCTGCGGCTGCAGGATCTAAAGAGCCGCATCTCGGAGATGGAAAAGACCCGCGGCGAGATGATGGAATATCTGGCAAAAATGATCGAGGAACTGCAAAAAACGCAGGAGTACGCCAGCCAAAACGCCCCGCTGGTCCCCCATAAGGAGGAGCTGGCCGAGGCGGATGCCGAACCGCGGCTGGATCTGTCGGCCAACAAGGTCGATGCAGCGGCATCTGCGCTGCGCGGCAGCGAGGAAGCCCCCGCGGAGGAGCCGCCCGCCCCGGACGCGAACCGCGTTGTAGCGCCCGGCCTGGACGACGAGGAGCCGCGGACGAACACGGTCGTCACGCCGTCGCCGGATTATTTTGACACCACCCCAAACCCCCAGCCCGGCGACGCCCATGAGGAAGTGGAGATTCCCGGCGCGATCTTCTCCTACCCGATCCTGCGCCAGCAGGGAGAGCCGATTCTGGACGAGGGCACGCCGCCCCCGCCCACCCCGCACCGCCCCCTGATGCCCAGCATCACGCTGGCCGATGAGGACGACGAGGAGAGCGGCAGTGTGGTCCCCGCGCCGATGACCCGCCCGACGGCCCCGGCGGCCCCCGCCCCGCAAAAAACCGCAAAGGCCCAAACGAAGCGCCGCCGCAAGGCCATCATGGCGCTGCGCGCCCTGCACAGAAAAATCGGTAATTGACCACACGAGGGGAGGACCCCATGAGACAGCATAAACTCTGGCTCTGCGCGCTGCTGGTGCTGCTGCTGGCCGCGCTGGGCGCGTTCGGCGCGGCGGCGGAAACCACCGTCGGCATGTCGGGCGCGGGCAGCTTCAAGATGGAGCAGGTCTATGTCAATGTGCCGGAGCTGGATGTCTACTTTTACGCATTGGACGGGGACGGCAACTCCTACTCACCCATCAAGGTGCAGGCGGCAGGCCCGGAGCTGACGCTCGGGGACCGCAGGCTGGAGGTCCGCTCTGTGGCGGCGGCCAGCGACCCGATCTGCTACATTCTGGCGCTGGACAACAGCAAAAGCATCGCACCATCGGAGTTTTATACGATGCTTGGCGGGGTGCGCAAGCTCATCAACGCGATGGGCGACGATGACCAGC
>CABURV010000031.1 GCA_902494035.1 uncultured Collinsella sp.
GAGCGTCGGTAAGACACGCCGAGGTCGCCGCGGACGGGCTGATATAGGGAGAGGGCCTGACCCCATATCGTTGGGGCCAGGCCCGATTTTGCCTCTTGACAATGTCCTGCTCATATTAAAAGGAACGTCCCTAACTGCCGGCTGCCAGAGCTGTCCCCTTTGCACCAAAATGGTGCAGATTAACCTGTCCCCAATGCACCAAGCGTGCCGCGGGGGCTGCGTTGTGACACAATGGCGTTTGTTCGATTCGTTATGCGAAAGGCCAACTATGGCAAATAAGAAAAAGAACCCCGCACCCGAGCCGACGCCCGAGCAGCAGGCTCGCGCCGCCTCCAGCTCTCGCAAGAAGCAGCGCAAGACCCGCGTGTCCAAGACCGTCAAGATCGTTCTGGTGGTCATCGGCGTGCTGACAATGCTACTTTCCGTCTCGGCCATGGCGTGCTCCGGCCTGATGTCGCAGGCCGAGGACACCTCGGGCTACAAGCTTACCGGCGGTGTAGCTGCCACTATCAACGGCACCAACCTCACCGAGGACACCGTGACCAAGCAGATCATGAGCATGCGCACGTCCTACGGCTACACCAAGGACAAGGACTGGGCACAGTATCTGGTCGACAACGACCTCACGCCCAAGAAGTACCGCAAGCAACTCATCGACTCCTACACGCAGCAGATTCTGCTTCAACAGGCACAGAAGGAGAACGGCGTGACGGTGTCGGACGAGGAGGTCGAGAAGGCTTGGAAGGACGCGTGCAAGAGCGCGGGCGGTGCCAAGGCCTTTAAGAAGACCCTTAAGACCTACGGCTACACCGAGGACACCTACAAGGACTCGCTCAAGGAGAGCCTGGCGCAGCAAAAGCTTAAGGATGCTGTGGCGCCCACCAGCAAGCCCAAGGACAGCGAGATTGTCGATTACATCAACGAGAACCTGTCCAACTACAACGATGCCCGTCGCTCGTCGAACATCCTGATCAAGGTTGATTCCGACGCTTCCGACGAGGACAAGGCTGCCGCCAAGGCCAAGGCGCAGGAGTGCCTGGACAAGATCAACTCCGGTGAGCTGAGCTTTGAGGACGCCGTTGAACAGTACTCCGAGGACACCGGATCCAAGGAGAAGAAGGGCGATGTGGGCTGGGATAAGCTCACCACCTTTGTCGACAGCTACCAGACGGCGCTCGAGGGGCTCAACAAGGGCGACGTGAGCGACGTGGTCGAGTCGACGTACGGCTATCACATTATCAAGTGCACCGACTACTTCCATGTCGATAGCCAGGTCGATGATATCAAGCAGGTACCCAAGGCCATCAAGAAGTACGTCTCCAACGTGGTGAAGACGCAGGCGGCAAGCACCGCGTACAGCGAGTGGCTGGAGCAGTACAAGAAGGATGCCGACATCACCGTTAATCCCATGCCCAAGGACGTACCCTATAACGTGAGCCTGAAGGGCGTCACCAAGAGCTCGACCGACGATTCGTCGACGACTGAGTAATCATGGGGCGGTGCTCGCACGAGTGCCGCCCACGCTATTAGAGAGGATTTGCAGATGACCAACGAAGAGCTGCAGAAGGAAATGATCGCGGCCATGAAGGCCAAGGACAAGGTTCGCCTGTCCATCATTCGCCAGGTCAAGGCCGAGGTGAAGAATATCGAGGTTAACGAGCGCCGCGATGTGACCGAGGAAGACGTCAACAACATGATCAAGCGTCTGATCAAGCAGACGAGCGAGACGCTGGAGATGTCCATCAAGGCCGGCACCGACCAGGAGCGTACCGACAACCTGACCGAGCAGGTCAAGATTCTGGAAAGCCTGCTGCCCGCGCAGGTTTCGGGCGAGGAGCTCGAGGCCCTGATCGAGCAGGTCATCGCCGAGCTGGGCGCCACGTCCAAGAAGCAGATGGGCCAGGTCATGGGTGCACTCGGCAAGGCCACCGGCGGCAACTTCGATAAGCCTGCTGCGGCAAAGATCGTCGGTGCAAAGCTGGCTTAAGGGCTGGCCGACACATAGCCGATGCTGAGGGGCGTGACCATTGCGGTCGCGCCCTTTTTTGTTGGCCGATGAAGGGCGCCTCCCCTGGCTGGTCATTGGGTGCTCATTGGGGACAGACTTAAATGAGTGCCCAATGAGCAGGCACTCATTTAAGTCTGTCCCCAATGAGTGGGCGGAAGGTTGCGGGTTCTTTACGGGAATGTAGTGTGGGCTGCGGAAACGTGGTTCTTTCCGTACAATAGTTCAACTCGTGTAAACGCAGGGAAGGGACATTCATGGCAGACATGATCGAGATCAAGCATCTCAACAAGTACTTTGGCGACCTGCATGTGCTCAAAGATATCAACCTCACCGTCAAGCGCGGCGAGAAGCTCGTAATGATCGGGCCTTCCGGTTCGGGTAAGTCGACGCTCATCCGTTGCGTCGATTATCTGGAGGAGCCCACGTCGGGCGAGGTCGTCATCGACGGTACGCCGCTCACCAAAAAGAACCACCTGGAGATGGCTCGCAAGTATAGTTCCATGGTGTTTCAGCAGTTCAACCTGTATCCCAACATGACGGTGCTGGGCAATCTGACGCTCGCGCCCATCAAGCTGCAAAAGAAGAGCAAGGAGGAGGCGACCGAGATTGCCATCGCCGCGCTCAAGCGCGTCGGCATGGCGCATAAGGCCGGCGAGTATCCGCAGAATCTCTCGGGTGGTCAGCAGCAGCGCATTGCCATCGCCCGTGCCCTGTGCACCAAACAACCCATCATCTTGTTTGACGAGCCGACCTCGGCGCTCGACCCCGAGATGGTCCAGGAAGTCCTGGACGTTATGATTGAGCTCGCGCAGGAGGACATCACCATGATCTGCGTGACGCACGAGATGGGCTTTGCGCGCCAGATGGCCGACCGCGTCATCTTTATGGAGGACGGCCGCATTCTGGAGGAGGGCACGCCCGAGCACTTCTTCGATAACCCCGAGAACCCGCGCTGCCGCGAGTTCCTGTCCAAGATTTTGCACTAGGCGCGGTGATGGACATGACGGATATGACGAGGGCGGCCGTGTCGCGCCGTCACTTTTTGCAGCTGGCTGGCGCCGGCATGCTTGCGCTGACGGGGGCCGCGCTTACCGGTTGCGGCAACTCCACCAGCGGCGATGGCTCCGACAAGGGGTCCAAGCTTGCGGCCATCAAGTCGCGTGGCCATCTGAATGCCGGCGTTAAGAAGGACGTTCCCGGCTATGGCTATTACGACACCGCCAAGGGCCGCTTTGAGGGCATGGAAGTCGATTTGTGCTATCAGATCGCCGCTGCCGTCTTTGGCGTGAGCTACAAGGAGGCCCGTGCCCAGGAGCTTGTCGAGTTTACCGACGTAACGCCCAAGACGCGCGGACCGCTGATCGATAACGGCCAGCTTGACGTGGTCGCGGCGACCTACACCATCACCGACGAGCGCAAGAAGAGCTGGGATTTCTCGACGCCGTACCGCACCGACTACGTGGGACTCATGGTCAAGAAGCGTTCGGGCTTTACCTCGATTGAGGACCTGGACGGCAAGGTCATCGGCGTGAGCCAGGGTGCTACCACGCAGGGCCTGATCGAGCAGATGATCAAGGACAACGGCTTTAGCTGCAAGCCCGAGTTTAGGGCCTTTAGCGGCTACCCCATCATCAAGAGTTCGCTCGACGCCGGCAATATCGATGTCTTTGCCATGGACCGCTCCACGCTGGCCGGTTACATGAACGAGACCGTTGAGCTGCTGCAGCCCGAGGTCAAGTTTGGCGAGCAGGGCTACGGCGTGGCGACCAAGAAGGGCTGCGACCTTTCGGCCGTGGTCGATCAGGTGATTTGCGATCGCCTGGCCGACGGTTGGCTCGACCAAGAGGTCAAGACCTGGGGTCTTGTATAGGCGCATCGTCCAAGGAAGGAATCGAATGCTCGAAGGATTATTTGACGCCGACCGTTGGTCGACGACATTTCAAAACATGGGGCCCTTCTGGGAGGGCTTTGGTGTGACGCTACAGGTGGTCGTTGCCGGTCTGCTGCTGTCGCTGGTGCTGGGCACGCTGCTGGGCGTGTTCTCAACCACTCGTTCACGCGTGCTGCGCGCCATAAGCCGCGTGTACGTGGAGTTTTACCAGAACACCCCGTTGCCCGTGCAGGTGCTCTTTATGTACATGGCCGGTCCGCAGTTTTTGCAGGCCATAACCGGTGCCGACCAGCCGGTGCGCATCGCGCCGTTCGTGCTGGGCTTCTTGGGTGTGGGCCTGTATCACGCGGCCTACATTTCGGAGGTCATCCGCACTGGTATCGAGGCGGTTCCGCGCGGTCAGATGGAAGCGGCCCAGAGCCAGGGCTTCACCCGTGCGCAGGCGTATTGGTACATCGTGCTGCCCCAGACATTCAAGATCATTCTGCCGCCGCTGTGTAACCAGGCGCTCAACCTGGTCAAGAACACGTCGGTGCTGGCACTTGTGGCCGGCGGCGACCTTATGTACCGTTCCGACAACTTTGTGAGTCTGTACGGTTACCTGCAGGGATACATCGTCTGCTGCCTTATGTACTTTATCATCTGCTTTCCGCTCGCCATGCTGGTGCAGTGGCTCGAGCGCCGCTCCAAGGAGCGTCCGCGCGGCGTGAGCCTGGCCGAGCTGGGGCTCGATAACGTAGAGGAGGCCTAGCGCATGGAAATCTTCAACGCGACCAACCTGCTCTACATTTGGGGCGGCTTTGTTAAGACGATCGAGATCTCGGCGCTGTCGATTTTTTTCTCGCTCATCTTTGGCACGGTGCTGGCGCTCGTTAAGAGCTATGCGCCCCGCCCGTTCCGTATTTTGGTGAGCGCCTATATCGAGCTGTTCCGCTGCACGCCGAACCTGCTGTGGATCCTGTTTATCTACTTTACGGTGCAGGGTTTGGACATTGTGATTTCGACCATTGCCTTTACGCTGTTCACCAGCGCTGTTATGGCCGAGATTGTGCGTGGCGGTCTCAACTCGATTCCGCGCGGCCAGTTTGAGGCAGCGCAGAGCCAGGGCTTCGGCTTCTTTGCCACCATGCGCTACATCATTCTGCCGCAGACGTTTAAGACGATCATTCCGGCGCTGTTTAGCCAGTGCACGACCGTCATCAAGGACAGCTCGTATCTTTCGGGCATTAACGTGGCCGAGCTCATGTACACGGCAAACGTCGTGATGGCCCACGCGATCGACCTGTCGCAGGTGCTTATGCTCTACGGCCTGGTGTTTGCGATGTACTTTGTGCTCAACTTTGGTATCTCGCTGCTGGTCCGAGCCTATCAGCGCCGCATCGTGGCCGCATAGTCCTGCTTCCCCAAGCACGGCACCTTGCCCCTCAATCGTCGCTTGCGTACATTTAGTACGCGGCGCTCCTCTTTCGGGGCAATCTGCCGCACTTGGGAAACCAGGACGGTCGTAAGTGACAAAATGGGAATCAGGAATCGCCTATTTCTCATTTGCTAGAAAGGAATCGCGATGAGCGATCTGGAGAATAAGAAGAATCCTGTGGTCATTACCATCGCGCGCGACTTTGGCGCCGAGGGCCACGAGATTGGTCGCATGCTTGCCGACGAGTTGGGGATTCCGCTGTACGATAACGAGCTGCTGGTGCGCGCATCGCTGCGCGCGGGCGAGTCGCTCGATAAGATGGCTGCCTACGACGAGCGCCTGGCCGTGGAGAACATGGCGTTTCTGCCCGACCGTTACGACGCACGTTCGTACTCGGACAAGTTGTTCCAAAAGATGAGCCAGGTGATTTTGGATCTGGGCGAGACCGAGAGCTGCATTATCGAAGGCCGTCTGTCCGATTACCTGCTGCGCAACAATCCCAACCACATTGCCGTGTTGGTGACCGCTCCCTTTGAGGACCGCGTCGAGATCGTGCGCAAGAAGCGTGGCCTTAACAAAAAGAAGGGCGCCAAGCTGGTCAAACAGCAGCAGAAGGCGCGCGAGGCGTTCTATAAGCGCTACAGTGCCGGCAAATGGAAGATGACGAGCGGTAAGGATATCGTAGTCAACCGCGCCAAGCTGGGCCGCGAAGGCTGCAAGGACGTCATCGCCGCGGCCTACCGCTACAAGGTGGCCCAACTCGAAGGCTAACCGACCAAAACCACCACAAAGGGGACAGGCACCTTTGTGGTGGTGGGACGGCCGGCATAGAAAAAGTCCCCGCCGAGCGTGTGCTCGACAGGGACTTTGCCGTTTAATGGCTAGCGCTGAGGGTGATTACTCGCCCAGCAGGCTCTTGGTGATGGAAGCGGCGGCCTTCTTGCCGGCGCCCATCGCCAGAATGACCGTGGCGGCACCGGTGACGATGTCGCCGCCGGCCCAGATGCGGGGATCGGTGGTCTGGCCGGTCTCCTCGTCGGCGACGATGTAGCCCCACTTGTTGAGCTCCATCTTGCCGCCGATCTTGGCAGCGAAGGGGTTGGCGTTGGTGCCGATAGCCGAGATCGCGACGTCGCAGGGGATCTCCTCGATGGCGCCCTCGATGGGCACCGGACGACGGCGGCCGGACTCGTCGGGCTCGCCGAGCTCCATCTTCTGGACCTTGACGGCGCACACGGAGCCGTCCTCGCCAGCGACAAACTCGAGCGGGGAGACGAGCGGCAGAACCTCGACGCCCTCGGCCTTAGCATGGTGCAGCTCGGCGCGACGGCAGGGCATCTCGTCCTCGGTACGACGGTAGGCGATGATGGCGTGCTCGGCGCCCAGACGCTTGGCGGTGCGGACGGCGTCCATAGCCACGTTGCCGCCACCGAAGACGACGACGTTCTTGCCGTGCTTGGTGGGGGTGTCGTACTCGGGGAACTTGTTGGCCTTCATCAGGTTCACGCGTGTGAGGTACTCGTTAGCGAAGAAGACGTTAGGCAGGTTCTCGCCGGGGACGTTGAGGAACTTGGGCAGGCCAGCGCCGGTCGCCACGTAGATGGCGTCGAAGCCCTGCTCGAACAGCTCCTCGGCCGTGGCCATGTTGCCCACGACGGAGTTGTACTCAAACTTGACGCCCATGTCCTCCAGGCCGTCAATCTCGCGCTTGACGACTGCCTTGGGCAGACGGAACTCGGGGATGCCGTAGACCAGCACGCCGCCGCCGGTGAAGAATGCCTCAAAGACGGTGACGTCAAAACCGTTACGGGCGAGCTCGCCGGCGCAGGTGATGCCGGACGGGCCGGAGCCGACGACGGCGACCTTCTTGCCGTTCTTGGGGGCCATCTTGGGCGTGGAGGCGAGCTCGGGGCGGTCACCCAGGAAGCGCTCGAGCTGGCCGATGGCCACGGGCTCGGACTTCTTGCCACGGATGCACTTGCCCTCGCACTGGTTCTCCTGCGGGCAGACGCGGCCGCAGATGGCGGGAAGCATGGAGTCCTCGCGGATGGTATCGAGAGCGCCGCCGAAGTCCTTCGCGCGGATCTGCTCGATAAAGCGGGGGATGTTGATGTTGACGGGGCAGCCCTCAACACAGAACGGCTTCTTGCAGTTGAGGCAGCGCTCAGCCTCGGCCAGCGCCATCTCCTCGGTGAAGCCCTTGTCGACGGGGCGGAAGTCGCAGGCGCGCTCGGCAGCCGGCTCCTCGTTATCGGGGGTGCGGGGCGACTTCATATCGGCAACGAAACGACCGTTAACTAGTGGCATGCGCAGCTCTTTTCCTCATAGGCCTTGAGGGACTCGCCCTCTTCGGAACGGTAAGCGGCCTGGCGGGCACGAAGGTCATCCCAGTCGACCAGGGTGGCATCGAAGTCGGGGCCGTCGACGCAAGCGAACTTGGTCACGCCGCCCACCTCGACGCGGCAGCAGCCGCACATGCCGGTGCCGTCAACCATGATGGGGTTGAGCGACGCGGTGATGGGGGTGTCGTACTTCTGGGCGGTGAGGGTCGAGAACTTCATCATCGGAACGGGGCCGACGCAGAAGACCTGGCTCACGGCCTTGTCCTGCAGCAGGCGCTCCAGCGGAGCGGTAACAACGCCCTGCTCGCCGTAGGAGCCGTCGTCGGTGGTGATGTGGATGTGGTCCTCGTCGAGGAGCTCGCGGAACTGGTCCTCCATGAGCAGGAGGTCCTTGGTGCGGGCGCCCATGATGGCGTGAACCTCGTGGCCGGTCTCGACCAGGTGCTTGGCGACCGGGAAGGCAATTGCCAGGCCGACGCCGCCGCCAATGACGGCGCAGGGGCCCTCGGCCATCTCGGTGGGAACGCCCAGCGGGCCCACGACGTCGCGCAGCGACTCGCCTGCCTCGTAGGTGGAAAGCATCTCGGTGGTCTTGCCGATCACCATGAAGATGAACTCGACCCAGCCCTCGTCACCGTTCCAGCCGGCCAGGGTAAACGGGACACGCTCGCCCGTCTCGTTGGCGCGGACCATGAGGAACTGTCCAGCGTGCGCATGCTTGGCGATTGCAGGCGCCTCGATGCGGAACTTGAACACCTTCTCCGAGAACTGCGTCTTCTCCAGGATCTTATACATAGAACCCCTCTCTTGTTAGGGCCGCCGAACCGTGCCTCCACGGAAATGGACGGTAGCCCGAGTAAAACCGTACGCGCACAGGCGTTGTGCAGACATACGGTGCAAATTATACCCTCATGGACATGTCACTTACGTGTGTCTTCGGCGGTTGGGAGCAGGGTTTATCCACTTCGACCTGCCAAAGGGGGAGAGATTTATTTTGGCAGGTTTTATCAGGCAAAACGGCAAAGGGGGCCGGCCTCGCGCTTCGGTGAGGCCGGCCCCCTTTGGAGCGTTGCATATGTATAGCGGCACAGGGTTTATTGCGACGCAGCCGCCGCGGCGTTTCCGCAGATGAAACCTGCCAAAATAAACATCTCTAAATGGTAGGTTTTAGTGCTTGCCGTTGGCGGAAGCGGCGCCGTTTACGTGATCGCGGGCGTAGATTACGCCGTGGACGATGGCCAGACCGGCGGCATCTGCGGCGCGGGCGCAGGTGTCCTGGAAATCCTCGGCTTCGCGGGCGCGCAGCTGCTTGAGCACGTAGTCTGCCACGGCCATCTTGCCGGGAGGGTTGCCGATGCCGGTGCGGATACGGCTAAAGTCGCGGCTGCCCATCTTGTCGATGATGGAGCGCAGGCCGTTGTGACCGGCATGGCCTCCGCCCACCTTAACACGCACGTCGCCGGCGGGAATATCGAGCTCGTCGTGGATGACGAGCAGCTCCTCGGCCTTGATCTTGTACTCGCGGCAGAGCTTGGAGATGGGCCCGCCCGAGGTGTTCATGTACGACTGCGGCTTGACCAGTACAATCTGGCGCTTGCCGTTCTCTTCCTCGGCATCGTTGATGTTGATGAGCGCGACCTCGGCGCCTGCTTGGTTTTTCCAGTACGTGACGCCGGCCTGACGGGCCAGCTCGTCGATCGCCTTAAAACCGGCGTTGTGGCGGGTCTCGGCATACTCATCGCCAGGGTTGCCAAGTCCGGCAACCATGCGAATCTTAAGCGGCTGTGCAGCTGCCATGTTCATCCTTTCGTTGATTTGTCGCCTGCTATGGTGAGCGACCCTGTTGCCGCTGTCAAATGGAGGGCAATTGAGGTTGTTTGGGGGCGTTTGGACGGCCGTCAAAATCCGAGGTGGACAGTTAGTTCAGATACGTATAAGTTCTGAGGACTCGAATTGCTCAATTCAATGCCGATACGTTGTTTTGGAACTTTAGTTAGTCCATATGACGCTGTTTTGAAGTCTACCCCGCTTTCAAATAGGGCGAATGGTATAGAGATAGCTGCAAAACAGCCTAATTCAATGTGTCTATTTATACGTATTTGAACTAACTGTCCAGCCCTGTTCGACGGCGCACGGGTGATTCGCCGTTTAGACCGGCGCAAGGCCGATTCCGGCCCGCAGAGCGTTGAGCCAAGCGGCCTGACGCTTGCGATAGCCCTTGATGCGATATCGGAATCGGACTCCTGCGAGTCGATGCATCGTTTGGGCGAAGGCTTCGAGTGCAACAAGGTCTTTCATTTGGTCGCGATTGATAACCAGGACGTGGATGCCCATTGCCTTGAGGCCATTATTTCGATTGCCATCGTGGATGCGAGCGTTTTGAAGCTCATGCCCAATTCCGTTGTATTCGTTGTCGACTCCGGCGGCCGGGCAATATAGGTCGCAGATGGCGTAAGGGATGCCGGAGGACATGTTAACCGCAAGAGTGTCGAAGTCGATTCGATAGTTGAGTAGCAGGCCTCCCATGGGCAGGCTGCAACATCCGAATCCGCCAAAGCGCATGGGCGCTCCGAGAACGGCTAACATTAGGGATTCGGCTGGGGATGCAGATCCGGGTCGGGCAAGCTTGACTGCCGTGCGAAACGAGGTGTATGAGCTACTTTTGGCGAAGCGCGCGACCGCCTCGAGATCTTCGATGGTCGTGGCGGGCTCGCATTTGTAGTGCGCCTGTTCGTAGCGGGTTTCGTTCTGCTGTTCGGCTGCCGACTGGCCGCCCAGGCAATCAAGATCGCCCGTCGCTGCGCAGCTATCGCCCTTGGGCCAGATGTCGTCATAGGCGATGGGGTAGGTTGCCTCGGGCGGAAGGGAGTAGGTTCCGAGCAGCTCCATAAGGAGCATCAAGGTTTTGGCGACCGATTCATTTTTAGAACAAAGCATGGCTGTCATGGCAGGAGACGTTGCGTAGATGTCGGCCTCGACGTGCATAATTGCACCTTCAGGAAGCGGAGCGGAGAGAATATGCTGAAGAAGTCGCTTGTCGGGGCGTCTGTTGTCTTCGTTTGAAACGAGAAGATCGAGTAGCTCGGAATCATCTTCATTCCAGGCGTCGAGTATCGAAAGTGCGCCAAAGTCTATCGCGTCATTATTGGGAATGCAGCTAGCCAAGGCCTGTGCTTGCTGTTCACTATCAACGGAGTCCCAGGGTAGGGCAGAGTACGCCCGTCGTGCGCGACGAATTGCGCGGAGGGCGGAGAAATGTGAAATCACGGTCGTCATAGCTATAACGTACTAAGTTGGCGGCAGAATGCGACCGCCATACCGTTCTTTTCGCTCAGCGGGGCGCTGTGCGCCATGAACGGCTGGGTGTTATGAAATCGATGGAATCGGTTGAGGGGATTGCAGGAAATTGAGCTCTGCCGCGAAGGTTGACGATAGCTACTGGACAGTTAGTTCAGATACGTATAAGGCGACGGGTGTTCGAGACGTTTCTAAGGGCCTTCGAGGGTGATTTGAGGGTAAATATGCAGCGGTTGTACTCGAAAACGATGAGCTTTGGACGGCATGGCATCCGCCGGGGAGCTCAGAAGGCTCCGAACGGTCCTTTGGAGCTTTAAAAAATACGTATCTGAACTAATTGTCCAGGGCGGGTTGGCGAGGGATAGAAAAAGGGTCGGAAGCGAGCTTCCGACCCTTTAAAAGCATCAAAGATGATGCGATGCGCGTTGGATTACAGCGCGAAGTCGCCGCCGACGAGCGTGGAGACGGGCTCCTCGTGGTAAACGGCGGAGATGGCCTGAGCGAACTCCTCGGCGACCGAGATGGTCTTGATCTTGCCGTCGACCTCGACGGGGATGGCGTCGGTGACGACGCACTCGACGATGGGGGCATCGTTCAGGCGCTCGATGGCCGGACCGGAGAAGATGCCGTGGGTGGCGCAGACGTAGATGTCGCCGGCGCCCATAGCCTTGAGCTCCTTGACGTTGGCGCACAGGGTGCCAGCGGTGTCGATCATGTCGTCGTTGATGATGCAGGTCTTGCCCTTGATGTCACCGATGATGCCCATGACCTCGGCGGCGTTGTGGCGCGGACGGCCCTTGTGGGCGATGGCCAGGTCGCAGCCGAGCATATCGGACAGCTTCTTGGCGGCCTTGGCGCGACCCACGTCGGGGGAGACGACAACCAGGTTGTCGGTGTCGAAGTTCATGGCGTTGTAGTACTGGCCAAACAGCGGCAGTGCGGACAGGTGGTTGACCGGGATATCGAAGAAGCCCTGGATCTGACCCTGGTGCAGGTCGAGGGTGATGATGCGGTCGACGCCGGCGCGCTCGAGCAGGTTGGCGACGAGGCGGGCGGTGATGGGCTCGCGCGGGCCGGCCTTGCGGTCCTGGCGGGCATAGCCGTAGTGGGTGATGACGGCGGTGATGGAGCGGGCGGATGCGCGCTTGGCAGCGTCGGTGGCGATGAGCAGCTCCATGAGCATGTCGTTGACGTTGCCGCCGGCCACGGACTGAATCAGGAAGACGTCGGCGCCGCGGACGGTCTCGTCGTAGCGGGCGTAAATCTCACCGTTGGCGAACTGCTTTAGCGTAAGGCCCGAAAGCTCGACCCCAAGGTACTCAGCAATCTTCTGAGCGAGGGGACGGTTGGAGGAACCGGAATACACGCGGATGGACTTGCGCATATTCTCCGACTTCTCGGGATCATTAATCGGCATTACCCTTCTCCTTTATATCGAATGCCATATAGATGCCTTGTTGCATTGTAACCGCGCGGCGGGGTTTATCGAGTCTTGATAACGTCTTTACCGTCAACGGACACGAACCGACCACTCATCCGGTCGCGCAGGTCACAATAGAAAAAGGAGCCGTCCCCATGGGAACAGCTCCTTTTGTGCTTGGTAAAACGTTATACCTCGTCGTCCTCGTGCAGGCGGCGGCGGTAATCGGCGGCCCAGCCCTCAATATTTACCTGACGCGCGCGGCCCAGACCAAGTGCGTCGGCCGGGACCGGCTCGGTGATGACGGAGCCGGCGGCCACGAGTGCGCCGTCGCCAATCTGGGCGGGCGCGACCATCATGGTGTCGGAGCCAATGAAGGCGTCCTTGCCGATGACGGTCTTGTGCTTGTGCACGCCATCGTAGTTGCAGGTGATGGAGCCCGCGCCCACGTTGACGCCGGAGCCCATGGTGGTGTCGCCGATGTAGGACAGGTGCGGCACCTTGGAGCCCTCGCCGATCGTGGACTTCTTGATCTCCACGTGCGTGCCGGCCTTGGAGCCGTCGAGCATGTGGGTGCCCGGGCGCAGGTAGGCGCGCGGGCCGCAGTCGACGCCGTTCTCGATGACGGCCTCGATGGCGATGGTCTCATCGATGGTACAGCCGCTGCCGACGGTGGTGTCGGTGAGACGGCTGTTGGGGCCGAGCTGGCACTCCTCGCCCACGGTGACGTGGCCGATCAGGTGCGTCTGCGGCCACACGACGGTGTCGCGGCCGATGGTGGCGTCGGGGCCGATCCAAGCCTGCGTGGGGTCGATGAACGTGACGCCCTCGGCCATCCAGTGCTCGTTGATGCGGTCGCGCGCAATGGCGGTAAGCTGCGCGAGCTGGATACGGCTGTTGACGCCCAGACCGTCGCGGTAGTCGTCGCAGTGGAAGATGGAGACAGCCTGGCCGTGGCCTTTGAGGATCTCGAGCATGTCGGGCAGGTAGTACTCGGATTGCGCGTTGTCGTTGCCGATCTCGTTAATGTGGGCGGCGAGTTGCGCGCCGTCAAAGGCGTAGCAGCCGGCGTTGCACTCCAGCAGCGTGGCGGCCTGCTCGGGCGTGCAGTCCTTCTGCTCGATGATGCGCTCGATCTGACCATCGGCGCCCAGCTTGATGCGGCCGTAGCCGAAAGGATCGGGCGGGGTCATGGTCATGACGGTGCAGGCGAGCTCGCCGGTGGCGACGGTTTGCGCGAACTTGGCGACGGTGTCGGCGGTGATGAGCGGCAGGTCGCCGTTGAGCACCACGACGGGGCCTTGCGTGATGCCACAGGCCTCGAGCGCGACCTTCACGGCGTGACCGGTGCCCAGACGCTCGGTCTGCTCGACGCACTCGACCTTGGTGGCGCTGTTGGCGTAGGCGCCGTCGATGAGGGCGCGCATCTCGTCGGCGTGGCTGCCGATGACAACCACGACGCGGCTGCAGCCGGCCTTGATGGTAGCGTCGACGATCCACTGGACCATGGGCTTACCCAGGATCTTGTGCGAAACCTTGCAGTGGTTCGACTTCATGCGGGTGCCCTCGCCGGCAGCGAGGATAATTGCGGTTGCGTCCATGTGATCTCCTGTTACGTTATAGAGACGTGTGTTTGGAAACGATACACGGCGCAATATGATACCGCAGGCATATGACGAGCGCGTAACGATTGGTTTGCGGCGGTTGAGGCTTGCGCCGCCGGCGTGGCGTTTGCACTGCTTGTGTGCGGCGCTGGCGGTGCTGCGGAGCTGTTGTTTGAGCGAGGGGACGGGGGTGCCCGTGGACAACATACGAGAGGAGTTTGGCGGCGAGCCCGTCGCGGCATTCTCGATGTCGCATCCGGCTGTGCCGGCACTCTATATAGTGCTGACGCTGGGGCTCACTATGTTCTCGATGCAGCCGGTACTGATTGCGCTGTCACTTGCGGGCGGGCTGGCGTATGGATTTGCGACGCGTGGGGCTGCCCGCACGCTGGGCGCGCTCCGCTGGCAGCTGCCGGTGATTTTGATCGTTGCGGTGCTCAATCCGCTGTTTAGCGCCTCGGGCTCGACGGAGCTGTTCCGTATTGGCATGCGCGCGGTGTATCTGGAGAGCATGGTATACGGCCTGTGCATGGGCGGGTTGTTTGTGGCGAGCGTGCTGTGGTTTGAGGCGGCGGCGTCGATGCTCGAATACGACAAGGTGCTCGCGCTGCTGGGCAATGCCGCACCGGTGATTGCGCTCATGATCTCGATGTGCATGCGGCTTATCCCGCAGTTTTTGCGCCGCGGCCGCACGGTACTGGCGGTGCAAGATGCGATTGACGTGCCGGGCCGCGCGCCGGCCGACCCCGTGCGCTCGCGCCTGCGGGCGTCGAGCGTGTTGATGGGCTGGGGCATGGAAGATTCGCTGGAGCGTGCGGACGCGATGCGCTCGCGCGGGTGGGGTGCCGCGACGCGTCGTACGACGTATGTGAGGTATCGACTGGGGCGCAGCGACATTGCCGCGCTGGTTGGGCTTGCGTTGTTTGGCGTGGCCACGGCGGCAGTGGCGTGGACCGCGACGACGCAGTATTCGTTTTATCCGCAGCTCTCGGTGCCGGCGCCGTGGCCGGGCTATGTCGTGTACGCTGCCTGGATGGTGCTGCCTTGCGCGTTGCATGCGATTGATGAGAAGAGGTTTGGCTGATGGCTCGGTTTGATAGGAGCTCGGCGGCGGGTGTGGCATATGGCTCGGCCGCGCCGGCGATTGAGGTGCGAGGCCTTAGTTTTGCCTATCCCGGGGCCGAGGCACCGGTGCTCGAGGGACTTGATTGGCGTGTTTCCCAAGGTGCGTTTGCGCTGCTTGTTGGCGGTACCGGGTCGGGCAAATCGACGCTGCTGTCGCTGCTCAAGCCCGAGATCGCTCCAGCGGGTACGCGCTCCGGCGAGCTGCGCGTGCTGGGCGAGCCCGTCGCCGACATGGACGTGCGGGCATCGGCGGAGCGCGTGGGTTATGTGTTCCAGGATCCCGAGAACCAGATCGTGTGCGAAACCGTGTGGCACGAGATGGCGTTTGGCCTGGAAAACTTGGGGCTAGCGCGCGACGAGATGCGCCGTCGCGTAGCTGAGACCAGCTATTTCTTTGGGCTGGAAGATTGGCTTCACCGCGATACTGACACGCTTTCGGGTGGTCGCAAACAGTTGCTGTCGTTGGCGGCCGTTCTGACGCTACGCCCGCGCGTGCTGCTGCTCGACGAGCCCACGTCTCAGCTCGATCCCGTTGCCGAGAAGAATTTTCTGCACGCGCTGTTTCGCGTGAACCGTGAGCTGGGCTGCACGGTTGTTGTGGCGACGCATCAGCCGCGGCCGATGCTCGAGTATGCGACGTGTGCGTACCGGATTGAGGGCGGCCGCGTGCGCGAGGTGGCGGATATGGCTTCTTTGGGACGCCGAGAATCGCTGTTTTCCGATGACATGTTGGGGTGGGGTGCCATCCGATGTGCAAAAACAGGAGTATTCAGCAGGCGTGAGGACAGTTTGGGCTCTCTGGAGTCGCCCGTGGACGCATCGAGCGCGAAAAAAAGTTCGGAATTGGACAAATCGTCCGAATTTGTGGCGCAAACGTCGCTCGAGAACGGCTCGAAAGCCTTCCCGCGCACGGGTGGAAGCAGAATACTCCAAAAAATGCACGGCGGGTCGGCTACCACCCTGTCGGAAGGCTGGTTTCGCTACGATCGCACGGGCGGTTGGGTGCTGCGCGGGCTCGATGTGACGTTTTCAGCCGGCGCGGTGCATGCGGTCGTGGGCGGAAACGGCTGTGGCAAGTCGACGATGCTCTCGGTGCTGGCCAAGACGGCTAAGCTGCAGCGTGGCCGCATGGTGCGTGGGGCGGCTTCGGCGGCTCTGCTGCCACAGAATCCCAAGGCATTGCTAGTCGCCGAAACGGTGCGCGACGAGCTGATGGAATGGGCCTCGACCTGCGGATATGACGAGAACTTGGCGCGGGAGCGTGCGGTGCAACTGGGACTGGACGGCTTAGAGACGCGCCACCCCTACGACCTCTCGGGCGGACAGCGCCAGCTGCTTGCACTGGCAAAGCTGCTGCTGATCGGCCCCGAGCTGCTGCTGCTTGACGAGCCCACGAAGGGCTTGGACCTGGAGAGCCGTCGCATCATCGCCCGCGCCCTGCGTGACCATGCGAGGGCTGGCGGTACCGTCATCATGGCTACGCACGATTTGGACTTTGTCGAGCAGGTAGCCGACGACGTCGCCATGATGTTTGACGGCGAGATTGCCTGCATGGAGCCCCCGGCCGACTTCTTTGCCGACAACGTGTTCTATAGGGCGTGATGGGATGACAGACTGTCGTTTCTCGCGCTTGCTTGCAAAACTGGAGGTCCCGCTGTTGTTGGCGGTGCCGGCGGTGATGGCTGCGGCGTTGCTGTCGGGTGTTGGGCAGGCAGCGTTGGTCATGCTGGTTGTGGTGGCGCTGGTGCTCGCACTGTTCTTTGCTGGTTACGAGGCGTCGCGACCGGGCTTGCGCCAGATTATGCCCACGCTGGTTCTGGCGGCGTTGGCCGCGGCTGGGCGCATCTTGTTTGGCCCCATTCCCGACTTTAAACCCGTGAGCGCCATCGCCATTATCGCCGGGGTGACGCTCGGTCGTCGTAACGGCTTTATGGTCGGCGCGCTGGCGGCGCTGACCAGCAACTTCTTTTTTGGGCAGGGCATGTGGACGCCGTGGCAGATGTATGCCTGGGGTCTGGTTGGCTATGTTGGCGGCGTGCTGGCGCACGCGGGTGCGTTCGACCGTGCGGATGGAACCGTGCGCATGCCGGCGCTGATGGCGTACGGCTTTGCGTCGGGCCTGCTCTACGGAGTTGTAATCAACGCCTACGACATCATCGGCTTTGTGCAGCCGCTCACGTGGGCGGGAGCCGTGGCGCGTCTTGCCACGGCGGTGCCGTTCGATATCACACACGGCCTCGCGACCTGCGTGTTCTTGGCCGCCCTGTACAAGCCCTGGTGTCGCCGCATTAACCGCGTCGTCGTGAAATACGGGCTGTAAGGCATTTCGCGTTTCCTCACGAACTTGCGGTGGAATAGTTCTCGTTTTTGGCTATTTGCTGCCCAAACAGGAACTATTCCACCGCACCTTATAGGGGGAGAGGGGTCACATGATCTGTTTTCCTCTGTCCCCCAGGAATTACTTGGGGCTAGAGCTCTAGCGTGAGGGTGACGGGGCAGTGGTCGCTGCCAAAGATATCGCCGCGGATGCCGGTGTCGCGTACGTTGTCGGCGATTGCGTCGCTTACCAGGAAGTAGTCGATGCGCCAGCCTGCGTTGTTCTTGCGGGCATTAAAGCGGTAGCTCCACCAGCTGTAGACGCCCTCGACGTCGGGGTTTGCCGAGCGCCAGGTATCGGTAAAACCGGCGTCGAGCAGCTCGGTAAACTTGCCGCGCTCCTCGTCCGAAAAGCCGGCGTTGCCGCGGTTGGACTTGGGGTTCTTAAGGTCGATCTCCTCGTGCGCCACGTTAAAGTCGCCGCAGGTTACGACGGGCTTGCCGGTTTCGCGCTCAAGCGCGCTCAAAAAGCCGCGATAGGCATCGTCCCAGGCCATGCGTACATCGATGCGCGCGAGCTCATTTTGGGCGTTGGGCGTATAGACGTCCACGAACCAAAACTTGTCGAACTCGAGAGCGCAGACACGGCCCTCGGTTGCGGCTTGGGCGACGAGTTCGGCCGCCTCGCCCTCGCCGGCGTAGGGCAGCAGTGCGTCGGCGCGCAGCACGCGCAGCGGTTCCTGGCGGCTAAAGACCGCGGTGCCCGAGTAGCCCTTGCGCTCGGCGTAGCTCCAGGTTTGGTGATAGCCGGGCAGGGCAATATCGACCTGGCCCTCCTGCAGCTTGGTCTCTTGCAGTGCCAGGATATCGACATTGAGCTCCTGTGCGATCTGGATAAAGCTCGGGTCTTTTTTGAGCACGGCGCGCAGGCCGTTGACGTTCCACGAGGCGAAAGTGTAAGTCTGAGGCATGGTGTCCTTTCGACGGGATTGGCAGGCTTAAGATTAGCGCAACAGGGGCGGGGCGGAGTCCGCGAGTGATGGCGAACGCCGCCGTCCCGGAGACACGGACGGAGGACTTACATGACGCAGGCAATATCGGACCCCAAACAGGCCTCCGCCGCGCTGGCGGAGCTGTTCGAAACCCATAGCCACGTGGTCTTCTTTGGCGGCGCGGGCGTATCCACGGCAAGCGGCATTCCCGATTACCGCAGCGTGGACGGCCTGTATCACCAGCAGTTTGCCTATCTGCCCGAGACCATGCTCTCGCGCAGCTTCTACGAGGCGCATCCGGCGGAGTTTTTCGACTTCTACCGGACCAAGATGATCGCCCTTAACGCCAAGCCTAACCACTGCCACGCCAAGCTGGCGGAGCTGGAGCGCGCCGGCAAGCTCGACGCCGTGGTGACGCAAAATATTGACGGCCTGCATCAGGCGGCTGGTTCACGGCGGGTGTTTGAGCTGCATGGCTCGGTCCATCGCAACATTTGCCAGACGTGCGGCGCGGTCTACAGCGCCGAATGGATTTGCGCGCGCGAGCACGAGGATGCCGCGGGCGTACCCGTGTGCCCTGCGTGCGGCGGGCGCATCAAGCCCGATGTAGTCCTCTACGAAGAGCCGCTCGATGAGCGTGTGCTTACCGGCGCCGTTGCCGCCATCGCCGCGGCCGACGCCCTCGTCGTGGGCGGAACCTCGCTCGTGGTGTATCCGGCGGCGGGCCTCACGCGTTACTTTACCGGTGATACGCTGGCCATTTGCAATTTGGCGCCCACCGATCAGGATGCAAATGCCGACCTGCTGATTTCTTGCGACATCGCGGCCGCGTTTGCGTTCTAGCCCGCGCGCGCGGATACAATAGAAAGACTGATTGCAAAGCGACCCCGCCGCCAGCGCCCGAGCGCGGCGGCGTGGGCATTTTAGGAGGATGTTCATGGCGAACGACAGCAAGACATGGCGGTGCGGAAAGTACGAGCTCAGCTTTGACCGTCCGCGCATCATGGGCGTCCTCAACGTGACGCCCGATTCGTTTAGCGACGGCGGTGAGCACTTTGACCAGGATGCCGCTATCGAGTACGGCCTGGCGATGCTCGATGCCGGCGCCGACATCATCGACGTGGGCGGCGAGTCCACGCGCCCCGGCTTTACCCCGGTCAACCCCGACGAGGAAGCGCGTCGCGTGCTGCCCGTCGTGCGCGCGCTCGCCAAAGAGGGTGCCATTGTCTCGATCGACACGCGTCATGTGGCGGTTGCCAAGGCGGCCGTGCGCTGCGGCGCCTCGATCGTCAACGACGTGACCGGCTTCACCGATCCCAAGATGGTCGAGTTTGTTAAGACGAGCACCTGCGGCATCATCGTGATGCATGCCGGCGAGGTCGCCGCACCCGCCCGCACGCACGCGACGGTGCAGCTCGATACCTCGGCTGCGGCGTTTGTTGCCGAGAAGGCACGCGAAGCGGCTGCCGAGGCCGCGCGCGAGGCCGAGAAGCCGGCCCGTCGCCGTCGTGGCAAGTTGCTGGGCGAGCCTAAGCCGGAGGCCAAGCTTCCGGGCGGCGTGGTGCAGCCCTCGTTGCCGTTTGGCGAACCGGAGCCCACGTCCGAGCCTGTAACCGAGCTGGGGCAGGAGACGCCGGCCGCCGAGCAGGCAGCTGCCGCCGAGACCGTCGCGCCCGCGCCCGAGGCCGCGTCCGCAGCCACCGAGGCCGCATCGGAGTCCAATGACCGCCTGGCCGCCATGATGCGCCGCAGCGCCCGCCGCGAGGAGGCCTATGTGCCCACCTCGCAGCTCCGCCGCTTTACCCTGCCCGATTCTGCGCCCATCATGCGCCGCGTCATGGGCTTTCTGTCCGACCAGGCCCGCACGCTCATCCATGCCGGCGTGTCGCGCGACCGCATCTGCATCGATCCTGGCCCGGGCTTTGGTAAGTCGGCTAACGAGGACATCGTCATCCAGCGCGAGACTGCCAAGATGGCGTCACTGGGCTATCCGCTCATGTGTGCCGTGTCGCGCAAGCGCTTTGTGGGCGCCGTCTCGGGCGTGACCGAGGCCGCCGAGCGCGATGCCGCTACGTTTGGCGTGTGCCTGGGCGCCATCCAGGCCGGTGCCAACATCGTGCGCGTGCACGACGCCGCGGGTTTTGCGCAGTTCCTGAACGGCTACTGGGCGGTTGCCAAGCCACAGCCGCGCCGCGCGTTTGTGGCCGTGGGCTCCAACCTGGGGCATCGCTGCGACAACATCCGCGCCGCACGCGAGATGATCGCCGAGATTCCACTCACCTGCGTGTCCAACTCCTCCAAGATTTACGAGAGCGAGCCGGCCTACGAGACGCGCCAGGACGCGTTTGCCAACGCCGTCATCGAGATCAAGACCGAGCTGGCGCCGCTGGTGCTGCTCGATGAGCTCATGAAGATCGAGGCCGAGCTGGGGCGCGACCGCTCCAAGAAGGCCAAGGCCAACGGTCCGCGCACCATCGACCTGGACCTGCTGTGGATGGATGGCGAGACCCACGGCGGCAAAAAGCTGCGCCTGCCGCATCCTCTCATTGGCGAGCGCGACTTTGTGCTGGTGCCGCTCGAGGACCTGATGCACGACCCGGCGCGGTTCTTCCGCTACAACGGTGTCGAGGTCAAGGAGCCCGAGGACCGCGTGGGCCATATCGTGGGCGAATTGGGGCGTATGTAGATGATCGAGATGAATGCTGTTGTCGCCGGCACCGAGCTCGACGCGGCGCGCGACGCGGGCCGCGAGGGCGTGTCCGCGGGCTGGTGCGCGTGGAGCGCGGGCGATGCTTCGCTGACGTTTTCGCTGGTTGTGCGCCCCGATGTGAACATGCATGCCTTCCACGGCCTGCCGTTTGTGGCCGCGATGGGCATGATGGACGCGCTCGTGGGCACGGCATCGACGCCGGGGTTGGGCCTTGCCGGTAAGGTGGGTATCCAGTGGCCGAGCGACATTGTGTGCGGCGCGCCCGCATTTGAGACGTCGTTCGCGCGCGTTACCGTGAACGGCGGTGCCGGTGCCGCGGGCATGTTCGGTGCCGTGACGGTGGATATTGAGCTTTCGGCGTTGAGCGAGCTCGGTGTGGATGCGGCCGACGAAGCGCTGGTCGAGGAGTTGGCCGCCGCCGTGCTGACCCGTGTGGACACCTGGGCGGTTGTTGCCAACACGCCGCAGGGCGCTGCCGGTCCGCTGGCTCCCGTGCTGGGCGAGTACTTCGACATGGTGCCGCTGCTGGGCCGCCAAGTTGCGGCGGTGTCGCCCAACGGCTTGCCGCTTGCGGTCGGTGTGTTTGCGGGCCTGGACATCTGGGGTCGTGCGACCATCAAGACCGATGCCGGCGAGCAAGAGTTTCCGCCCGAGGCTGTACGAATTCGCGGACTGTAGCGCGAGGCGCCAGCGCTCAAAGACAACGATGACAACAAGACCCTCCTCGGCCTGTGCCGGGGAGGGTTTCGCCTATCTGGGGAATAGGCTTGGCGAGCATTTGCGGGGACTGTGGCATCGGGCGTGCTTGACTTAAGCCCCTGCTCTATCCCAGCTCCTGCATGCGGCGGTAGATTTCGCAGATACCCTTGATGGTGAGCTGTCCGTCGACCACGTCGAAGGCGTCGGTCGAATCGGCGACGATGCTGGCGAGACCGCCCGTGGCGATAACGGTGGCGTCCTCGCGGCCCAGCTCGCGCTTCATGCGCGCGACTAGGCCCTCAGCCATTGCGGCGGCGCCCGTTACGGCGCCGACCTTGATGCACTCCTCGGTATCGCGGCCGATGGCATGCTCGGGCGCCTCGAGCGGAACGCTGGCGAGCTTGGCGGCTCGGGCGGCGAGCGCGTCCATCGAAATGCGGATGCCCGGCGCAATCGCTCCACCAATGTAATAACCGTCCTCATCGATGACGTCGATATTGGTCGCGGTGCCAAAGTCCACCACGATTGCCGGCGCGCCGTAGAAAGTTTCGGCCGCAACGGCGTTAGCGACGCGGTCGGCACCTACGGCCTGGGGACGCGCCGCGCGCAGCTTGGTCACCGCGGCCGTCTGCGGTCCGATGACGATGGCGTCTGCGGCAATGCGGTCGGCCACGGCGTGCCATTCGCGCGAGAGCTGCGGCACCACGCCCGCAAAGGCGATCGCGTCGACCGCGTCGAGCGAAAGGCCGTACATCTTAAAGAAACCCATCAGGCGCACATGGATCTCGTCGGCGGTATAAGAGCGGTCGGTGGGCATGCGCCACGACTGCACCAGCTCGTCTCCGTCAAACAGGCCCATGGCCGTCTGCGTATTTCCCATATCGATAGCGAGCAGCATGTCTACTCCCGGTGTTGGCATAAAAGGACGCGCACCATTGTATACGTGCCGTCGACGGCGCTCGGCTGCGATTCGTTTACGGTGATAGGGGCTGAGGGGTTTTAAATATGAAGGAATTATGCTCTACGAGATTTTCCTTGCCGTTTACCGAACTCCCGTGTAATATTCTTTCTTGCGCACATGAGGCGCCCAGACATTGCGGGGTGGAGCAGTCTGGTAGCTCGCCGGGCTCATAACCCGGAGGTCGTAGGTTCAAATCCTGCCCCCGCGACCAAGAA
>CABURV010000032.1 GCA_902494035.1 uncultured Collinsella sp.
GCGGGGAAATTGGTGACGCGGGTGTCGACGGCGCTGAGCGCTCCGTGTTTTGGTATGTGGATATGGCAGCCATCAACCTTTCTCGGCATGTGAAACTCTAGGCACATATGAGCATACCTGAGCGACGCAACACATGCGCTCCATCTATCCCAACAAGCTCCAGCGGTACCCGCACTTCCCATTTCGTGTAGAAAAGGGCCTGTATATACTTCCCATTTCGTGTATTGAATCAGGTAACCACACTTCCCATTTCGTGTATACAGCAGCTAGATTGGGCAATCATGTCAGTATTCAGACGTACGGCCTACAATAAACTCCTCGATTGGAAAGCGAGCAATGGATCCCGAGCCATCATGCTCGAGGGGGCCCGCCGCGTTGGAAAAAGCACCCTTGCCCAAGAGTTTGCGCAGTCCAAATACAAATCCCACCTCGTGATCGACGAATCTGTTGCGAGTGAAAAAAGAAGACCGGAGACTCAACTGGTCTCCGGCCTCATTTCTAAAAAACGTCTCGTGGTTCTACTCGTGCTGTCGGGCTTCTACCAGCCTGCAGAAGTCGTTGACGCTCATGAGCCATTCCCTTTGCGCGGGCGTGTAGGTTTCGAACAGCGATGAGGGCACAACGAGGCTGAGCCTGTCCTTAGCCATAGCTCGTGTGTAATCCTCACTTACGGCGGGCTCAAGTGTTACAAGATGCTTGTCCTCGATTCTGTCAGCCTCATCAAGCACCTGACGCCAACGCTCCTTGATGGTTGTCTTGGCACCGAGCATCGTCAGTCGAGCGACAGGGAACTTGGGGTCGTGGTAATCGTCAATAGAGGGAAAGATGAAATCCGGCTTTGATTTGCCCTCGGTGTATTTCTGCGCCGAGTAGCGTATGCCCCTAGCATCGAATAGCATCGAGAGTTGATTCTCGAACGCCGTCCCCGCACGGGACTTGCGGCGCTGGAAGGCCGACATAGTGGTGCGCAGCACGCCATCAACATCAAGCGCCGAGCCAAGGTATGGCGCGAGGTCGCGCTCCAAGAGATGCCGCTCAAAGACGCGGAACAGCATCTCTTCGCGTTCGTAACAAGCGACCAAGCAGCCATCCGGGTCGCCCGTCCAATCGAGCTTTCCAAGGGTGGAAGCTGAGTAGGCTGAGAAGTCTGCCCCTTTGGGGAAGGACTCGCCGAATTTCTCGATCATACCGTCGAGGAAGTTCTCCGCTGCGATCGGCATGCTAACTTCGATGCCGATGGACTCCAAAATCCTTGCGGCGATCGACGTGATGCGCGTATCCTCCCGAGCAGAGGGCGTAAAACCCTTCTCGCCAACCCCGTCGAGCGCGAAGAGCCAGCGAACTTGAGATTCCGCCGTACTCCCCGCTCGGGCAAATAGGATTACGACCTCCTTGGCTTCGTGTAGGGCCAAAACCATGAGGTCGCCCGGACGGGCCATGCCCATGGCAGCATTATCGTTGTAGTAGAGCCTATACTCAGTTCTAGTTGGATGCTTCCTGCGGGCGTCGTACCAAGTGGTATAACCATGGTCGAATATAGGGTCTGCACCATCATCGAGATATGCGAAGGTAGTTCGCATCCCCTTTATGTCATCGTCTCCGAAAAGCGCGCGCAAAGGCCCCACGCCGTTGAATTCGTGCTGGTGGCTTTTATTGGCCCCCATGATGTCAACGCCCGCGAGGGTTTTCGCGACAGCACCGTCAAAATACGCGCCAAGTACTCCATAGTCCATCCTAGAACACCTCCATCATCAACTTCGCGACCGAGCGCACGACCGGCACGGTCACGGAGTTGCCGAACTGCCTGTATGCCTGAGTATCCGACACCGGGATGATGAACTCATCGGGAAATCCTTGCAGGCGCGCGCATTCGCGGGGAGTGAGTTTACGAGGGTTTTTTCCTTCCTGCCCGACCAGAATCTCGCTGCCATCCTTGTGGTACCGGGCGGAAAGCGTCCTTGTCGTGTCCTCTGGGCCGACCATCGAGTATCCAAAGCCGTGGCCCGCCGCCTCATGCTTTTCGCGATAGGCGCGCAGATAGGCCCATAGCTTATCCGAAATGGTGTAGCGTTCGTTTGGTTGCTCTTCGAGGATTTCCCCTAGCGTATGTCCCGGTCCCGGCACCTCAAGGTCATCCCACGAGAAGGGAACTTCCTCCCTGAACCCCACGATGTAGATGCGCTCCCTGTGCTGGCACGTCCAGTTTTTTGAATCAAGCACTTTCCAGAAAATATGGTATCCAAGGTCCTCCTCAAGCGTCTGTCGTATGACCTTGAAGGTCTTCCCGCCGTCGTGACTCGTAAGGTTCTTAACGTTCTCAAGCAAGAAGGCCTTCGGGCGCTTGTCGCGTATGATGCGAGCGACCTCGAAAAAGAGGGTTCCCTGCGTTTTATCCTCAAAGCCGGTGGGTCTCCCCAAAGATTGCTTCTTCGAAACGCCTGCAAGGGAGAATGGCTGACAAGGAAAGCCTGCGAGCAGGACATCGAAGTCCGGTATATCGTTTGATGCGACCTGACGGATGTCGCCCGCCGGGGTCTCTCCATAGTTCATCCGGTAGGTTTTCTGGGCGAACTTATCCCACTCGCAAGAGAAGACGCACCTACCGCCAAGCTCCTGGAACGGCATTCGTATACCGCCGATGCCCGCGAAGAGATCGCAGAAGGTAAAAGGCGCGTCGCTGCGCTCCCCTTGGTCAAATGGAGCCCCCGCATCGAGCGATGCGATAAAGGCGCATTCAGCCGCCGTTGGACTAGTATCCCCAGACTCCCAGCGCCGAACGGTGCGTTCGCCAGACGAGCCCATACCAAGGGCGGCGGCGAACTCCTTTTGGGTGAGGCCGAGGTCAATTCTCTTTTGCGCTATATCAGCTGCATTTAGTTGCATGGGACGCCTATCTTGGTTGAAAAACGGTCAAACTGTCCTGTATTTACCACAGCGTTAGTCTATCACCCCGAGCGGACATGTCTTCCCCTTGCTTCAGTCCGCCTCTAAACCCCGTAGCATCAACTGGGCTTTAGGGCTTGGACACTCTACCGGAGGGCTCTAGACGCAATTGGTGACGCGGGTGTCGACGGCCCGAATCCGCCGGCGGCCCCCGCAAACCAGAAACGGCGCCGCTCCCGCGACGCCGTCATATTCCCTGGTGCCCCCGGGCGGATTCGAACCGTCGACACCCGCTTTAGGAGAGCGGTGCTCTATCCCCTGAGCTACGGAGGCATGTTGTACTAGTGTAGCAGATTTGCCCCTTGGCCATGTAGCGCATGGCCACTCATCAAGAAGGCTCTGCAGCGAATTATCGCCGTAGAGCCTTCTCAATAACGGAAAATTATAACCCAGAATAACGCAAAATAATGGGATGGGGTTTCCTCTAACCACATGTAAGGGAAATTCCATCCCGGTATTCGGCTAAAAAATGGGACAAGCTTTCCCAACTGGCGCTCAAAAGGAAAATGCATCCCGGAATGAGAACGAATTCCGGGATGCATTTTCCGCCATCTATCGCAGACGACTAGTCGCCTTTGTGAAAGAGGCTTTTGATGGCAGCAGGGATGCTCTTGGCGCCCTTGGCCGTCACATCGATAAAGTCGGGCGAACGCACGAGCTTATCCTCGTCGACGTACTTGCGGACAGCACGAAGCGTCTCTTTGTCGTCGCGCGTCGAAAACGTAAAGTGACCGTTGTCCTTGGTGAAGATGGCAAAACGCGTGATCTTCTTGGTGCCGCGCAAAACCTCGGCGGCAATATAATCGACCTCGTCCCACGGGATTTGAATATAATCCTCGGGATTGCGCTCGTTGTAATACTCGAACGCCTTATTGCCCACCATCACGTTACCGTGGCTGGTAAGCCCCATCAGGCAGGTTGCCGGCGTTGCCAGATCGACCGTGCTGTTCTGAGATTGCGCCATGCGCGCCTCGCCCTCCAAATAAAACAATCGGACCGCATCCAGTGTACCCACCGGGTGCGGTCCGTTTCAATGGCTCAAAAGCCCTTGCCTAGCAATTCTCGGTCTTAAGCCGAAGCGTGCTTACATGAAGCCGCAGACGCGACCGATGATGCCGATGGCGAAGAGAGCCAGGATGATGACGATCGGGCTGACCTTCTTCTTGAGGAGCTTGCAGACCAGCAGGGTCAGGCACACGGCGGCAAGGCCGGGGATGAGCTGATCGAGGTTAGCCTGAAGTGTGGTGACCTTAACCGGATCAAGGGCGGTAGCACCGACGGAGTTGTACATCGTCAGCGCTTCCTTGACGCCCTCAGCACCGGAGGGCAGGTTAGCCCAGTCGATAAAGGCGCCAGCGGACTGCGTGACCTTGGAGACGACCGGGGTGAAGGAGATGGACACCCAGCGCTCGACCAGGGCACCGATGATAAACATACCCAGGATGGAAGCACCCTCGGTGACCTTGCCCATCAGACCACCGGAGAGGTCCTTGGCGATGGAGGAGCCGACCTTGTAGCCAAACTCCTGCGTGTACCACAGGAAGGCGTAACGGATGATGTTCCACGCGAAGAAGAACAGCAACGGACCGGCGATGCTGCCGGACAGGGCCAGGGAAGCGCCCAGAGCGCCCAGGATCGGGCGAAGGGTGAACCAGAAGGCGGGGTCGCCGACGCCGGCGAGCGGGCCCATCATACCGACCTTGACGCCCTGAATGGCGACGTCGTCAATCGGAGCACCGTTGGCGCGCTCCTCCTCGAGAGCGAGGGTAACGCCAATGACGGGGGCGGAAACATAGGGATGGGTGTTATAGAACTCCAGGTGGCGCTTAAGAGCGGCAATCTGGTCATCCTTGCTGGTGTAGAGCTTCTTGATCGCAGGGATCATTGCGAAGCACCAGCCGCCGTTCTGCATACGCTCGTAGTTCCACGAGCCCTGAAGGAACTGATGACGGAAGCAAACCTTCTTGCGGTCAGCCTTGGTGAGCTGAATCTTGTTCTCTGCCATATGTATCACTCCCCTCCTACTCGTAATCGTTCAGAATGTCGCCGAGCGGGTCACCGGAGCCGCCGCCCATGCCGCCACCCTGCTTGGCCAGATCCTTAAGGCCAAGGTAGATGAGGGCAAGGGAGATGCCGATGAGGCCAAGGGCGATCAGCGTGAGCTGAGGGATGGCAGCAAGGACAAAGCCGAGGATGAAGAACGGCCAGGTCTCCTTGGTGGCCATCATGTTGATGACCATGGCGTAACCGACGGAAGCGACCATGCCGCCGCCGACAGCCATACCGCCGGACAGCCAGTCGGGCATAGCGTTAAGCGCATTGGTAACAGCCTCGGCCGGGATGATGCACAGAAGTACTGCCGGGATGGCGATACGAAGGCCCTGCATGAGGATGGCAGCGTACTGCCAGCGCTCGATGCCGGAGAAGTCGCCCTTCTCGGCGCAACCGTCCATGGCGTGAGCGATAGCGGTAGCCAGGGTGCGGCAGATCATGGTCAGGAACAGACCAGCGACCGACAGCGGGACGGCGACGGCGATGGCGGCGGTAACAGCCTTGGCCGAATCGGTGGCGCCACCGTTGAGGGCGAGCACCATGATGATCGAAGAAGCGACCGAGGCCAGAGCGGCGTCAGGCGCGACGGCGGCGCCGACGTTAGCCCAGCCAAGGGCCATCATCTGGAGCGAACCGCCCAGGAGGATGCCCTCCTGAAGGTGACCGGTTACGAGACCGATAAGCGTGCATGCCACGAGCGGCTGATGGAACTGGAACTCATCCAGAATGCCTTCCATACCGGCAAGCAACGCGACAATCGCAACAAGCAGAATAGTGATTGCAGACATGTATCGGACCCTCCTTTACTATGCTTGAGCGGCCAGTTCGGCCTTAGCTTTCTTCAACATGGCGTCGAGATCCTCAGAGGAATCCGAAGGAACCTTGCGGACCTCGAACTTGACGCCCTTGGCCTTGAGGGCCTCGAGAGTCTTGACGTCGTCATCGCCCATAGCGACGGCGTTGGTGACGACGACCTTGCCCTTGGAATGAGCCATGGAACCGATGTTGACTTCCTTGATGTCGACGCCGGCCTCGATGGCCTTGAGCAGATCCTGCGGATTCTCAAAGAGCAGCATGGCCTTGGTGTCACCAAAGCGCGTGTCCTTGACGACCTCGGCCATCTTCTTGATGGGCACGACGTTGGCATGGACTCCCGGAGGGGCAGCCTGCTCGATCATGGTCTTGCGGAGCTCGTCGTGAGCAACGCCGTCGGAAACCACGATGATGCGGTTGGGGTTGATCTGCTTGGTCCACGTGGTGGCCACCTGGCCATGAAGCAGACGGGTGTCGATACGGACGTGGGCGATCTTGATGTGCCCATCGCCGATGACCGTTCCCGGAGGGATGGCGCCTGCAGGAGCAGCGGCGGCCGTAGCCGGCTTCTTCTCCTCGGGCTCCAGAGACTCGGGCTTGACGCGCACGCCAGCCTTAGCCTCAGTCACGAGATGTTTTGCGATCGCATGTGCAGTGTTCTTTGCGTCAAAGCGCTGCGAATATGCCTCGATGAGCATAGGCAGGTTGACACCGGTGACGATAGCCCAGGAATCGTGGCCCTCGATGAGCCCGCTGATCTGGTTGAACGGCGTGCCGCCCCACAGATCAACGAGGAAGAGCACCTGCTCCTGGTCTTCGAAGGAAGCGATTGCTTCCTCGACCTTGGCACGGAAGTCGTCGGGGCCCATGCTCGGCTCGAGCGAGACCACGGCAACAGACGGCTGATCGCCAAAGACCATCGAGCCCGTCTGCTTGATTCCAGCTGCCAAGTCCCCGTGGCTAGCAAGAACAATACTTACCATCAGATAACCTCCTTTTTGTCTACGTATTTCCTACACGACATGAAAGGAGTATACCTGTTTGGATTGTGGAATTATAGCTAAATTCGCAAAAGGTTGCATTATTTGTTTAAACGTCTAAGTTTGTTACAAATTGATTACGTTGCCGGTTTACAGCTCATTGCCTGCTAAAACGTGATTTGTGATTACTTTCAAAGACATATAAAGGTGCACTGTTCGTTAAGACCGCTTTTAGGTGGATCCCAATGCGCCTGCGTGCCGCCATTTTGTTTAAACAGACATGACTTGACTAACCGAAGCAAATATGTTTTGAACTCTAGCCCATGCAGTCATTGGATGTTAGGCGATGTGGAGGGGGTTGGCGGCGTCGACGGCGTCGGGGGCGTCGGAAGGACCGTCGGAGGCGGCGTCTGCCGGATCCTCGTCGGGGGTCTCAATCTGTTTGATCATGACCTCCTGGCCCTGCAGCAGATATGTTTCGCCGCTGCCGCAATGGGGGCAGGTCTTGCCGTGCTCGACTGTCGCATAGTCGCGGCCGCACGCCTCGCAATGCGTCACGGCCTCGACAGGCTCCACGATAAGCTCCGCGCCCTGCGTGATAGGCTTTTTATCCGCCGCCCAGCGCCAGGCGTCGAGTAGTAGATCGGGGACGACGCCCGAGACCTCGCCCAGCAGCAACGTCACGCTCGAAACGCGACGCACGCCATGAGCGCGCGCCACGTTCTCAACATCGCGAATGATGTGATAAACGATTCCCAATTCGTGCAAGGTAGAAACCTTTCAACAACGGTTGATGCGATGCAAACTCAAAGCAAGGGGACGGCGAAATCTAGTCTGCGCCGTCCCCCTACCCGCCATGGTTACCTATTTACGACCGAACTTGATTTTGATTGCGCGTTTCAAAGCGTACTTGCCGAGGCTTGGGAGCTTTTGCTCGTATTTGACCATCGTGGAGCACTCGGGGCGGTCACGATCCAGATGGATGGCGTCGAACGCACACTTGGTGGTGCACAGACCACAGCCGATGCACTTGTTGGGGTCGACGATCGAGGCGCCGCAACCCAGGCAGCGGGCAGTCTCGGCGCGCACCTGTTCTTCGGTAAAGGTCTCGACGTACTCGCTAAACGGCGCGGCCTTCTCGCGCCCGCGGTCCACGTGGGCGACCTCGCGGCTCGCGTTGTCGTAGCTCTCGATCACGACATCGTCGCGGTCGAGAGCGGTGTAGCGGCGCTGGTTGCGGCCGATGGTGAGCGTGGATCCCGGCTGCACAAAGCGATGGATGGAGACGGCGGCCTCGTGACCGGCGGCGATGGCATCGATGGCAAAGCTCGGACCGGTGTAGACGTCGCCGCCAACAAAGATGTCGGGCTCGGCGGTCTGGTAGGTCTGGGGGTCGGCAAGGGCACCCTGGCCGCGTCCAAGCTCCACCTTGGAGCCAGCCAGCAGGTCGCCCCACACAATGGACTGACCGATCGACATGACGACACGGTCGGCATCGACGCGGCGCAGATCGTTCTCGTCGTACTCGGGCGCAAACCGACCCTCGTCGTCAAAGACACGCGTGCAGCGTTTGAAGGTGATACCGCACACACGACCGGCCTCGTCCAGGTGAACCTCCTTGGGACCCCAGCCGCAGCTGATGTGAGCGCCGTCCTCAACGGCCTCGCGACGCTCCTCCTCGCTGGCGGGCATCTGCGCCTCGCTCTCCAGGCAGAACATCTCAACGTGCTCGGAGCCCAGGCGGCAGGCGTTGCGGGCCACGTCGATAGCCACGTTGCCGCCGCCCACCACGATGGTGCGGCCGGGCAGCGCGTCGATCTTGCCGCTGTTGACCTCGCGCAAAAAGTCGACGGCCACGGTCACGTCCTCGGCATCCTCGCCCGGAATACCGGCAAGGCGGCCGCCCTGGCAGCCAATGGCAACATAAAAGGCCTTAAAGCCCTGCTCGCGCAGCTCGTCGAGCGTCACATCGCGACCGACCTCCACACCATAGCGGAACTCGGCGCCCATCAGGCGAATGATCTCGACCTCGGCCTCGATAACATCCTTCTGCAGCTTAAAGCTAGGAATGCCGTAGGTGAGCATACCGCCCGGGCGCTCGTTCTTCTCGAACACGACGGGCTTGTAGCCCTTCTCGGCCAGGTAGAAAGCGCAGGACAGGCCGGCCGGACCGGCACCGATAATGGCAATCTTCTGGTCGAAGCCGCCGGCACGCGTCGGGGTCACCACGGGTGGGACATAGCGGGTCGCGGCATCCAGATCGCGCTGGGCGATGAACTTCTTGACCTCGTCGATAGCCACGGCGGCGTCCACGCGACCGCGAGTGCAGGCATCCTCACAGCGGCGGTTGCACACACGGCCGCAGATAGCGGGCAGCGGGTTCTCGCGCTTGATGAGCGCTAGGGCCTCGTCATAGCGGCCCTGAGCCGCGAGCTTCAAATAGCCTTGAACGGCGACATGCGCGGGGCAGGCCGTCTTGCAGGGAGCGGTGCCGGACTCATGCGTCTCGATGCGGTTGTCGTTGCGGTAGTTGGGCGACCACTTGGTATGGTCCCACTTGGTGGCATCGGGCAGCTCCTGGCGCGGATACTCGGGCACCTGTCCGCCGGCCTTTTTGCTGCAGAGCTTCTGGCCCAGCTTGGCGGCGCCGGCCGGACACACCTCAACGCAGCGACCGCAGGCCACGCACTTGTCCTTCTCGACCTTGGCGACATAGGCCGAGCGCGACAGGTTGGGCGTGTTGAACAGCTGCGAGGTGCGCAGGGCGTAGCACACGTTGACGTTGCAGTTGCAGATGGCGAAGATCTTGTTCTCGCCGTCGATATTGGTGATCTGGTGCACAAAGCCGTTGTCCTCGGCCTGGCGCAGGATGTCGTAAACCTCGTCACGGGTCACGTAATGGCCGCGATCGGTCTCGACCACGTAGTCGGCCATATCGCCCACGGCGATGCACCAATCGGCCGGGTCGTCGGCGCAGCCCTCGCCCATCACGCGACGGCTCGCGCGGCAGCTGCAGGTGCTGGCGGCATATTTGCCATCGTATTTGTCGAGCCAGTGCTCGATATGCTCAATAGGCACCGAGGTGCTCGAAGCATCGATAGCCTTCTCAACCGGAATGACGTGCATGCCGATACCGGCGCCTCCGGGCGGCACCATCGGCGTGGCCTTGGACAGCGGGCCTTTGGATGCCTGCTCAAAGAACTTGGCATAGACCGGATGCTCCTCGAGCTGACTCACGCGCATGTTGAGGAACTCGGCAGAACCCGGCACCAGCATGGGCAGAACCCACTGCTTGGCGCGCTCGGGGTTTTCCCAGTTGTACTCGAGCAGGCCCGTGTAGCTCATATCGTCGAGCATCTTCTCGATATCGGCCTCGGGCATGCCGGTGAGCTTGACCATCTCGGGCAGCGTATAGGGACGGCGCATCTTCATCTTGCAGAGCACTTCGGCCTGCTCGTCGGTCGCGGCCTCGGCAAACGACCAGTACTCGTAGCCCAGCAGCTCGTCGCGATGCAGCAGGCGGTTGGTGCAGTGCTCGCACAGCTTGACGATGGCCTCGCGCGGATGCTCCGGTATTGGCGGCACGAACTCCGCGCCGATATCGGGCTCGGTATAGCTAATCCCCGGTCCGTTGAGAATCATGGTTGTCCCTTCTCTTGCCACAGCCCGGCGAGACCGCGGCGCCCCTCTTTTTTGCAGGCCGGACATGCCCCCATGCCGTTCACCCGCCATTGTTGACATTGTGTCAAAAATAGTATTGACGAACCGTCAACAATATTCAAGACTGTTAGGCGAACGGTCAGGCAAAAGAGGATGAAAGGCGGCAAAACATGGGCAACAACACAGCAGATACCTCTGTAGTCGATGCCGTCCCCGCATCCGATAGCGCGGCAAAGCGCTTGACGGGCGACGAACGCCGTCGCGAGATCCTCGATGCCGTGCGCACCGTGAGTTCCGAGCTGGGCGTGTCCCACCTATCGGTATCGGCCGTGACCAAGCGAGCCGGCTGCACTCGCTCGCTGTTCTACCACTACTTCGCCGACATGGACGCCGCCGTCACCGCCGTTATGGACGAAGCGATCGACGGTTTTATCTCCGAGCTCGAGCAGTGGAACGCCGGCCGCACCGTCGGTGATATCGAGGGCGCGCTCGACACCGTCGCCCCGCTCTTTAAGCGTCTGGTCGCCAGCGGCCACGAACTGCCGCACACTCTGACCTCCAACAGCGGCGCACTCTACGGCGGCTTTCTGCACAACGTGGTTCAGCGCGTGGCTCAGTACATCTGCGACACCACCGTGGTGGACTTTGTCGCCCATCACGAGCTGCGCATCGACCATGTCTACGAAACGTTCTACACCCTCATCATGGGTCTTTTGATGTATATCCGCACGCACCCCGATGTGCCCGACGAGACGGTCAAGGAAATCATCGCCTCGACACTCCACATCGAGGGCTATACCGCCAAGTATCCGGAGCGCAAGCCCCAGAACTGACGACATTTGGCCAAACTGCCCGCGATCGGAAGAGGGGCCGCGGGCTTGTGAAAGGAGAGCAGCATGCTGTTCGATGTTTGGGGTAGCAATACCCTTATCCACTGGGTCGGCTGGGCCATGGTCTTTATCGGCCTGATCGTGCTCAACGAGGTCGGCCGCCGCACCAAGCTGGGCGCGGCAATCATCTTTGGCGTGGCTCCGCTGGCCATGACCATCTACTGCGTCGCCATCGCCATCGGCGTTTCGCAGGGCGCCGAGTGGGCACTCACCAACCCCACCCATGTGTACCAGAACAGCTGGTTCCACTACGCCAAGGTATACGCGGCGCTTGCCGGTTGCTGGGGCTTCATTGCCATTAAGTACCAGTGGGGCAAGATCGGCAAGGCGCATTGGTTCCGCGCGTGGCCGTTTGTGATCGTCGCCATCAACATCATGATTGCCGTCGTGTCCGACTTTGAGAGCGCCTATCACTTCTTTGTCCTGGGCGAGCCCACCTGGGTCACCTCCGAGGGCGCCACGCAGCTGGCTGGCTGGAACAACGTGTTCAACGGCATCGCGGGCATCATCAACATCTTCTGCATGACCGGCTGGTGGAGCGTCTACGCCTCCGAGGACAAGACCGACATGCTGTGGCCCGACATGACCTGGGTCTACATCATCGCCTACGATATCTGGAACTTCTGCTACACCTACAACTGTCTGCCCACCCACTCCTGGTTCTGCGGCTTTGCGCTGCTGCTGGCGCCCACCGTCGCCGCCTTTATCTGGAACAAGGGCGGCTGGATCCAGAACCGTGCCTTTACGCTGGCTATTTGGTGCATGTTTGCCCAGGTGTTCCCCTACTTCCAGGAGGAGTCCATCTTCGTGACCCACTCCACGCTCGACCCCGGCGCCGCCACCGCGGTCTCGATCGCCGCGCTGATCGCCAACATCGCCGCGATCATCTACATCATCTACCGCGCCAAGAAACTCGGCCGCAACCCCTACAAGCAGGATGTCTTTGAGGGCACCGGCGATTGGGAGAAGGCCACCGCCCGCCGCGCCAAGGTTGATTACGCACACGCCGAGTAACGTGTTTATTCCGTCCACATTTGGATGTAGGCAAACTTAGCCGATGCCGCAATCACGCGTCACGCGCAGCCCCGGAAAGCGATTCTCCCGCTTTCCGGGGCTTTTTGTTGTTGCGCGCATTCACGCACATATTCAAAACCTCTCGCACGGATAAAATCAGATTTCCAACCGCCTGACGGCCCTATATGACGCCAATTTTGGGTACATTGTTGTCCCGATATCGAGCTTGGGGGATATATGAAAGATGAGACGATAGGCCAAGAGGATGCGGCCCAAGATGCAGAAGCGTGTGCCGAGGCCCTGGAGAGCCTAGACCAGATCGCGCTGGCCGAGATTGCGTTTGACGATTCGAGCGTTAATGCGCAGGATGAGCCGGAAATCGAGGCACAGCCCGATGATCAGGATGCAAAAGACGATGGCGCCGCGCCCACCGAAGACGAGACGGGGCACGAGGAATCCGAATGCGAGGCCGACAACCAGCCCGAATCCGACACGAGCGAGGAAACCATCTTGCTCGACAGCTTGCCGGTCGAAGATTCGCTGACCCGCGAGCTCCCCGGCTTAGGCTCTGCGCCTGTCGTAGACGAGACCATCGCCATGGGTGATATTCCCCTACCGTCCGTTCCTTCGGCACGCGAAGCCGAGGTTCGTCATCGTAAGATACCGCCCAAGCGCCGCAACCTGATGGTTGCCGGCGTTGTGGCCGTCGCGCTCGTCGCCGGCGGCGCAGGCTATGCTGCCTGGAACGGATATCAGCAAGAGCAGGCTGCCGTTGCCGCCGCCAGTGCGCACACGATGATGTCGGTGCAGATTGGCGTGCATGCCGCGGGCCTCGACTGCTCAACCGGCTCCAAGATTCCCGTACAGGTGAGCGGGCAGGATTCCGACGGTTCTTCCGTGAGCGAAACGCTCTACGTTGACGAACATGGTCGCGGCATTAAGCTGCTGCCCGGCGATTACACGCTCTCCATTGCTGGATCCCCCATCGCGGAAGACGGCACCATCTACACTGTCCCGACCACCAAGGCGCAGGTCACCATTAAGAGCGATGGGCAAGATTTGAGTGCCCAGGCCACCTTTAAGCTCAAGGTGTCTTCGGCCGACACGGTGACTGACGACCAGATCGATGCCGCCGCCAAGTATGCCGAGGAAGGCGGCGCGAGCTCTGCCGCCGCGGCAAAGATACTCCAGCAGGCGGCAATTACGCGCCGCGATGCCGCTGCCAACGCCGTAAGCGCAAGCGAGGCACAGACATCCCGTGACGCTGACGCTCGCCACAAGGCAACCGACCTCTACCAGCTCGATATTCCCGTCGAGTGGTACGGCAAGGTTGCGACCTGGCAAAACGGCAGCACGCTGTGCGTTTATCTGGACGGCGACACCAACACACCGCTCGTGACGCTCGTCGCGGTGCGCGACGGCGAGACCTTTACCCCCGACGACGGCGATACAGTTTTGGGCACAGTCAGCCTGGGCAACGGCTTCACCGTCTATGCGAGCGGTCCTGTCTATCCGTATGTGGTCCCTCAAACCATCAACGGGCGCACGCAGAACCCCGTGTCGACCTACCCCATGGATACGGCGATTGCGCTTGTCGAGCTCACGACCGGCAACCGCTACACATACAACCAGATCAAAAACGACCTGGTCGGTAAAGACGGCAAGGCAGACGCCGCGACCAAACTCGAGACCGACTACCTCGCCCAGATTCTCCTGCCAAGCATCAAGGCCCAGGACTAGCCGGCCGCAGCGAGGGCAGTCTTTTTTGGGACGGGGCCCTTTTAGCTACTTTGAGGATGATTAGGCAAGGAGCCACTTCCATGCGGGCACAGCGTGTACCACGCCGTGTTCGCATGGAATATCGGCCTGCTCATCCATGGTAACGATTACCGACTCGCCAAGATCGAACTGAGCCATCGAGGCATCGAGGGCGGCGATTTCGCGCTCGCGCGTTTTCTCGCTTGCCATATCCGCACTCACCTGAATCAGGTTATACGCCTGCATGAGAAGCGCGTCCCCAGCCACAAAGTCAACCTCATGGCTTTTATTCTTCTCCTTAATCAGCAGGCGGCAGACCGAACCTGCCCGCACCGCGGGAGTCCTTCTTCTTAGCGCATTGAACACCGCAGTCTCGAGTCTCTGGCCCTGATCCAATGCCGATGCGGGAGAGAATGCTCCAAACATCGCAGGATCGACGGCGTAGACCTTAGACGCAGACCGCATATTATTTGCAAGTGAACGCGTGAACTCCGGCACCGAAAATAACAGGTAGGCGTCCTCGTAATACTCAAGTAAATCGCTGAGCGAATTGCGACTGACGGGTATCTGCCTGCTCTTGAACTCGTTGTACACCTTGTTCACCGACAGCTCTCGTCCCGAAGATGCCATACACCGCGTCAGAAACAGCGAGGCCAAACGAGGATTCTTAACGTCGTAACGCTCAACGACGTCCATGACGACCGTTCGCGACGCATATTCCTGTAGCAGCTGAATCGCGTCTGCGGGCGTCTGCTCAAGTGTCGCGATGAATCCCCCTCGCTCGAGATATCCGACCAGATGGTGTCGGAGCAACGCTGCATCGCTCGAGGAGAAGGGCGCGTTCGACTCAGGAACGCTCCCCGTCTTATATCGGACGTATTCCGAAAAACTCAACGGAAAAAGCTCTCGCACAAGAGAACGGCCCCTGAACTCGCTCTTAAGTTCTGAGGACAGCATCTTAGAAGAAGATCCCGTCACGTAAACGGTCGCCTTCTCCGTATCGACTACACGCCGCAGAAACGCACCCCATTCGGGAACTTCCTGGATCTCGTCAAAGAAAAGGTAGGCGCCCTCGCCTCGAGCAGCAGGATATAGCGCATGGAATGTATCGAGCACATCCGCGAGCAGCGATGGCTCATACGGACGTAAGCGCTCATCTTCAAAATTGAAATATAGCATCCGGTCAAGCTCGATACCTTGATCCTGAAGTCGCCGCATCTCCTGGTACAGGCGATACGTCTTTCCACAACGACGGGCGCCCACAATCACATATACGATGTTGTCGCGCTTTGGCTCCTGCGGGTTGCCCAGATCAAGGTCGCGCTCAAAGACCTGCGGAATCCCCTGTTGCTCAAAGTCCTTTATTTTTTGATCCACCAAGTCGTTGAATGCCATAATTCTCCAATCTTGCTCTTTTGCTAATCAAGATTATACTGATTCTTGATTAGCGAGAGAGCAAGATTGCGCGCAACTTGATTAATAGAACCACAAAGCATCAAGAGAGAATACACTGAAAATAAGCAGAGCCACTGGTTGACAAAACCACAGCCCCCGTCCGACGCACCCACCAAGGTCGACTGGAATGACCCCGAGCACGTGCATGCCGTCGACTCGCCGCCAGACTCACGACATCGGCTCATTGTTGGACGGAGACCGGTCCGACCGCGATGGATGGCCTCAAGCGGATCCATGCGATCATCGAGAGCGTCACGGTGCATTGAACAGGGGAGGGAATAGACGATGATTGCAATGATTGGCCGGCGGAGACGGTGAAGCGCATAGCGGCGGTGATCCGCGAAGGACTCGCCGCCCAGATCACATCAGGTAATCTCACGTCGCAGGACATGAACGGCCATCGCGTGATCGCCGTGGACGGACCCGACAGCGGCGACGTCAAGACCATATACGAGATCGTTGGCCGAACGCTCGGATGGAATTCGGATGCCAGTGACGGGAACCGCCGCAGCGATTCCCGCGTGGACGCTGGGCGTTGGCGTGACTTCGTTCCCATCGGAGTGATTCATTACGGAGGAACCTCATCGCCCGCCCTGTACTTCGACGTGAAGAACGCGTTGTTCTACTCATGCAGGAGACGACGGAACGCCATGGTCACGATGATGGTGGGACGACCCGTTGCCCATCGCGTCCACCAGTATCAGCCGTTTCGGATCCAAATCGGTGCGGGCGTTGCTGACCGAACGCGCCCATTCTGATCCCGTGGTCCTGTCGGTATCGGAGTCGTCGCCTTTGCGTTTGAGACTCGAATCGTATCCGATGAGGATCTTCGACAACGGTTTGGCGATGTCGTTGTCGATGTTCTTCGACGACTATGGTGATTCGGAACCGAGGTCCTTGTCGTTGATGAACGAGTTGCCGGGATCGAGATAGGTCAGATGCGTCAGTACGGCGAGGTCACGCGCGTCCACGGCCATGATTATTCACCATCCTTGATGATCTCGGGGGCTGAGGCGTCCGCGCTGGCGGTGAATCCTCCCGTATACCAGGAGTCCCACGCGGGCGTCTCCGTCGAATGGCGCATAGCGTCCCGTGCGGCCCCGATGGTAAATTCGGCGCCGTCGATGCGTGTGATCTGCACGATCTCGTAGTGAACGTCCAGCCCGTCTTTCCGCATGGCGGTGATGAACGCCGATGCGAATGCGGCAAATCGCTCACGGTCCGTCACGGTTTCCGGGGAGATGTAGATCTCCATGCCGCCAACGAAATACGAGGCGAGATCGTCGACGGCGGCGGACGGCGACAACCGCCATTGGGTCTCATTCTTCGGACCGGTGGGGCTGCTAATCCGGTAAACGCAGTCGAGATCGGGATGCGCCGCAAGGAACCGGTCGATCCGTTCCGTGAGATGACCGTTGTATTCGTCCCGGCGCAGCGCCGTGAAATACGTGTCCGCGACATACGGACCGAGATCGTTCCCGTCGGCACCATCGCCTTCCATATAATCCACTTCGAACACGTCGCCTTGCAACGGCCCCGATGCGGGCGTCACGTTGATCCACCATGTCGGGTCAAGTAGTTCCGGACGGTGGAATCCTTCTGATGCACGGAATTCCACACCATACCGCTCCGACATCCGGTCAAGCAGCGTCTCCGCCAGCGTGACCAGACGGAACAGTTGCGAGTCGGGCCAACCATCCTTCATACCGGCGACGTTCGCGTCCCGCTCCTGTCGATCGTTCAGCAGCGCCTTCGCTATCGAGATCTGCCTCGCTGTGGGTGTGACATCCATGTCGTATCTTTTCTTCGCGTATGGCGGCCAGTCCGAAAACGTCCCATTTCCGGTACCGCCGGCGCTCGCCCCGTTCGTATCCGCATCGGCGTGATGCGTGAACCATACGGGTTGAGTGCATCCGGTGAGTCCCGCGGCGATGGCGACGAGCGTCGCCATCGCCGCGGCGCATGCCGCCAGCCGTCGTCTACCCGCCCAACTCATTGGTCTTTCCATACGAGCCAGAGGATGAGACCGACCGGGCCGATGAGGAACGAGGCGACGAAGCCGATGATCGCCATCATGTTCCATTTCGGTTGTGGCCCGTATGTTTTGCTCGGATACTGCCCATACAGACCGGGAATTCATCATCGGATTGGTCATCATATTTTTCTCAGCAAGTTCTCGCCATGGATATTGCTTATATGCGCTCCCGCTACGTATATGCACCATAGCGCGGATCGGACGGCAAAGGGAACCGCGGATCGCACTGATCCGGCCACGAGACGGGTCCCGCATACGGATACGGCAGCTCACACCGCAACTGCTCGTAATACACGCGATATGCCTTGAACAGTTCAAGCTCCAACGTCGCAGGCACGCCGCCTATGGCGTAACGGAAATCATCGTTCGCATCCGGCAGTTGTTTCCAGCACAGGGAGTTCACCCACACATGCAGACACCCGTTCCATACGATCCAACCCGGCTTCATGCGGAAAGAGTTCATCAACCGCACCATCGCCTGCGACGGATTGCCGTTGTAGGGCGGCATGAACGATGGGTCGTCGATATGACCAAGCGAGCATGTGGAGAACGATGTGAGGCCGGTGTCTTCGGTGATGGGGAACGGGGCGCGCAAAACGCTGACGTCCATACGCCTGCTGCTGTCCCCCTTGTCGCCGATCTGTCTGGGGAATGGCCGCACCGGAGCGCAATACCGGCAAGACACAGTACTTGCCGAATGATTATTGAACGCATAACTGGACGCGCATGTGTGCAGCAATGGAATCGGCAGGTCGAATGCCTCGTGTTTGGCGCCGAAATGATCGATGCTCGCATCCCGGCTGCGGCTCCTCCAATGCATCCTACTCCAGCCCGGACGGTTCGCCCGCATATATGCCAGATAGCCCATCGCACGACCTCCGGTTCCATAGACAATGGTAAGAACCCAATTGTATCCAAATCACCATTCTCATCGGATCAGGCCTCGGCCATTGTTTATTCCCTTTCCGTGTTCTTCCTACCGTGAATGACGACCATGCGAGGGGTGCGGGAACCGGCGGATACCTCTGCGCGGGCTGCTGCGGCATAGGTGGCCTCGTATACGAGACTGGTGCCGGTGGATACTGCCAACTATCCTCGCCTCTCCGGAGAGTAGCAATCATCGGCTTCCCGTTGATGATGCACCGGGTCTTCGCCCTCTACTCGGAATCCCATTCCCGGAAGCTGCCCACCTGATGCGTGATATCGGCATCCACTAGCCCCGGATAGTCTCCGATCGGTTAATCGTCGAGCACGGCAATCTTGATGCCGGAACCATCGACGCCCTGCTTCCACGCGTTCCGCGCCACGTCGTTCTCCACCGGCCGACGCCAATCGGATGCATATGATTATCAGTGTTGGTGTAAAACTCGGTTCTCGAGGGTAGCCGCAGGCTGCCCGAGGAGCCGAGAATCGCCTAGAATGCCGCCATTCTAGCTCATGTCAGGCCGCCTTCCCGCCGGGAACGGGGCTGTCGGCCGCGACGAGCGCGATGATCCCGGCAGCGTGCTCCGCGGCGGTGCCCCCCGTAGGCGGGCGCGGGCGCGTTGACCTCGGCGCCCTCCACGGCCCTGCCGATGGAGTCGTCGTCGAGCCGGCGGCGGCCGGCCCAGTCCTCGTCCATCTCGGCGAACACCGCCCCCATCATCCTGATGGGCGACTTCCTGCTGGGGAACACCTGCACCACGCGGCCGCGGCGCCTGAGCTCGCGGTCGGTGCGCCCCTGCACGTTGTCGGCGCGAAGCCTCACGCGGTGCCCGTAGGGGAAGTCGAGGTAGGCCGGCGCGCCGGCCTCCGCCTCCTCGAGCACCTCGGCCGCCTTGGGGCAGAAGCCCTCTATCCGCCCGGTGGCCAGCTGGTACGGCTCGCGCACGAGTTCGGGGTCGCGCTCGGCGAAGACGGCCTTCAGGATGCCGGGCACGGCGGCGATCGCCGCGCGCAGCTTCGGGATCCTGAGGTTGATGGCGCCGACGCTAGCGGCGAGCGACGCTCGCGGTAGCTGTTCCTCTGGTTGCCGGCCTCGCATGCCTCGTCGGCCCGGGCGCCCATGATCTCGTTGACGAGCGACTCGGCCATCGCCCTTATGAGCTCGGCCATGTTCACCATGCCGTCGTCGAATCTGGGTATCTCGCCCGTGATGCCCGCCTGCTACTCTAAACTTTCCATGGTGGCCATCGTCCTTTCTTCGAATCCTTTACTTCGCAATAAAAGATTCTAGGAGATGGCCGCTTTTTCCAGCGGTCAGACGAAGTGACGCTTACACCAACTTTGGGGGCACGATCCTCGTCTATGGCTTTGTTGACCATAAGTTTCTCTGGCTTTTAGTCTGATCCCTCGGGATCACGGGCGCTCTCCCGACGGTTGGGTCGTACATGCAAAGGCAGAGACCACATCCCGTTACCGTACAGACGATTCAGCTTCTTTGCATGACGCGCCCTTCAACGTCTTGTTGCACTCCATTCCTTTGCCCCACACCGCCCTGCCCACCACATGCCGTACAGACCCAACTCCGGACCCAGCTCCGTTCCAGATCTTGACAGTCCGCCTCTGCGGCCGCAACCACCTCTCACGGGACGGGGAGTCCGCCTAGAATATGCCGTCTGAATTAATGCCTAAAGTCTAACGCCAGGGGTCGGCCTCGAACATCGGCTCGCGCTCGGGACGGCGATCACTGTAGGGATCGTAGCCGTCATCGTCCTCGTTCTCGGCGCGAATGTAAGGGTCGCGCGGCTTGGACGCGGGCTTAGGCGCAGGCTTGGGTGCGGCAGGCGCGGCGTCGGCTACCGGTGCATTCGTCTCGTTCTCGTCTTTCATCTGAATAGCTCCTTGCCATGTGGTCACGTTCAACTTCATCGATTGTCGCACGAAAAAGGGCGGCGGACCCAATTTGGATCCGCCGCCCTTGGCGTTCGGCTCAAAGTGAGCCTTCTCCATCTCGTCGAGCGTGGTCGCGCCGCCTTTTCGTTCCCCGTCGGCCGTCCTACGCAGCCAATACCACCACGAGCAGCATTTTGAACGGGGTGATGCCACGCACCGCGTGCGGCGCGCCGGCGGGCATGACGATGCTCTCGCCCGCCCCCAGCTGATGCGGGACGCTGTTGACCGTAATTTCGCCAGTACCCTCGAGTACCGTGATGAGCGCGTCGCCGGGCGCCGCATGGCTGGACATGCCCTCGTCGGCGTCGATGGCGAAAACGGTGATTTTGGTGGCCGGCGCCTGCGCGAGGGTGAGGCTGTTGACCTTGCCGCCTTCGAGCTTCACCTGCTCGGCCAGCTTGAAGACAGTCTCCTTCTCGATGTTCTTGATGAGCTCTGCCATGGTTGTTCCTTTCTGCGATGGCTTTCTTTTGATAGACGTCCCCTTATAAGGATAGCTGCAGCAGCTTGATGGCACCCGCAGGCTCCACGGCATGCCGCACACCTGCGGGCACGAGGAGCACCTCGCCGGCGGCAAGTGGCACGGGCGCGCGCCCCTCCTGCGCGAAAGTGATGCCCGCGCAGCCTTCAAGCAGGTAGTACATGGTGTCCGCCGGGTACTCCTCGTCCGAGACGCTCTCCCCCGCCGCAAAGGACAGCAGCATGATCTGGCATACGTCTGAGAGCCGCGTGAGCGAGCGGCTCGAGACGCGACCGGGCTCGGCGTCGTCGATGAGTGACGTCAGCGGGTGCGCGACGTCGGTCGGCAGGTTTCGTAGCCCCATGGGGCCTCCTTTCTAAGATGGCACCTATATATAGTAAAGGTACGAACGAAGTTTCTCGATGTTCGAAGTGTCGAGCGTGCCGTCGAACGCGAGGCGCAGCACCGGCGCGCTGGCGGCCCCACCGCGCTCGATGTCCTCCCGCGCCTCGTCGTTATCGGCCTTGAGCCGCAGGATGGTGTCGACGTTCTCGTACATCGACGCCACCGTCACCACGCCCGCCGAACGCAGACGTTCAAGCGCGACCTTAGCGAAGCGATACCGCGCACCGGCTCCGCGGAAGCGCGGGATGCCTGCATCCGCCGCGGCAATGAGCTCGCCCGGATTCACGGCGAACGAGCTCGAACCCGCGCCGAGCACATTCTCAAGGGCGGCCGAGAGCGCAGCCATCTGGCAGCGAAAGGCATCGAGCAAAGACGCGCGGTCCGCCAACTCGTCCGCCGGGACAGCAAAGGGATCGGCCGGCACTTCGACGGCGGACACGGCATCGGAAGGTATAGAGGCAGGGGCCGCGGCGACACCCGCCCGCGTCCCCGGCTCCCAGGGCATGCCCTTCACCCCGCTGCGAGACCCCTGCGAAGAGTCCTGCTCCCACTCGTCTTGCCACATCATCCAGAAGAACTCCGAGAGCGGCATGCGCGCGAGCCGATAGCCGCGCTGCGCGACCTCGTCCCACAGCTCGCCCGTAAGCTCGTCGGCATAGACCCAGGGCCACTCCCCCACCAAGGCGAGCCGCTTGACAACATCGGGGGCATCGCCCCCTGCGAACTCCGCGACGAGCCGCGCGATCCGCGGCACGTCCAGCGAGGAAGCTCCCCCGGCGACAAGCTGCTCCACGCAGGCGCGCACGAAACCCGCCCGTGTCGACACCGGCAGCGCATAGGCGGCATCGCCCGCGAGCAGCACGCCGAAGAGCTCGGAAGCCGCCCGTGCGCCCAGCCGGCGGTTGAGCTCCCAGGGAAGGACCTCGAAACGCGGCGCGGCGATTGCCACGTCACCGCAGCCACGCTGGCGCAGCACCGCGCGGACCACGCGGTCATATTGGTTATCGGCCTCGGCGCCGCAGGTGGCAGGCAATGCCAGCGAGAGCGGCCCCGGAACAGAGGCCTGCGCCGCCACGAGCGCCGCGCCCAGGAAC